>DJSQ01000147.1:3836-4565 GCA_002438075.1 Clostridiales bacterium UBA6330
TATGAGAAGGATGACAAGTACGTCACCGTCATTGCCGCTTATGCCGAGGCGCTGTTTATCCCGAACTGCACCCCGAACCCCACCGCAACGGCAATTGTGCTGGAAAATTTGATGTATGAATCCGAAAAGACCGTTTTCCCTGAATATCTGGAGCAGGTGGTTCAGCTTCAGCGCGTTCGGAATACGGAATCGCATCGCATCATGACCGAAATCATCTGGAACACCGACCGCTTTATCTCCATGCTGGATATTTACGGCTGGGGCGGCATGGCGGGTGAAATCAACAGCTACGCAAACAACGGGCAGTCCATCACCACGCTGGGGCAGTCGCTGTCCCGTTCGATGAAAATGCTGATTGAGCGGTCGATCGGCGCAAAACAGTAACCCAAAAGGAGAGAAAACCATGTTCAGAGTTGCATTGGTCAGCCGGTGGCATCTGCACGCGCAGAAGCCGGACGAACGCTACACAAAGGAGTTTTTGAAGCAGGCAGACTGCAAAATCGTCTGCGTCTGGGACGAACACCCCGAAATTGCCGCGGAGTGGGCGAAGGAGCTGGATGTTCCCGCAGAGAAGAGCCTTGACGCACTGCTGGCGCGGGCGGATGTGGACGGCATCATCGTCACCTCCGCCACGGCGGAGCACAAGCGCATTATGCTGGCGGCGGCAAAGGCAGGCAAGCACATTTTCACCGAAAAGGCGCTCGCCTTCACGGTGGAGGACGCGGAGGA
>DJSQ01000142.1 GCA_002438075.1 Clostridiales bacterium UBA6330
AGGGGCGCCGGCAGGCAGGATCTCGGCACCCGAGTAAGGGCGAGCGCCTACAGCCTCCAAACGGATGTCATCACAGAGCAACCACCTTCGGGGTACCTTACCCCTTCGCCGCAACGCCGAGCAGACCGCCTGCTTTGAGGATGGCAATCTCGCGCGGCGTGAACGAGCAGGTCAGCGGGATTTCCGACCCATTCGTCTCATCCACCAGCGTCATTTTCCCACACTCCATGCCGTCAAACACGCCGCTCAGAGCCAGACGGTCCCCCTGCGCCACGCGGTCGTAGTCCGCAGGGTCCGCAAAGGTCAGCGGCAGAATGCCCGCATTGATCAGGTTCGCCGCATGAATGCGCGCAAAGCTCTTGGCAATCACCGCGCGGATGCCGAGATACATCGGAACCAGCGCCGCGTGCTCGCGCGAGGAGCCCTGCCCGTAGTTCGCGCCGCCCACAACAATGCCCTGCCCCGCGCGCTTGGCACGGTCGGGGAATTCCTTATCGCAAACGCCGAAGCAGAACTGCGACAGATACGGGATATTCGAGCGGTAGGGCAGAATCTTCGCGCCTGCGGGCATGATATGGTCGGTGGTGATGTTGTCCCCCACCTTCAGCACCAGCTCCGCCGAGAGCCTGTCGCCCTGCGGCACGCACGCGGGGAACGGCTTGATGTTCGGTCCGCGCAGGACCTCGACCTTCCCCGCTTCCTCGGGAGAGGCAGGCGGCAGGATTGCGCTGTCGTCCACGCGGAATGCCTCGGGCAGATGAATTTTCGGCATCTCGCCCAGCGCGCGCGGGTCGGTGATAACCCCCGTCAGCGCCGCCGCGACCGCCGTTTCGGGCGAAACGAGGTAAACCTTCGCGTCCGCGGTCCCGCTTCTGCCCTCAAAGTTGCGGTTGAAGGTCCGCAGGCTGACCCCGCCCGAGTTGGGAGAAAAGCCCATTCCGATACAGGGTCCGCAGGCGCACTCCAACAGCCGCGCGCCCGAGGCGAGAATATCCGAAAGCGCGCCCGAATCGGCAAGCATCGTGAGCACCTGCCGCGAGCCCGGGGAAACCGACACGCTGACATTCGGCGAAACAGTACGCCCACGCAGGAGTGCCGCAACCTTCAAAAGGTCCGAAAGTGAGGAATTGGTGCAGGACCCGATGCAGACCTGATCGACCTTCGTCCCCGCAATCTCCGAAATCGGGACCACCTTGTCGGGGCTGTGCGGGCAGGCAATCATCGGGACCAGCTCGGACAGATTGATTTCAATCGTTTTGTCATACACCGCGTCCGCATCGGCAAAAATCGGCGTGAAGTCCGCCTCGCGCCCCTCGGCACGGAGGAACGCACGGGTCACTTCGTCTGCGGGAAAGACCGAGGTGGTAGCGCCGAGCTCGGTCCCCATGTTCGTGATGGTTGCCCGCTCGGGGACCGACAGCGTTGCAACGCCCTCGCCGCCCCATTCGATGATGTACCCTACGCCGCCTTTGACCGTCAGCCGCCGCAAGAGCTCCAGACTGACGTCCTTCGCCGTGACAAACGGGCGCAGCTTCCCCGTGAGGTTGACCCGAATCATGCCCGGCATGGTGATATAGTACGCGCCGCCGCCCATTGCGACCGCAACGTCCATTCCGCCCGCACCGAAGGCGAGCATACCCAGCCCGCCGCCCGTTGGCGTGTGGCTGTCCGAGCCGATGAGCGTTTTCCCCGGCACGCCGAAGCGCTCCAGATGCACCTGATGGCAGATACCGTTGCCCGGGCGGGAGAAATAAATGCCGTGCTTTCTTGCAACCGATTGGATATAGCGGTGGTCGTCCGCGTTCTCAAAGCCCGATTGCAGGGTGTTGTGGTCGATATACGCCACGCTCCGCTCGGTTCTGACCCGTTCCACGCCCATTGCCTCGAACTCCAGATATGCCATTGTCCCCGTTGCATCCTGCGTCAGGGTCTGGTCAATCCGCAAGCCGATCTCCGTCCCCCGCTTCATCTCCCCCGCAACCAAATGCGCGCGGAGAATTTTTTCCGCAATCGTCAGTCCCATTGTCTCTCCCCCTTATTCCGTGTACCCGTCCAAAATGTGGCGGGCGGCGTTTTCGATGTGCTTCAGCATTGCGCGCTCGGCTCCGTCGGGGTCGTGCGCGGCAATAGCTTCGTAAATGCGCCGATGCTCGGCGGCGGATTCTGCGGCACGTCCGCTGTCCTCCACCGACACGCGGCGGTATTTCTGCACCTTGCGGTGAAGCGGCAGGAGCACATCCGCAAGGACCGTACTGCCGCAGTCGCGGTAAATCAGCTGATGAAAGCGACTGTCCATGCCGCGAACGTGCTCGGGGTCTCCGCGCGGCACATAGAATTCCTGCAATTCCAACGCCTCGCGCAGCTCCGCCAAAGCCTCCTCCGTCATCCGCTCCGCCGCCGCGCGCGCCGCCAAGCCCTCCACACGCAGGCGGACCGCGAAAATGTCCTCCAAATCCTTCCGCGATACACCGATGATCAGAATTCCCTTCGTCCCCGTCTCAATCAGATGCTCCTGCTCCAGCCGTTGCAGGGCTTCGCGGATCGGCGTGCGGCTGACCCCAAGGTCCCCCGCCAGCTTCGTTTCGGTCAGAACCGCCCCGATCGGGTATTTCCCCGATAAAATTTCATTCTCCAAACGGAGAAACACCTGCTCCGCAAGTGACAGACTGCGATGCTCCGATATCATGCTTTTCCCTCCTTACAGCCGACGGAACCGCGCGCCCGACAGCTCCTCAATCTTTTCCTCTACCTCATGAATTGCCAGCGCCGTCTGTCTGCCGCTCTCGTACTCGCTGTCAATCCACGCCTTGAGCTGTGCCACCAGCGGGTCGTGCTTGTCGATGCGCTCCGATTCGGTCAGGCGGTAATTCTCGTTAATCCAGTAGGCAATGCCCGCCAGCCCCGAGGACTTCCCGAGCATGACCGACGCGGGGCGGTTCAGCAGCTTGCCCGTGTCGAAAATGTTGTAAATCTCCTCGTCCTTGAGCAGTCCGTCCGCGTGAATTCCCGCGCGGGTGACGTTAAAGCTCTTGCCAACGAACGGCGTCATGGTCGGAATGCGGTAGCCGATGTTATGCTCGAAGTACTCCGCAATCTCGGTAATTACGGTCGGGTCCATGCCGTCAAACGACCCGCGCAGGGAAGCATACTCCATCACCATCGCCTCCAGCGGGATGTTACCCGTCCGCTCCCCGATTCCGAGCAGCGAGCAGTTGACTCCCGATGCACCGTAAAGCCATGCGGTGGTCGCGTTGGAGACCGCCTTGTAAAAGTCGTTGTGCCCGTGCCATTCCAGCATTTCGCTCGGCACGTCGGAATAGTGCTGTAAGCCGTAAATAATCCCCGGCACACTGCGCGGGATTGCGACCTCGGGGTACGGAACGCCGTAGCCCATCGTGTCGCAGGCGCGGATGCGGACGGGAATCTTCGCGTCCGCCGACATCCGCATCAGCTCGTTGACAAACGGCACCACAAAGCCGTAGAAATCGGCGCGCGTGATGTCCTCCAGATGACAGCGCGGCATGACCCCCGCCTCGAAAGCGTCCGCAACCGTTGCAAGGTAATGCTCCATGCACTCGCGGCGCGTCATTTTCATCTTTTTGAAGATGTGGTAATCCGAGCAGGACACCAGAATTCCCGTTTCGCGGATGCCGAGGTCACGCACAAGGCGGAAATCCTCGCGGCTCGCGCGAATCCACGTGGTAATCTCGGGGAACCGAAGCCCGAGGGACTGACAGCGCTCCAGCGCCTCGCGGTCCTTCTTGCTGTAAACGAAGAATTCGGTCTGGCGGATGATGCCGTAGGGTCCCCCCAATTTGGACATCAGGCGGAACAGGTCGACAATCTGCTCCACGGTGTAAGGCTCGACCGACTGCTGACCGTCGCGGAACGAGGTATCGGTAATCCAGATATCCTCAGGCATTCCGATCGGGACCCGCCTGTGGTTGAAGGGAATTCGCGGAACACAGCTGTACGGGTACACATCGCGGTAGAGGTTCGGCTCCTCCACGTCCTGCAACGAGTATTTGTACGCCTTTTGCTCCAGCAGATTGGTCTTATTGGATATTTCGAGCATCGGTATCACCGTCCTTTGTATTTCTGTATACAATTATACACGGATTCCGCCGATTTGTCAACCCGTTTTTGAAAAATTGCGGGGAGAAATTTTAGTTTGGTAAAATGGTTGTCGGATTGACGCTTTTTTGGGGGGATGTATAGGCTTGCCCTTGCACGGGGTGCCGAGAGCCCGCCTGTCGGGGGGCGGAATGGGCTCGCCCTTACTCGGGTGCCGAGATCCCGCCTGC
>DJSQ01000199.1 GCA_002438075.1 Clostridiales bacterium UBA6330
CGGAATCTCGGCACCCGTGTAGGGTATCATATCATAAGCCAACAATCCCCCTGAAGAGTCCCCAACAGGTGAAATCTCGGCACATTTTAAGATTGATTTTTGTTCTCAATCTAATATTCACCAAAAACACCCCATTCTTTCCCTGTTTATGATAAAAAAAGCCCCCGAACGCGATAAAGAAACGGGGGCGGGAAAGGTGTATAATAAGAGGTAAGAAAATCGGAAGGAGAGCGACATGAAAAAGCAGTTCATCTGTGCCACGCGGGAATATTGCGATTTTTCGCACCGCGTCCCTGCGCCTTATCTGCGGCGGGCGTTTGATTTGGATTTTGTCCCCGTGCGCGCCGAGGCTTTGGTCTGCGGGTTGGGCTTTTACCGCTTGTGGGTCAACGGGCAGGAGGTCACAAAGGGATATTTCGCGCCCTACATCAGCAATCCCGATGACAGGATGTATTATGATGTCTACGACCTCGCGCCCTATCTGCACCGAGGGGAAAACGTCCTCGGTGTTCTGCTCGGGAACGGCTTCCAGAACGATTTCGGCGGTGCGGTCTGGGACTTTGACCGTGCCCCGTGGCGGTCCGCCCCAAAGCTGGCGCTGGAATTTTACGCGCACGGCGATGGGAAATCGCTCTCCTTCTCTGCGGACGGGCAATTTCTGACCCATCCCTCCCCCATTCTGTTTGACGAATACCGTCTGGGAGAAATTTACGACGCGCGGTGGGAAACGGCGGGGTGGAATCTGCCGCGCTTTGATGCCGCCGACTGGTCCCCCGCGCTCCCTGCGGATGCGCCGAAGGGGGTGCTTTGCGAATGCCGTGCGGAACCGATTCGATGCTATGAAACGCTCGCGCCCGTGTCGGTCACGCCCTGCGACGGCGGGTATCTTTACGACTTCGGCAAAAACACGGCGGGGACCTGCCGCCTGCACCTGACGGGCGCAACCGAGGGGCAGACGGTGGTTGTCAAATTCTGCGAGCGGCTGAAGGACGGAAAATTCGACCAATCCAACCTCTACAATCAGCCTGTGGAGAAATACCCGTTCTATTACACCGATTTTGCCCGCATGGAATACCGCGCGCGGGGCGGGGACGAGACCTACGAGCCGTCCTTTGCGTGGTTTGGCTACCGCTATGCCTTCGTCCTCGGGGTACGACCCGAGCAGGCGACCGCCGACCTGCTGTCCTTCCCCGTGCTGTCGAGTGACCTGCGCCGTGTGGGACACTTCTCCTGCTCGGACGGGACGGTCAACCGCATTTTTGACCTGATTGTCAACTCCGACCGCTCCAACTTCTACTACTTCCCCACCGACTGCCCGCACCGCGAAAAGAACGGCTGGACGGGTGACGCTTCCCTATCCGCGCCGCAGATGTCCCTGCTGTTCGACACAACCGAAAGCTACCTTGCGTGGCTTGGGAACATTGTGGCGGCACAGCGGGCGGACGGCGCGCTCCCCGGGATTGTTCCGACAAGCGGCTGGGGCTTTGCGTGGGGCAACGGTCCCGCGTGGGACAGCGTGCTGGTCAACCTCCCCTACACCGTTTGGCGCTTGCGCGGTGACACGCGGGCAATTGCCCTGACCGCCGATGCGATGCTCCGCTATTTCGCCTACCTCCGCACGCGGCGGAGCGCGGACGGCACGGTTGCCATCGGGCTGGGCGATTGGGTCCCCGTGGGCAAAAAATCGCACCGCTACGACACACCGCTCGCGCTGACCGACAGCATCATGGTCATGGACATGACGAAAAAGGCGGCGGCAATGCTGGCGGCAATCGGGCGCGGGGCGGACGCCGCGACTGCGGCGGCGCTCGGGGACGAGATGCTTGCAAGCGTCCGTGCGTCTCTCCTTGACCGCAACACGGCAACGCTTGCGAACGGCACGCAGACCGCGCAGGCAATGGGGCCTTATTACGGGGTCTTTGCGCCCGAGGAGCGGCAGGAAGCCTTTGCCCGCCTGATGGCGCGCATAAAGGAGAACGGCGGCAATTTCGATTGCGGCTTCCTCGGTCTGCACGCGCTGTTCCACGTGCTTTCGGACTTCGGCGAGAGCGAGACCGCCTACCGCATGATCGCACAGAAGGAATTCCCCTCCTATCGGAATCTGCTCGAACGCGGCGAGACGGCGATGGTTGAATCCTTCCAGCCCGAGGGCGGGCGGGAATGCGGCTCGCACAACCACCACTTCCTCGGTGACGTGGTGCGCTGGTTCTTCCGCGACCTCGCGGGGTTGGAGATTGTCGACTGCCGCCATGTGCGGGTGCGCCCGTCCTTTGTGCGGGAATTGGACTCTGCCAAAGCCTCCTACGACCTGCCGAGCGGGACCGTTACGGTCGCATGGCATCGGGCAGGTAACAAAATCGCGCTGACCGTCACGCACCCCGCCGAGGTCCTGTGCGAAATCGACCACTCCCGCGCGGATTGCACCGTGACAGAGGAGGTCACGCGGTAGAGAACGATCGGCAAAACGCGCCCCCGCCCTCATCCGCATCTGTGCATATCCCATCAAAGCAAAAAAGCCCCGCCGCGCGGGGCTTTTTTGTGTTGCCCTTTCAAAGGTAAAGATTTTATACATATCGGCAAAGATTTTGCTATGATTCGCAAATATTTTGGTGTATCATAAAGATACCATAGAAACAGAACGGAGGAAAGGAAAAATGAGTACCGAACGGGCAAAAATCGGACTGTTGATGATTGGCGCCGAGCGGTTTCGTCCGCTTGGAAACGGAACGAGGGACGGGAACTACGAGGAGCGGAAGGCTCTGGAGGCGGAGACCTACCTCTCCCGCTTCCGTGATTTTGCCGATGTCATCTGCCCCGCGCCGGTCTACAGCCGCGAAGGGGCGGAGGCAGCGGCGGCGGAATTTTACAACCAAAAGGTGGACTGCGTGGTGGCAATGTTCCTCTCGTGGGCAGAGGA
>DJSQ01000024.1 GCA_002438075.1 Clostridiales bacterium UBA6330
GTCAAAAATCTTGGTCTTGCCATGCGCGTCGAGCGGGATCTGTATCCGGTTCGTTCAACGGCATACAAAAGCATTCTTGACCGCGCAAAAATCGGCGGGAGTGTTTTGCCGAAGCTGAAGCGCGAGACCTTGGCGGATGTTCTGAACACCTGCTTCGCGGAGCAGAAAAGCAACGCGCTGGTTCTGATTCGTGATGAAAAGGTCTCGGCTGTTCATTCGGGGGACGAAAGGGACTATTCCGTTCTGCCGATTGCACAGCTGTTGAGCCTTTTGCAGAAGAAGCTGGACGCACGGTTTCCGGGGAATCAATTTGAGACCGGATATAGCGACCACGCCGTGACAGGCGCTTCCTGGACCATGCCGGATCAGAAGGAAGATTTGATCGGTTCCTATACTGACCTGCTGAAAGCGCAGGGCAGGCTTCGAATGGCGGAGAAACTGATTCCGGGAATCCGTTTCCTTACCTCGGACACCGGAGTCGCGTCTGCCAAGGTCTCGGCAATGCTGTTCGGGTCGGATATGCCGATTCTGATCGGCGGGTGCGTGGAGGTGGACCATCGGCATCAGCGAACGGTCTCGGATTTTGATGCCGCATTGGATCAGCTGTTTGTACGGTTTGGCGATACGGTGAAAAAGCTGCAGGAGCTGACGGAGGTTCATCTGGACTATCCGGTCAACGCAATGGGTCGGGTCTGCAAAAAGCTCAGTCTGCCGAAAAAGGAGGCGCTTGAGGCGATTCGGATGTTTGAAACCACGAACGGAGATCAGCCCGCAACGGCGCACGATGTATTTGTTGCCATGCAGGAGATCGTGTTCACGCTCCACAGCAAAAAGACACCGCAGAGCAAGCTGCTGACCCTGCAGGAAAATCTGTCGCGGGCAATGTACCTCGACTGGGAAGCCTACGATCTGGCAAAGGCGGTGACATACTGATGGCGGCACCGATTGCACTGTGTGACACAAAGGGCATGACGAACGAGCGGTGGCTGGAATGCCGGATGCACGGTCCGAAGGGGGATATTCCGTATACGGTCGGCGGCAGTGATGTTGCCACCATCTTCGGTGTCTCTCCATGGACCACACCGCTGGAGCTCTGGATGATCAAAAAGGGACGGATGAAGCCGCCGGTCAAAAGCAACGCCATGCAACTGGAGATGGGGCATCTGTTAGAACCGATTACCGCGCATTTTTACGGGCTGAAAACCGGAAATACCGTAATTGACGATACCAATCTGTATCAGCACGCAGACCATCCTTACGCACTTGCCGACTTTGACCGTCGGATTGTCCGTGCGCAGGACGGAAAGCCGGGAATTCTGGAATGCAAAAGCTGTACCTATCACCATGCGGGCGATTGGGCAAACGGGCGGTATCCGCTTTACTACGAGCTGCAGCTGCGGTTTTACCTTGCGGTTGCCGATGTGGAGTTCGGTGCGTTCTCCGCTATGTGGGGAAACAATCCGGATTGCGACATGGCGTTTCCGGAGCTTGACCGCGACCGCGCCAAGGAGGATATGATTTTTGAGCGGTTGGACGAATGGATCTGGAGTCTGGAGCATGACAAGCCGCCGAAGATGGAGGATATCCCGCCCAAGCTGGCAATGGAATCGCTGGCACGGATCTGGGAACGCGGAAATCCGGCTTTGCCGACCATTGAGCTTTCGGGTCAGTATGAGAAACCGCTTCGGCGAATCCTGTCCTTGCAGGACAAAGTGACCGAAAAAAAGGAGGCGCTCAAGAAATTGAACGAGGAGCTGGAGGCGCAGAGCGTGCGCATTGCGGGTGTCATGAAGGATCACGAGCACGGGGTACTGGAAACCACCGCAGACCGGATTCTGATTGATTTTGTAACAAGAACCTCGAACCGGACCGATACTGCGGCGCTGAAAAAGCGGTATCCGAAGGTGTATGAGGAGATCGCTGTGACAACCGAGAGCCGCAAGCTGAAGGTATCCGTCACGGCAAAATAAGGAGGCGTGAAATGCTATGTCAGTTTGAAAAGCTGCTTTACCCGAAGGATTCGCGGTCGGTTGCGCCGTCAGACTATATGATCGCGCTTTACCGACCCTGCGAGGCGGTCCTTGACAGTACCGGAAAACAACTGGGGCAGATTAAAGTGGTCGGGGTCTGTCTCCCGACTGCGATGCATATCCGATATGACATGGACGGTCGGTGGGAACGGAATCCGCAATACGGCTTGCAATTTGCGCTGACCGGCTACCGTGAGGTGCTCATACCGAATCGGGAAAGCATTGTGGCGTATCTCTCATCGGGGCAGATTCAGGGAATCGGTCCTGCGATTGCGGAGCGGATTTACGATCGGTTCGGAGACCGGACATTGGAGGTTCTGGATCGGGACCCGCAAAGGCTGCTTGAAATTTCCGGAATCGGAGAGGCCGGCTTCAAACGGATTCTGGAATCCTATCTTGCCAATCGCGGTGCGCGGGACGTGGTTGCGTTTTTGACACCGTTCGGAATAACCGCCAGGCGGGCAGTTCAGATCTATCAAACGTATGGAAAGCAAGCCATACAAACCGTGCAGGAGCACCCTTACCGCTTATGTGAAATGGCAGGGGTCGGATTCCACACAGCAGATCGGATTGCTATGCGCATGGGGCTGGATCGATTGGCACCCGAACGCATCGACCAAGGTCTGCTTTATGCGCTGACCGAAGCGGAATCCCGCGGGCATTTGTGCCTGACCAAACAGAACTTTCTGGATGCGGCAATCAAATTGCTGGATACGCCGACGCTGCCGCGAAAGCTTGCGGCGGACCGCGCGGCAGAGCTGCTGCGGGACGGTCAGCTTGCAGTCTACGGTGACATGGTGTACCGTGCCAAGACCGCCAAAGCAGAACAGCATCTGGCAGACCGAGTCTCCGCGCGTTTGCGAAATCGCTTGCCCGACTCCGACGAAGCAATGGACGATGACCTTGCGGCAGAGGAACAGCTTTTGAAGCTGAAGCTGGCACCCGAACAAAAGGCGGCAGTCAGGGCGGCGTTGCAAAACCGACTGGTCATCATCACAGGTGGACCGGGTACCGGAAAGACCCTGATTCAAAAGGTTATTCTGGATATTTACCGAAAGCGGCATCCGGACGCGACCGTTTGCGCCTGCGCTCCGACCGGACGTGCGGCGCGCAGAATGGAGCAGTCGACCGGCGTGCCCGCCTCTACGGTACATCGGGCGCTTGGGCTATATGCCGGTGCGGACGGAGACTACGGTGAGCCGGAGCCGCTGGACGCAGATTTGATCTTGGTTGACGAGGTGTCGATGCTGGATATCCGGTTGGCGTGCGATCTGTTTGATGCCGTCAAACCGGACGCGCGGATGATACTGGTAGGAGATGCGGATCAATTGCCGTCTGTCGGTCCGGGGGCTGTGCTGTCCGAGCTGATTGCATCCGGCTGCGTGCCGACGGTACGTTTGGATAAGGTGTTTCGGCAAAGCACCGGCAGTCGGATTGCGACCAATGCAAAACTGATTCGGCACGGAAATCTGGCTCTGGAGTACGGGACGGATTTTCAGTTTCTGGAATCATCGGACCTGACGGCATCGGCAGACCGCTTGGCAGAGCTGTATGTGCGGGACGTTTCGGTCTACGGTATCGACAATGTCGCACTGCTGACACCGTACCGCCAGAAAACCGAAACCGGAGCAAATGCGCTGAATCTGCGGTTGCGGGAGCTGGTCAATCCGGCAGACCCAGCCAAGGCGGAGCTCCGCTGCGGATCAAGAATTTTCCGCGAAGGGGACAAGGTGATGCAGATCAAAAATCACGCGGATATCAGCAACGGTGACATCGGGTATATCCGAAGCATTACGGTCAACGGTACGGATGGGCAGGTCGATGTGGATTTCGGAGACGGGCGACTGCGGGCATATGAGATGTCCGACATGGAGCTGTTGGATTTCGGCTATGCCACAACGGTCCATAAATCGCAGGGCTCGGAATACCAATCGGTTTTGATCAACCTGCAAACGGCACATTCCGTGATGTTGACACGACCGCTGCTCTATACGGCAATTACCAGAGGAAAACGGAAGGTTACAATTGTTGGAGAGCGGAGAGCCCTGTGCATCTCCATTCGGAAAACCGACACGGAAAAACGGGGGACCTGTCTTGCAAAACGCATACAGGAACAACTGTAAGCTACAATAAGAAAGGAAAGAAAAATGGCAACAGTATTGGAACAGTACCTTGCAATGGAGAACACGGCAAAGCAAAAAATTGCTGCGCGAAGTTTTGCAACAGAGGGCTTGATGGCGCTGCAGGAGCTGCAGTATCGCATCTGCGTAATCGAAACGCTGAAATGCTTCTGTCTTTGCACACCGGAGCAACCGACGTCGGACGGACTGTGTATGCATTACCGCGCGGTCGGCACCTATCTGCGCTTTCTTGTGAGTGAGCGGAGAATGGGGAGTGAAGCGGACGGCGAGGCAAACAAACGGCGGGAAACCGCGAGGACGGCATTGATGCGCGTTGTGGAGGATTCCGAGCGGCGTTGGTCCAGCTATCAGGTGACAACCGCAGAAAAATACCGAAAGGATATTACCGATACCGTCAACACGGTTCTGCCGGTTTGGATACAGTATCGGAATACAGTACTTCCGATTGGAGGGGAAAGAGCATGAGTAGTCAGACAGAGAAGGATAAAAATACGGCACTGCAGAAAATTGAGGCGATTAACTGTGTGGACGGCTTCGACCCGTCTGCCTTTGCGGTGGACTATACCGACATGGCAAGCGGTGAAGTGCGAAAGCGCCTGCCGGTGATGGCACAGCTTGCGTGGTTCCGGCTGAAATATCCGAACGGAAAAATCACCGTAACGGTGACACCGGGAAAGGAAACCTATGTGGCAAGCGCAAGAGTTTATCCAAGCTATCAGGACGCACCGGAATGCTATCTTGCGGAAGCATCGGCGTGCCGCGGCAGGTCCGAGAGCAAACCGAGTGTTTCCCCGCGGGAATGGGCACAGACAGCCGCAATCGGAATTGCGCTTCGGAATGCGGGCTTTGGTTTACAGTTCAGCATGGCAGGGGAGGATTTCGACGACATTGCTCCGGATCTGCCGGAGGACGAGCCGAAGAAGTCTTCTCCTGTCGCGGAAGAGACACCGAAAAGCGAGCCTGAGCCTGCCGTTCCGGAACTGACACCGGAGGAACGGTTCAGACAGGCGCTGACACTTCCGTGCCCGATTGCAAAGTTTGCGGGTAAAACCTTGGGGGATGTCCTGACGTTGGATCCCCGCGCCCTGCATTGGCTTGCAACCAAGTTTGAGGGAGATGCCGAAATCAAGGCGGCTGCTGTCTGCATTTGTGAATATGCGGCAAGCGAGGTCGCATAAAAGGAATGGCGGGAGGGGACGGCAGAAGCCGTCCCCTCCGGAAAGGAGCGATGATGGAGCTGTTTCATATGCGGGATATTCTCCCTTTGATCGGAATCTCCTATCCGAGTGACGGTCGGCGATCCTTTTATACGGCGTGCCCGTGCTGTGACGAAACTTCTCGAAACCGGCATTTGAACATCAATCTTGCAAAGGATGTTTTCCGATGCCCGCGATGCGGTGTCAGCGGCGGTTTGTTTGATCTGTATTCGCTCTATACCGGTGTTCCGCGAGACAAGGCAAGACGTGCCATTGCGGAACGGATTGGGAGCGGGAAAGGGACAGAACCATTGCAAGTGCCGGTATCGGTCTCCACGGAGGCGGTTTCGGAATGTCCGATGACGGATACGGAAACCCGCCATGCCACCTACAGCGCGCTGTTGGAGCGGCTGTCGCTTGCGGCAGACCATTTGGAAAATCTGCGCGGAAGGGGACTGACCGAGGCGGAGATTCGGCAGTATGGTTACCGTACTACGCCAATCGTTGGGACCGTTGTATTGGCGAAGCATCTTCAGGCCGATGGCTTTTATTTGCGCGGTGTTCCGGGGTTCTATCGGACTGAGGACGGAAGCTGGAGCTTTGTACACGAGGAGCGCGGGATTCTGATTCCGGTTCGCGACGCGGACGGGGCGATTCAAGGCTTGCAGATTCGGAGAGACAAGACCGAGAAACGGAAATTCCGATGGGTCTCCAGTGCAGGAAGGGAAGACGGATGCTCTGCCGAAGGCTGGACGCACCTGTCCGGAGCGGTCTCGGAGGATCTGATTCTGACAGAGGGACCCATGAAGGCGGATGTCATCCATGCGCTGACCGGGAAAACGGTTCTTGCAGTTCCGGGTGTCAACTCCCTGACGAAGCTGAAACAAACCTTGGACATTCTGCGCGAGCGGGGCTTGCAAACGGTTCGGACTGCGTTTGATATGGATTTTATCACCAATCCCCATGTGCAGGCAGGGATGGATCGGTTATTTGCATTGCTTGACGAGATGGATTTTCACTATGGGACCTATGTTTGGGACCCGCAATACAAAGGGCTGGATGACTATATCTGGGAATCCTGCCTGATGCGAAAAAGATAAGGAGGCACCCTGCGGGGAGCCTCCTTTTTTGTATATTGTAAAGGTATAAGAATGGAGGGAGTATGAACCTAATTATTTGTAAAGACGCATTGGCGGCATTGAGAGAACTGCCGGACAGATGCGTCAATTGATGTGTAACAAGCCCGCCTTATTACGGGCTTCGCGATTACGGCGTGGACGGGCAGATCGGAGTAGAAGAATCTCCGCAGGCGTATATCTGCCGTTTGGTAGAGGTGTTTCGGGAGGTCAGGCGGGTACTCGCTGACGATGGGACACTTTGGCTGAACATTGCCGACAGCTATGCCGGAAGCGGAAAGGGAATATGGAAAGGGGCAACGGAGAAAACGGACTGCAAAAACAATTACCGTGCCGATACGACGGCGGCGATTCACGGAATGCCGGTTGTTTGGGACGGAATCAAGGCAAAGGATATGATTGGAATCCCGTGGATGCTTGCCTTTGC
>DJSQ01000159.1 GCA_002438075.1 Clostridiales bacterium UBA6330
TAAGTGGGGCTTGGGGCAAAGCCACAAGGTCTTAATCGCCTTAAAAGAAAGGAAAACCATGCAAAAAGAATACGAACTGCTGAAGAAGGACGGGAGAGCGAGACGAGGCGTTTTGCATACCGTCCACGGAGATATCCAAACACCCGTGTTTATGAACGTCGGGACCTGCGCCGCAATCAAAGGCGGCGTGGATACTATGGAGCTGCGGGAAATCGGCTGTCAGGTCGAGCTGTCCAATACCTACCACCTCCACGTCAGACCGGGCGATGACCTCATCTACGACATGGGAGGGCTCCATAAATTCATGAACTGGGACCGTCCCATCCTCACCGATAGCGGCGGATTTCAGGTCTTTTCCCTCGCCAGACTGCGGAAAATCAAGGAGGAGGGCGTCTACTTCCAGTCCCATATCGACGGAAAGCGCATCTTCATGGGACCCGAGGAAAGTATGCAAATCCAGTCCCACCTCGCGTCCACCATTGCAATGGCGTTTGACGAGTGCATCGAGAACCCGTCCCCCTATAAATACGTCGAGGATAGCGTCGCGCGTACCTACCGCTGGCTGGTGCGCTGTAAGGCGGAAATGGCAAGACTGAATTCTATGGATTCTACCATCAACCGCCACCAAATGCTGTTCGGCATCAATCAGGGCGGAACCTACGAGGATTTGCGCATCCGCCATATGCAGCAGATCGCGGAGCTGGACTGCAACGGCTATGCCATCGGCGGGCTGGCGGTCGGCGAGGAAACCGAGGAGATGTACCGCATCATCGACGCAGTGGAGCCGTATATGCCAGCCGATAAGCCGCGCTACCTCATGGGGGTCGGTACCCCGTGCAACATTCTCGAGGCGGTTCACCTCGGCGTGGACTTCTTCGACTGCGTAATGCCCGGGCGGAACGCGCGGCACGGAAACCTCTTCACATGGCACGGAAAAATCAACCTGTTCAACGAGAAATACGCGCGCGACGATCGCCCCGTGGACGAGGGGTGCGGCTGTCCCGCCTGCCGCAACTACAGCCGCTCGTATATCCGCCACCTGCTCAAGGCGAAGGAGTCGGTCGGAATGCACTTGGCGGTGGTCCACAACCTGTATTTCTATAACGAGCTGACCGCAAAAATCCGCGAGGCGCTGGACGGCGGCTACTTCGAGGCGTTCTATCAGAAGTACCGCAACATCCTCGGCGAACGGGTGGAGGACTGAGACCTTAGACTTTGTCCCCCTGTTTGTGATATGAAAAAAGGAAGCCCGCTCAAGGCTTCCTTTTTCATGTGCTCCGGTGGTGCGCCGAAATTATTTTTCGTCAAGCATTTCAAACACGAGGTTCCGCAGAACGGGGTGCAGGACGGTGGGGGCGATGGTACAGTTGGCAACCTGTGTGCCGAAATAGAGCGCCGTGCGGGTCTTGCGGTCGACCATGGTGAACGCCGCCTGCGCGCCGTCCCAGCCGAATTCGCCGACCGACGAGCGCGAGAGCGAACGCACGGGGTTGACGTGCACGCGTCCGCAAAGTCCCCAACCGTAGCCGAAGAGTTTATGGTTCACATAATCCTTCCACGCCGCGGGGCAGAGGCGGTTGACCTCCATCTCGGCGATGGTCTCGGGGCGCAGGAGCATATAGCCGTTGGGGGACGTGCCGTCGCAGGCGAGCGCGGTGACAACCTTGATGTAGTCGTCAACCTTGGTGAACAGTCCCGCTCCGCCGCTGTCGTAGTCGGGGGTGAGCGCGTAGCGCCCGTTTCCGATGGCAATCGGCTTGATAGAGCCGTCCGCGTTATTGTACTCAAACGCTTGTGCAAAGCGGGAGAGCTGCTCCGCCGTGGGGCGGAAGCCCGTTTCGGTCATGCCGAGCGGCTCGAACATCAGCTCGCGCAGGTAGTCGGAAAATTTCATTTCCGTAACGACCTCAATGACTGCCGCGAGCACATCGTGGCAAAGACTGTAACGGTAGTGGGTCCCCGGCTCGAACCAAAGCGGTCTGCTTGCCATTGCGGAGCAGAGGCTCACCGTGTCGGTATGACCCGCCGCGATTGCGCCTGTGATTTCGGGGGCGTTCAGGTCGTAATCCATGCCGCCCGTCATGGTGAACAGGTGGACGATGCGCATCGGCTCGGTTGCGGGGACGACGGTCCCGTCCTTCTGCCGAACGGTCAGCGAGCCGAAGGCGGGGAGGTAGTCCGAAACCTTGTCGGTCAGCTTCAGCCGACCCTCCTCAACCAGCCGCATTGCCGCTGTGCAGGTGATGACCTTGGATGCCGAAAAAATCCACCACAGGGTGTCGTGGTCGACGGGGCGCTTCATCTCCGCGTCCGAATAGCCGACCGTGCGGCGGTAGACCTCGCGTCCGTTCCGTGTGACCGAGAGGTCACAGCCGGGGAGCCCGCGCAGGGGCATTTCATCCAGAAACCGATCTAATTTATCCGTATTCATTCCCATACCTCGCCTCAAAAAACTGCTATTATTATAGCACGACAGCGGAGCAAAGTCAACCGTTTTTTGCTTTTTCCGAAAAAAATTGTCCGAACCCCTTGCAAGAACGGCGTTTGCATGGTATAATAAAGAGTGGATAAGAACGACTATCGGGAAAAACGCCGCGGGCAAACGCCGTGGGCGTGGGAGGGAAACTTGATCGTTGCATTAGAGAATGCGAAATATGAACTGATTGGAATGCGGAACGACGTGAAGGAGCTGGGGCTGGCGCTCCGCATCGAGGAAACAAAGGCGAACCTGCGGGACCTTGAGGCGCAGACTGCGGACCCCGCATTCTGGAACAACACCGAAAATTCCTCCAAGGTGCTCCAGACCATCAAGCAGTCGCAGGACAAGGTACAGGGCTACGAGCAGCTGTGCCACCGACTGGAGGACGCAATCGCGCTGGCGGAAATGGCGATTGAGGAGAATGACGAGGGCTCGGTCGAGGAGGTTCAGAGCGAGCTGGAGGCAATCAAAGCGGAGGAGGAGCACAAGCGGATTGAAGTGCTGCTCTCGGGCGAATACGACAAGAGCAACGCCATCGTATCCTTCCACCCGGGCGCGGGCGGAACCGAGGCGCAGGACTGGGCGCAGATGCTTTACCGCATGATTACGCGGTGGGCGGAGAAGAGCGGATTTCAGGTCAAGCTGACCGACTGGCTGGACGGTGACGGCGCGGGCATCAAGAGCGCCACGATTATGGTGGTCGGCTTGAATGCTTACGGGTATCTCAAGAGCGAAAACGGCGTGCACCGCCTTGTGCGGGTCTCTCCGTTCGATGCAAACGGGCGGCGGCAGACCTCCTTTGCCTCGATTGAGGTCATGCCCGAGTTTGAGGACGTTGACAAGGTGGTCATCCGCGATGAGGACATTGAGGTCACCGCGCACCGTTCAAGCGGCGCGGGCGGACAGCACATCAACAAGACCGACTCGGCAATCCGCATTGTGCACAAGCCAACGGGCATTGTGGTCGGCTGTCAGACCGAGCGGAGCCAGCTTCAGAACAAGGAGACCGCGCTCCATATGCTCAAAGCCAAGCTGATGGAAATCAAGCTACAGGAGCGTTTGGACACGATTGAGGACATTCAGGGCAACAAGGCGAACATTGAATGGGGTTCGCAGATTCGCTCCTACGTGTTCATGCCGTACACGCTGGTCAAGGACACGCGGACGGGCTACGAGACGGGCAACATTCAGGCGGTGATGGACGGTGACTTGGACGGCTTTATCAATGCCTACCTCAAGATGACCGCCGCAAAATAATAGACTGTAAAAAATTACATGGAGGATAACAAAATGGAACACAACAAAAGCAATCTCTTTACGATGGTCGGCGCCGCCGTGCTGTTCAGCTCTCTTGTGACCGTGGTGGATTACTCCATCCGCAAGAAGCGCTCGAAAACCTCGCACGCCGCCGAGCTGATTGCGGGTGCGGCGGGGCTGGTCCTCGGTGCGGTTCTGATTGCGGAGCCGACCCAGCAGGCGAGACGCGCTCTGGCAAAGACCGACCTGATTGACGATGAGAGCGCCGCCGAGACCGAACAGCAGATTAAAGAGGAGATGAATCTGTCGGTTGACCGCGGCACCCAGCCGTCGGCTCCCGTCAGGACAATCGAAGTCGACGACGAGACCTCGATTGAGGATTTTATTTGAAGACCTTGGAGGGAGAAGGGACCCCCTTTCGGAGGGGGTCCCTTCTCCCTCCAAGCCTCCCTTAACCTCCCCGAACTTCCCTGCACGGCAACCGCCGTATTGGTTTGTGGGGATTCTCCGCGTTCTTTTGTGCGGCGGTTGCCGTGCAGGGAAGTTTTTGGATTTGTCGGGAGGTAGGCTCTTGATGGTGCGGCTATCGCACTCTGTCTG
>DJSQ01000189.1 GCA_002438075.1 Clostridiales bacterium UBA6330
TCTCCCTCCAAGGTCTTTCTTCATCCCCGCATCTCCTCCGCAAGAGCCTGTACCTGCGCGGCGCTCTCGGTGCTTAGGGCGGAGCGGACGCGGATGACCGTGTTTGTAAAAATCAAATCTTTGCAGGGGTCTAAAAGGGCGCGCATCACCTTCGCCGCAAGCGGCGCCCAACTCCCGTTTTCTACCAAACCGATTCGACGGGAGCGGAAATTGCGCTCGGCAAGCCCCGAGAGATAGGACCGCATCTGCGGGAAAATGTCCCCGTTGTAGGTCACCGAGGCAAGCACCAAACGGTCGTAACGGAACGCCGCCGCAATCGCCGCGTGAATGTCATCGCACGTCAAATCGTAGAGCGCGACTGTTTCCCCGCGCGCACGAAGCTCTTCCGCAAGCAACTCCGCCGCACGGCGCGTGTTGCCGTAAACCGACGCGTATGCAATCACAACCCCCGATTCCTCGGGCGCGTAGGAGGACCACTTGTCGTAAAGCCCCAGATAGTACCCGAGATTCTCGGTCAGAACAGGACCGTGCAAAGGGCAGATCGCGCGGATGTCAAGCGTTGATGCCTTCTTCAAAAGCGCCTGTACCTGCGCACCGTACTTGCCCACAATGCCGATATAGTACCGCCGCGCCTCGTCTGCCCAGTCGGTAACCGTGTCGCAGGAGCCGAACTTCCCGAACCCGTCCGCCGAAAACAAGACATGGTCGAATTCATCGTAGGTCACCATCACCTCGGGCCAGTGAACCATCGGCGCGGCGAGGAAGCGCAGCGTGTGCCGCCCGAGCGGGAGCACGTCTCCCTCCTTGACAACCACGCGGCGGTCGGCATAGTCAACCCCGAAAAACTGCTTCATCATCGTGAACGCCTGCGCGGAGGCAACCACCGTGGCGCGCGGGTAACGCGTGAGAAACGCCGCAATGTTCGCGGAGTGGTCGGGCTCCATGTGCTGTACCACCAGATAGTCGGGCTCCCGACCGTTCAGCGCGCGGTCCAGCTTCGCCTGCCACGCATCGCCGACGTGCGCGTCCACCGTGTCCATCACGGCAATCCGCTCGTCAAGAATCAGATAGGAATTGTACGCCATGCCGCTAACGCGGTATTGCCCCTCAAACAGGGTCAGGTCGGGGTCGTAAACGCCGACGGAAAGAATGTCCTGCGAGATTGTCATAGGAAAGACTCCTTTATGTGTGAAATGAATTTTATTTTGCGCAACGGTAGCAGACCTCGTTCGCGCCGAGCTTTCCCTCGGCAAAGTCGAGCAGATTCCGCACCGTTGTGTCGGCAATGTTCGCAAGCGCTTCTTCGGTCAGAAACGCCTGATGTGAGGTGACAATGACGTTCGGCATGGAAATCAGCCGCGCCAGCGTGTCGTCCTCGAGAATGTGCCCCGAGTTGTCCTCAAAGAAAATGTCGGATTCCTCCTCGTAAACGTCCAGACAAGCCGCGCCCACCTTGCGGGACTTGATGCCCGCGAGCAGAGCCTCGGAATCAATCAGCGCGCCGCGCGAGGTGTTAACCAGCACCACGCCTTTTTTCATCGTCGCAAGGCTCTCCGCATTCACCACGTGGTGCGTTTCGGGCGTGAGCGGGCAGTGGAAGGAGATGATGTCGCTCGCGCGGAACAGCTCGTCCAGCGGCACATAGGAAAGCGAGGGGTCATCGGCAGGGAAGGGGTCGTAGCAGAGCACCTTCATCCCGAACCCGCGGCAGATGTTGATGAAGCAACGCCCGATTTTGCCCGTCCCCACCACGCCGACCGTCTTGCCGTGCAGGTCGAAGCCGACCATGTTGTTCAGGCTGAAATTGAAGTCGCGCGTGCGGATATAGGCTTTGTGGATGCGACGGATGGAAGTCAGAAGCAACGCCATGGCGTGTTCCGCAATCGCGTAGGGCGAGTAGGCGGGGACGCGCAGGACCGTCAGACGACCGCTTGCGTGCCGCAGGTCCACATTGTTGAAGCCCGCGCAACGCAGAAGCAGGACGCGGATGCCCATCTCGCAGAGCAGGTCAATGACCGCCGCGTTCACGTTGTCGTTGACGAACACGCAGACCGCATCGCACCCGCGCGCGAGCGGCGCCGTGTCCTCGGTCAGCTTGTCCTCGAAAAATTTGAAACGGATATGATTCGCCTCGCCGAGCGGTTCAAACGACGCGCGGTCGTAGGGCTTGGTATCGTAAAATGCAACCTTCATGTGTGACCTCCAATCGTCCGAAGTCATATTTATTATACCTCGGAGCCTTGATTTTGTATGTTGGGATTACAACATATGGAATAGTTTTTCCCGCCATCGCTCCGTTTATTCCTGTTTTTTCTTTTATTTGTGCAAAATAAATCAAGAAAAATCAAGAAAAAGTATTGACAAATCAAGAAAAGTGTGATAGAATAGAGACACAGGAGGGATGAAGATGGAATACGAACGGATTATTTTGGAGTTGATGGAACGGATTGGACGATTGGAAGAACGGGTTGAACGGCTGGAAAACCACGCAGGGGAGCCGACCGCGCAGGGGGATGCGACTGCATTGCAGTGCGGGAAAAAGTACCGCACCCTGAAATCCTATCTGGAGCAGAGCGGCGGGCAAACGGTGGAGCTGTCGTTCCGCAAGGTGGAGGAGATTCTGCGCTTCAAGCTGCCCGAATCCGCATTTCGGCATCGGGAATTCTGGTCCAATACCACCTCGCATCCAATTGCCGTCAGCTGGCTGTCTGCGGGCTATGAGACGGTGCGGGTGGACATGGGGAAAGAACAGATTGTTTTGGAGAGAAAGCAATGAAAGAAGAAACAACGAGAAGAACGAAGTATACGAAGGAAGAAAAGAAGCTGTACAAGGCGCGTATGCGCAGGTTCAAAAAATAGAACAAGCCGCGGGGGAGCGGATTTATAAACTTTCTTGCCGCATTGACTGCGTGGGGGCTTGTGGACACAATGTTTAAGGCTGCAAAAAATATTGGAAAAGGAGATCAGAAACATGGATTTTGAGGAAATTTGGAGTCGGTTGCGGGCACATCAGGGAGAGGATTTCTTTACTGTAAAGAATTTTTGTTTCAGCTATCGGTTTAAGCCGCAAGGAATACGCCCGATTTGCCGGAGTCGAAAAACGGGGGAACTGCATCCCACCAATTGTGTCATTCCGAAAAGCTATGTGCGGATTGTGTGGGAGATGGGTCCCCTGAATCGCCCGTCGGACATTGTGCGGCATGACAGTCGTATCACGGGATGTAGCTATCTGTTTTCTCTTTTTCAGGACAAGCGGATTACGGAATAAAACCGAAATTCACAAAAAACACTTGCATTTTTTGCCGAATTGTGGTACTATAAAGAAAACGGCAAAAAGCGAGGAAACAGCATGAAGCTTCTGATAGCATACGCAGGCAAAACGGGGACGGCGGCGGAGTGTGCGGAGATTTTGCGGGGAGAGCTGCGCGGCGCGGAGGTGACCGTGGCGGACCTGACCGTCACGCGCCCCGACCCCGATGGCTTTGATGCTGTCATCGTTGGCGGCTCGGTCCGCTACGGCAAGCTGCCAAAGCCGTTGCGCACCTATCTTTTGGAGCGGCAGACCGAGCTGGAAGCCTCGGTGCATGGGCTGTTCCTCTGCTGTGGGAGCGGGCATGAATTCGAGGACTACCGAGACAGACTGTTCCCGCAGGGCGTGACGGCGAGCGCGTTTGCGGTCCTGAATTTCGGCGGACGGCTCAAGCTGAAGAACGCGGGGCTGTTCGAGCGGCTGTTTCTGCACGCATGGCGGTCGCGTATCAGGGAAAACGAAATGGAAGCGGGGGAGTATACCCCCACCATGCCCGATATCCTCCCCGAGAACATCGCGCGCATGGCTTCCGCCGCAAGAGAGGCTTACGGACAGGCAAGAAACGGATAAAATGACCAAAATATAAAAATATACAGCCTGTCCGTTTCGGCAATCTGACGAGACAATACCCCTTGACAAATCGGGAAAATTGTGTTATAATATTTTGGTAACCCCAAAAGGGCGACCCATTAGCTCAGATGGCAGAGCACATGACTTTTAATCATGGTGTCCGGAGTTCGACTCTCCGATGGGTCACCAAAAAAATCCCGAACGCGCTGCGCTCGGGATTTTTTTACTTCTTCACTCTTCACTCTTCACTTTTACTTATCCAACCCCCACCGAGCAGATTGCTCTCTGCTCGGTGGTTTTATGCGCTTGTCGGTTTTGCCGCAAGGAGCAGATGATTTTTCATCGAAGTTTGTGCGGTAATTATGAAAAATGGTCCGTTTTTCCATGATTGTTGCCCGAAATCACAGAGTTTTCCGCGCACGGACCTTGACAGATTCCCTTTTTTATGATATAATAGTACGGATTCCATAACGATTTGCCCTTTCCGAACGAAAAAATCGGGCTGATTGGGTCTGATGCCGTTAGATCGGCTCCGCATGGGCGATACTCCGTTTGCAGGGCCTGCGGCGGAGCGGAACGGCTTGGATTTTCGGATGATAACAATGAATTGCTGTGACCGCAGGCACCCCAATCGGGATTCCGCGCGGTCGGGAACGGACCGCGGACGGGCGGGGCAGAATGCCGCTTGCCGCCGAAGCGGTGCCGGAATAAAGAAGAGGTGTAACATGATGTCGGATTGTGCGAAGATCATAACGTTCAGTCCCCCCGATATTTCCGAAGCGGAAATTGCGGAGGTCTGCGAAGCACTCCGCTCCGGTTGGATTACGACCGGTCCGAGAACCAAAAAGCTGGAAAATGAGCTCGCGGAATGGCTCGGGACCGAGAAATGCGTCTGCCTGAATTCGCAGACCGCCTGTGCGGAGCTGGTGCTCCGTGTGTTGGGAATCGGACAGGGCGATGAGGTCGTGGTCCCTGCCTATACCTATACCGCAACGGCATCGGTGATTGACCATGTCGGCGCGAAGATCGTGATGGTCGATTCGCAGAAGGACAATCTGGAGATGGACTATGACGCGCTGGAAGCCGCGATTACCGAGCGGACGAAGGCGGTCATTCCCGTGGATTTGGGCGGCGTGCCCTGCGACTATACCCGCATTTTTGAAATTGTCGAGCGCAAAAAGCAGCTGTTCAAGCCCGCGAACGATATCCAGCGAGCGGTTGGCAGAGTGCTTGTCTGCGCGGATACGGCGCACGCGCTCGGGGCGAAATGGCACGGGCAAATGATTGGGCGCGTGGCGGATTTTTCCTGCTTCAGCTTCCATGCGGTCAAAAACTTTACCACAGCCGAGGGTGGCGCGGTGACATGGAGACTGCCGAAGGAGATTGACAGTGAGGCGCTTTATCGGCAGTTCCAGCTGCTCAGTCTGCACGGGCAGTCCAAGGACGCGCTGGCAAAATCCAAGCTGGGCGATTGGGAATATGATGTTGTGGGACCGTGGTACAAGTGCAACATGACCGATATTGCGGCGGCGCTCGGACTGGCGCAGTTCCGCCGTTATCCGCAAATTCTGGCGCGCAGGCGGGACATTGTGGCGCGCTACGATGCCGCCTTCAAGCCGCTCGGCGTGAAGGTGCTGGACCACTACAACGATGCGTATGAATCCTCGGGCCATCTGTATATTACCCGTATTCCGGGCATTACGGTGGAGCAGAGGAATGAGATTATCCGCAAAATGGCGGACTGCGGCATTGCCTGCAACGTGCATTACAAGCCGCTTCCGATGCACACGGCATACAAGAATCTCGGCTTTGATATTGCCGATTTTCCGAATGCGTATGCGTATTACGCAAACGAGATTACCCTGCCGCTTCACACCTGTCTTTCGGACGGGGATGTGGAATATGTGAAGGAGAATTACGTCAGAATTCTGAAAGAGTATTTGTAATGCTAATGAAAAAATGGGACCGACTCCCGCCCGAGCTGCGGAACGATGCGGTGCGAAGCTACTACGACCTTTTGAAAAAGAAACGGCTGACGCTGATTTGCAAACGGCTGTTTGACATTGTGGCATCCCTTGTTCTGCTGGTTCTGCTTTCGCCCGTGTTTCTGATTCTGGCGATTGCAATCAAGGCGGACAGCCGCGGTCCCGTTTTTTTCAGGCAGGTCAGGGTCACGCAGTACAACCGCCGCTTCCGCATCTTCAAATTCCGTTCGATGGCGGTCAACACCGAAGGGGAATCCCAAATCACGGTCAAGGGGGATGCGCGCGTGACGCGTGTCGGAAAATTGATTCGCCACTATCGGTTGGATGAAATCAGCCAGCTGTTCAACGTTCTGCGCGGGGAAATGACCTTTGTGGGGACCCGCCCCGAGGTGCCGCGCTACACCGAGCAGTATACCCCCGAAATGATGGCAACGCTCCTGCTTCCCGCAGGGGTCACAAGCCTTGCGAGCATCCTGTATAAGGACGAGGCGCGGCTCCTCGAGCGGGCGGAGGACGCGGATGCCGTTTACACGGAAACGATTCTGCCCGCGAAGATGCGGTACAATCTGGAGCAGCTGAAAAAGACCTCGCTACGGAACGATCTGCGCGTGTTGTGGATGACGGTCCTCGCGGTGCTGGGGAGGGACTTCGGCACGGACCGCGCGGGGAAGGGCAGAAAAAAGAGGAAGTAATCTATGGCAGAAATTCTGGTTTCGGTCATCGTTCCGCTCTACAATGAGGAGCGGTATATCGGGACCCTTTTGGAGTCGCTGGAGAAGCAGACCTACCCGCGCGAGCGGATGGAGTGGCTTTTTGCGGACGGGATGTCGACGGACGGGACCGTTGCGGCTATCCGCCGCGCGGCGGAAGCGGAGCAGCTCCCGATTGTCCTGCTTCAAAACGAGAAGCAAAAGACCCCGTATGCGCTGAATCTGGCAATCGGAGCGGCGAAGGGGAAGTATATCATCCGCCTTGACGCGCACTCCTACTTTTACCCCGACTATATCGAAAAATGCGTCTACTATCTCGAGCACACCGATGCGGACTGCGTGGGCGGGATTGCCGAGACGCAGGCGGAGGGCTTTGTGGGTGGCGCGATTGCGCAGATGCTTTCCACCAAGTTCGGCGTGGGCGGCTCGGATTTTCGGACGGGGGACGGAAACCGCTATGCGGATACCGTGCCGTTCGGCGCGTTCCGCAGGGAGGTGTTCGACAGGGTCGGACTGTTCAACCCGAAGCTGTTGCGCAGTGAGGACAACGACATGAATGCGAGAATCCGCGCCTCGGGCGGTAAGCTTTGGCTGGCGGAGGACATCCGCTTCCGCTATTATTGCAGGGATACGGTCGGCGGAATTCTGAAGATGGGCTTGCAGAACGGCAACGCACTGTTCCGCACCCTGCTTGAAAATCCGCGCGCGATGAGCCTGCGGCATTTCATCCCGTTTGCTTTTCTGATGTCGCTCATTGTCCTGCCGATTCTCGGCGCTTTCCTGCCGTTTGTCGGCTGGGTCTTTGCGGCGGAGATGGCGTGCTATACCCTGTTGGACCTGTATTTTTCGTTCTGCAACAAGCACCCGAAATACGGACTGCTGAATTTCTGGCTCTACCCGCTGTTCCATGTGACCTACGGCTTCGGCTCTCTGCTGGGGCTTTTCGGCGTGAAGCTGTATTGATAGGAGATTTTTGTCGATGAATGAAATGCAAGCGAAGCTGTTGAACATGATGAAATGGTTCCACGGCTATTGCGCGGAAAACGGCTTGCGCTACTATGCGCTGGGCGGGACCGCATTGGGAGCGGTGCGTCACGGCGGGTTCATCCCGTGGGACGATGACTTGGATGTCGGAATGCCGCGGGCGGACTACGAGAGAATGGTGGCGCTCTCCGAAAACGGGACCGACAATGCGCGGTATCGCATCGAGGCACCCGGGCAGAATCGGGATTTCATTTATCCGTTCTGCAAGGCGTATGACACCGAAACCACGTTGGTGGAAAATGCGCGTATCAAGGCAAAACGGGGTATTTATATTGATATTTTTCCACTTGACGGCATCGGGAATACAAAAGAGGAAAGCATCAAAAGCTATCAAAAAATCAATCGGGATATCAACCTGCTGAATACGAAAATCTGCGCGTTTCGGCGCGGGGGCGGATTGCTTCGGAATGCTTCTGTTGCGGTCGGTCGGCTGATTCCGAATTTCATTCTGAGCCGCGACCGACTGGTTGAAAAAATCAACCGCGCGGGTGCCGCAAGACCGTATGACGATTATGCCTACAGCGTCAACCTTTTCGGCGCATGGAAGGAGCGGGAGATCACCGAGCGGGCATGGTTCGGTACCCCCACGCTTTGCAAATTTGAGGACGGAGAGATTTTTATCCCGCAGGATGCCGACCGCTATCTGACCGCACTCTACGGCGACTGGCGCAAGCTGCCGCCCGAGGATAAACGGGTCTCGCACCACGATTATGCGATGCTTGATCTGAACAAATCATACACGGAGAATTGATATGAAACGTGTTATCACATACGGGACCTTTGACCTGTTGCACTATGGGCATATCAATCTGCTCAAGCGGGCGAAGGCGCTGGGCGATTACCTGATCGTTGCGCTGTCGACCGATGAATTCAACTGGAACGAAAAGCAGAAGAAGTGCTATTTCTCCTATGAAAAGCGGAAGGCGCTTCTGGAGGCAATCCGCTACGTTGACCTCGTGATTCCCGAGACCTGCTGGGACCAGAAGCGGACCGACATTCACGAATACCACATCGACACCTTTGTCATCGGCGATGACTGGCAGGGGAAGTTCGACTTCCTGAAGGAGGAGGGCGCGGAGGTCGTTTACCTGCCGAGAACGCCCGAAATCAGCACCTCGCAAATCAAGCAGGACCTGAATCACTGAACAAAAGGACGAACGCGGTTGCGTTCGTCCTTTTTCGCTTGACTTTCGGCGGGGGACATGGTATAATAACGGTAGCGAACCGCAGAGAGGGGGAACGGTCATGTCACAGGTTACCAAGCGCGCACTGGAGCAATCGCTGAAAAATCTGCTCCTGAAAAAGCCGCTGACCAAAATCACCATCAACGATATCGCCGAGGATTGCGGAATCAACCGCATGACGTTTTACTACCATTTCAAGGATATTTACGACCTTGTGGAGTGGTCCTGCATGGAGGACGCGCGCCGCGCTCTGGAGGAAAACAAGACCTATGATACATGGCAGGAGGGGCTTTTGCGGATATTTGAAGCCGTGAAGCAGAATAAGCCGTTTATTCTGAACGTTTACCGATGCGTGGACCGCGGGCAGGTGGAGAAATTCTTAAGCCCGCCTGTGGACGCGCTGGTGCGCGGGGTGATCAACGAGGAGGGGCACGACATGACTGTCCGCGACGAGGACAAGGATTTTATCGCGCGGAGCTATTCCTATATCTTTATCGGCTTCATGCTGGACTGGATACGCGACGATATGCGCGAGGACCCCGCAGGAATCGTAGACCGCCTGACCCGCCTCATCCGAGGGAGCGTAAAGGAAGCCCTGCGGCGGTTCAGCCTGTAATGTAGTGAATTTATCCCTAAGAGGATTTTATCTTTTTAGGGGAGTGAACCGTAGGGAACGCCCCGCGTGTCGTTCCGTTCAAGTCAGACACTAACTTGAACCATTTCTATCCGGTAGCGGAG
>DJSQ01000151.1 GCA_002438075.1 Clostridiales bacterium UBA6330
GGGAAGTTCTCGGGAGGTCAGGGAGGTTTGGAGGGTAGGACCCCCTCTCCGAAAGAGGGGGTCCTGCGCCTCCAAGGTCTTTCCCTTACCCCCCCGCAGAGTTGTCAAACTGGCTGTTGTAGAGGTGGGCGTAGAAGCCGTTTTGGGCGAGGAGAGCGCGGTGATTGCCCTGCTCAATGATGCGACCCGCATTCATCACCAGAATGCAGTCCGCGTTTTCGATGGTCGAAAGACGATGCGCAACAACAAAGCTCGTCCGCCCGCGCATCAGACGCGCAAACGCGTTCTGAATCTTCAGCTCCATCCGCGTGTCAATCGAGGAGGTCGCCTCGTCCAGAATCAGCATCGGCGGGGGCGCAAGCATCACACGCGCAATGCAAAGCAGCTGCTTCTGCCCCTGCGAAAGCTCGCCGCCACCCTCGCCGAGTACCGTGTCGTATCCGTTGGGTAAGCGACGAATGAAGGAGTCCGCGTGCGCCGCCTTTGCCGCAGCAATCACCTCCGCATCGGTCGCATCGGGCTTTCCGAAGGTCAGATTCTCCCGTACCGTCCCCGCGCGAAGCCACGTTTCCTGTAGCACCATGCCCCAGCCCGCACGCAGACTGGCGCGCGTCATGTCGCGGATGTCGGTCCCGCTCACCCGAATGCTGCCCGCATTCACATCGTAAAACCGCATCAGCAGATTGATAACCGTTGTCTTGCCACAGCCCGTCGGTCCCACAATCGCAACACGCTCGCCCGGGCGGACCGAGAGATTCAAGTCGCGGATCAGCTCGCGGTCGGGAGAGTAGGAGAACGCCACATCGCAAAGCTCTACCCGCCCGTCGGCGTGGTCAAGCACCCGCGCGTCGGGCGCATCGGGCGGGACCGTCGCCTCGTCGAGCAGCTCAAACAGCCGCGCGGCACAGGCAAGCGAGTTCTGGAATTCCGCAAACACGTCGGAAATCTCGTTGAACGGCTTGGTGTACTTGTTCGCATAGGAAAGGAATCCCGTCAGGCGACCGACCGTGAAGGACGCGCCGAACGATGGCAGACAGAGCAGGGAGCCGAGCAACGCAACGCCCGCGTAAACCAGATTGTTGACAAACCGCGTGGAGGGGTTCGTGATGGAGGAGAAGAAGGTCGCACGCAGAGAGCATTTGCGCAAGCGCTCGTTGATTTCGTCAAAAATCTCCTGCGATTCGTCCTCGTAGCCGAACGCCGTGACCACCTTGTGGTTGCCCACGTATTCGTCAATCATGGCGGTCTGCTCGGCGCGCGTCTCGGATTGCAGCTTGAACATCGAGTAGGTCCGAGAGGCAATGAAGGAGGCAACGAACAGCGACAGCGGCGTGATGAGAATGACCACAAGCGCAACCGAGGGCTTGACGGTCAGCATGATAATCAGCGTTCCGAGAATGGTCAGAATGCCCGTGAAGAACTGGTTGAAGCCGAGGAGAAGCCCGTCGGTGAACTGGTCGACATCGTTGATCATGCGGCTCAGAAGCCCGCCCGTGGAGCGGCTGTCGAGATAGGAAAGCGGCAGACGCTGGAGCTTTTCAAACGCCTCGCGGCGCAGGCGGTAGACCAGATGATACGCCATGCGGTTGTTCAGAACGTTCATGCCCCACTGCGTCAGCGCCGTAATCAGCGCGCTGACACCAATGGCAATGCAGATGCCCGTCACACGCGGCAGATTGACCGCATTCTGTCCGAGCATTTCGTCAATGGCATCCCCGACCAGAAGCGGCACGGCGAGCGACAGAAGCGCGCTCACCGCCGCGCAGAGCAGGGACGCAATCAGAATGGGACGGGAGGAGCGGATCAGCCGAAGCACCCGCTTGGCGGTTTTGATGTCAAAGCCGCTCTTCTTTTTCTTTTGCTTCTCTTTCACGCTTTTCATGCGTCCGCGCCCTCCTTTCTGTATTGGGAATCGTAAATTTCACGGTAGACCGGACAGGTCTGCAACAGCTCCTCGTGCGTGCCGAGCCCGACCTGATGCCCATCGTCCAGAACCAGAATGCGGTCGGCATGGCAGATGGAGGCGGTGCGCTGGGAAATCAGGAACACCGTGGGATGATAGTCCAGCTTGCGGATTGCCGCGCGCAGTGCCGCATCGGTCGCGTAGTCGAGCGCCGAGGAGCTGTCATCGAGAATCAGAATCGAGGGCTTGCGCACCAGTGCCCGCGCAATCGTCAGCCGTTGCCGCTGACCGCCCGAGAAATTCTTGCCGTTCTGCGCAACGGGAGCGTCCAGACCGCCCTCCTTTTCCTCAACGAAGGACTTCGCCTGCGCCTGCTCCAGAGCTGCCCACAGCTCGTCGTCGGTCGCATCGTTGCGCCCCCAGAGCAGATTGGAACGCACCGTTCCGCGGAAAAGCACCGCCTTTTGCGGAACGATGCCGATTTCCTCCCGCAACGCCTCGGGCGAACGCGCCTTGACGTTCACACCGTCCACGGCAACCGTCCCTGCCGTGGCATCGTAAAACCGCGCAATCAGGTTGACCACCGAGGTTTTGCCCGAGCCCGTGGAGCCGATGATGCCGATGGTTTCCCCGGGCGCGGCGGTAAAGCTGATGTCGGTCAGTGACGGGTCGGCGCCCTCGGAGTAGGTCAGCCCCACGCGGTCAAACGCAACCGCAGTCCCCGCAGCATTCGCGGGAGCGGGAAGCGAGGCATCCACAGGCATTCCCATCGGCTCCGCCAGCACCGCCTCAATGCGCGCCGCGCCCGCAAAGCCCTTGTTAATCATGATGATGGTGTTTGCCAGCTTCACCAGCTCCACCAGAATCTGTGACATATAGTTGGTCAGCGCGAACACATCGCCCTTTGTCATACTGCCCGCGTCCACCTGAATTGCACCGGAATACAGCAGGGCGATGATGCCGCCGTCGATGATGAGGAGCGTGAGCGGGTTCATCAGCGCCGCAATGCGCCCCACCGTGTTCTGCATGGCGGTCTGCATCCGATTCGCCTTGTCAAAGCGCTCGGTTTCCTCCGCCTCCTTGCGGAATGCGCGGATGACCCGCACGCCCGTGAGGTTTTCGCGCGTGAGCGAGGTCACGCGGTCCAGTCCCTTCTGCACCTTGCGGTAAAGCGGCACGCCGCCCAGCATGATGGAAAAGACCACCGCCGCCAGAAGCGGGATGACCACCACAAAGACGGTTGCGCCCCGCGCGTTGATGGTAAAGGCAAAGACCGCCGAACCGATTACGATAATCGGCGAGCGGAGCAACAGGCGCAGGGTGTGGTTGGTGGCGGTTTGCAGCTGGTTGACATCCGCCGTCATGCGGGTGATGAGGGTCGAGGTTCCCGCGTGGTCGGTCTGACCGTAGGAATACCCGCCGATCTTGCGGAAGAGTGCTCCCCGCAGGTTGGTCCCGAAGCCGACCGCCGCACGTGCCGCGAAGTACTGCGCGGTAATCGAGCAGAGCAAGCCGACCATGGCGAACAGGACCAGAACCCCGCAAAGCCTCCAAATGGCGGCAGTGTCACCCGCAGGGATTGCAACGTCCATAATCCGCTTGACAACGATCGGGACCAGCAAATCAAAGCCCGCCTCCAACAGCTTGAACAGCGGCGCGATGATGCTTTCCTTTGTGTAGGGCTTGAGATAACGAAGCAGTTTTTTCAAAGCTCGGACTCCTTTCCCGATTTCCATTTTACATGAATCTAACCTATCTATTATATCCCATCGGACAGGCAATTGAAAGGGCTGATTGGAAAAAGATTTGTGAATCAACTATGACAAAGTGCGGAAAACGTCGAAAGGATTAGAATAAAATCGGTTCTTATTCTAAAGCGTGAGAAAAGAAGGGGAAATATGTATCGGTTGCGCGGGATGCGGGCATGATAGAACGGAAAAACGGAAAAACGGAAAAGCAAGAAAACGGAAATGAGGTGAGGAAATGCCTGCTTGCTCGGTTGAGGACGGACAGTTGCTGTCGGGCGATTTCGATGCGGATTTTGCAATGCTGCGGGAGCTGTTCCGCCTTGACGGGACCTTTCGCTCCCGTGAGGTCCGCGCGGGGGCGGGGATGCGGTGCGTGCTGTTGTATCTGGACGGAATGGTCAACAATGAGCTGATTTACAACGCGGTCATCCGCCCCCTGCTTTTGTCCGAGCCCGCAAAGAGCGACCCCGCGCAGTGGCTCCGCGAAACGGCGCTCTATGCGGGGGATGTCAAGGTCGGGAACAAGGTGCGGGACCTGCTCCGCGCCCTGCTTTACGGGGACAGTGTGCTTCTGGTGGAGGGCGCGGCAACCGCTCTGCTTATCAACACCAAGGGCTTTCGGACGCGCGGCATCAGCGAGCCCGAAAACGAAGCCGTGCAGAAGGGACCGCGCGAGGGCTTTGACGAGGTTGCCATGCTCAACCTTTCCCAGCTTCGCCGTCGGCTCCAGACTCCCGACCTTGCCGTGGAGGTTCTGCGCGTGGGGCGGCGGACCGACACCATGGTGTTCGTCTGCTACCTTGCCTCGCTTGCCCGCCCGCGACTGGTGCACGAGGTCAAGCGGCGGCTGGAGGAAATTTCGATTGACGGCATTCTGGACGCGAACTACATTGCCGAGCTGACGCGGGACCATGCCTTTTCGCTGTTTGAGACAACGGGCAGCAGTGAGCGCCCCGATGTCATCGCCTCCAAGCTGTTGGAGGGGCGGGTGGCGCTGATTGTGGACGGTACGCCCGTGGTGCTGACGGTTCCGTACCTGTTCTGCGAGAATTTTCAGTCCGATGAGGACTATTACCAGAGCTTCTGGGTGTCATCGGTCGGGCGTTTGTTGCGATACGTCAGCTTTTTTCTCACGGTTTCGGTTCCCGCGCTCTACCTTGCGCTCCTGACCCATCACACCCGCCTGCTTCCCACCTTCCTGCTCCTTTCCGCCGCGCAATCCCGCGCGGGGGTGCCGTTCTCGTCCCTGACCGAGTGTCTTGCGCTGATTGTCATCTTGGAGCTGCTCGGCGAAACCGGCGCACGGATGCCGCAGCAGCTGGGGCATACGCTCAGCATCGTCGGCGGGCTTGTGGTCGGGCAGGCGGCGGTGGAGGCAAGGCTGGTCAGCGCGCCGATGCTGATTGTGGTGGCGCTTTCGGGCATTGCGGGGCTGATGGTCCCGCGTCTGCGCGGCGCGGTGCTGTATGCGCGGGTCGGCATGGTCCTGCTTGCGGCGGTGCTGGGACTGCCCGGGTGCTTCCTCGGACTGACCGTGATTGCGGTTCGGCTGATGGGGCTTTCCTCCTACGGGGTCCCGTACCTTTCCCCGCTGGAGCACCCCGACCTACAGGGCTTGAAGGACACCGCGTGGCGGCTTCCGTGGCGCTTCATGCGCACACGTCCTGCGTTTTCGCGCAATTCAGTGCGGCAGAGAGGGGGCAAACGGCGTGAGTAACGGGAGTAACGGGAGTCATGTGAGGGAAAAGAGACTGCGGCGGTACGCGCCGATTCTTTGCGTGTGCTTGGCGGCGCTCTCCCTGCTTTCCTGTCGGGGACTGCGCGGGCAGGAGCCGGAGCAGGGCGCGCTGGTGGCGGCAATCGGCATTGATGCTGAAGGGGATGGCGTTCGGCTTTCGCTGGAGGTGCTGGTTCCGCGCGAGGGGGACGAGGCGGAGCGGCTGGTGCTCGGCGCCGTTGGACCGACCGCATCCGAGGCATATGAAGCGGCGCTTTCGGGCTTCCCGCGCGCGCCGCTGTTCGGGCATTGCGCGGTGATGGTGTTCGGGGACGGCGTATCGGACGCGGCGCTTGCCCAGCTGCTGACGGAGGATTCCCTGCCGCCCGAAATGCAGGTGGTAACCGCGCCGAACGCCGCCGCACTTCTGGCACTCGGCGGTTTGTCCACCCCCGCGATGGGGTACGACCTACAGGCAATGCTGTCGGGCGCGCGGGCGGTGCACTGTCGGGTGTATGAGTTGTCGGAGGGGGGCGTGGACCGCGCCGCCCTGCCGCGCTTTTCGCCCGCGCCGAAGGGAAGCGGCAAAACGGTGCTGTCTGAGCTTCCGAAAAGCGACACGCAAACAAAGAGCGGGGAGGGTCGCCCATGACAGCGCATCAAAAAAAGCCCCTCGGACTTCACAAGCTCGTGCTGGCGGCGCTGTTTACGGTTGGAAACACGCTGATTCGCTTCCCGTGGCGCGGCGGCGGGAGCGAGACGCTCTGGCTGTTCCTTCTCTCGGTGCTCGGCGCGCTGATTCCTGCGGTGGTCTGCTATCCGCTCCTGCGCCGCCTGTTTCGCGCGCCGCTTGCGGGCAGGACCGCCAAGCGGGTGCTTGCCGCCGCAGTTGCGCTGTTGCTCGGTCTCTATGCGGTCTTTACCGCCTTTGACTGTATGCGCGACTATCTGTCCTTTTCGTTCGAGACGATTCTCCCGGGCGGCGGGAAGCCGGTTCTGCTGTTGCTTTTCCTCGGCTGTGCGGTGTGGCTGTCATCGGTCGGGGACCGAGGGACCGACATTTTCGCGCTCCTTGCGTTCGCGGCGGTTGCAGTCTGCACGGTCGGCTTGTTTCTGGCGGGTGCGCCCGATTACCGCCCCGAAAACATTGCGCTGAAGCTGCCCGATGGGTGGCAGGCGCTCCTGCGTCCGCTCCTGCTTCTGTGGCGCGAGACGCTACTGCCGCTGGTTCTGCTCAGCGCGTATTTTGCGCTGGTTCTGCCGCGCCGTGGGGAGCGTGCGCTGGTCATCGGGACAACGGCGGGCTGTGCGGTTCTGCTGGTTTGCGTGCTTCAGACGCTCCTGACCTTCGGTTCGTCTCTCGCGGCGCGTTATCCGTATCCGTATGCTTACGCGGCGCGGATGATTTCGGTCGGACCCTACTTTTTCCGCTTGGAGGGCTTCTCCTATCTGCCCGACTATCTCGCGTGTCTGACGCGGAGCGCGGTTTGTCTTGCCGTGGCGCGGCGGCTGTTCGGGCGCTTTTTCCCGCGGCTTGCGCGGCGCGTTCCCGCCGTTCTTTGCGTGACGCTATTGATTTTTCTGCTTGCGGCGCTCTTTTTCTGACCGTTTCTCCGCTCTCGGCATAGACTGTAACTGACCGCCGCGGGCGGAGAGAGGAGCGTACATCATGCGAAAAATTATGATTGACACGGGAATGAATCGGCGGGTGAACTGTCGGGGCGTGGAGCCCGAGACGGTGGAGCTGATCGGGAATGCGCTGTCGCGGGAGCTGGACGCGCGGGGGTGCGAGACGGTGACCTCCTGCGGGGTTCCCGATCTGGACGAGGGCTCGGGCAGACCGTCCCGCTGTGCGGACGTTGCGCGGCGCTGGGGTGCGGACTGTCTGCTTCGGCTTTACGTTCGTGCGGCGGCGGACCCCTGCTCTGGGAGTGCGGACGCGATGGTCTTTCGGCGGAGGTCCCGCTCGGGGGAGCTGGCACAGCAGATACTGACCTCTCTGTCGCAGGAGGCGGGGATGCGCGACGGCGGCATTCGCTCCGCGACAGGTGTGGTCCTTCTCCGCAGGACCTCCTGTCCCTGTGTGATTCTGATTCTCCGTTTGCCCTACCGCGACAAGGAATTCCCGACCGACGCGTCCATCCGCCGCTACGCGCTGGCACTCGCGGATGGAGTTTTGGGGGTGTAGGTTAGGGGAAGACCTTGGAGGCGCATGGGACCCCCTTTCGGAGGGGG
>DJSQ01000040.1 GCA_002438075.1 Clostridiales bacterium UBA6330
CGTCGGTGCGGAAGCCCGCGCGGGGAGGACCCGCGCAACAAACCGATTTTCACAGCTTAGGAAGGGAGAAAAACAAAAAACATGAAACGAACAATCAAACAACTGCTTGCGGGGCTTCTGGCTCTGGCGCTGATGCTGTCCTTCGTCCCCCTTGCGGCAACGGCGGATGCGGAGGCATCCGACACGGTGCTTGCAAGCTATGAGGACCTGACGGCATTTGCGGATGCCGTGCGGGATGGGGACACCTTTGAGGGGCGGACCGTGAGGCTGACGGTCAACCTGTATCTCGGCGGCGAGAGCAACCCGTGGACGGCAATCGGTACGTCTGCGGCGCCGTTCAAGGGAACCTTTGACGGCGGCTACCATGTGGTCAGCGGGCTGTATTCGTCGGTCGGCTTCTTTGGCAACGTCAACGGCGGAACGGTGAAAAATCTGGTCGTGCGTGGCGAGGTGAAGGGAAGCTCCTATGTCGCAGGCGTGGTTGGCAGTCTGACAAAAGGTCAGGTGTTGAACTGCGGCAACGAGGCGGAGGTCTCGGGCGGAGCAAATGTCGGCGGCGTGGTCGGATACGTCGGTGGGGACTGTACAATCAGCGGATGCTACAACAAAGGCGCGGTGAGCGGAACAACCGGTTACATCGGCGGTGTGACAGGGCAACACTTCTACGCAGACGTTGTGGAGAATTGCTACAACGTTGGAACCGTGACGGGACCCGCAACGGTTGGTGGTGTGACGGGCGGTCACAAGAGAGGAACCCCTTCCTTGACGAACTGCTACAACGCGGGGAAGGTGGTGGATTCCGCAGGGTATGCGAACAATATCGGCGCGGTTCTCGGTGCAGGAAAAACGGACCCGAGTAACTGCTACTACATCAAGGACAGCGGAACCGACAGCAAGGCGGGTGTAACAGAAGTGAATACCCTGACCGCCGAGATGCTTGGCGATGCGTTTGCGGACGGCGAGAGCCTGCCCGTGCTGACATGGGAAGCCTCGGTCTGCACCGATTCGCCCGTTCGCCCCGCGTTCGTGGAGGGGAGCGAGCTGTCGGCACAGCTTGCCGCATACATCAAGGCGGCAGTGAAGAGCGCAAAGACCAAAGGCGGCATCGGCGGCAGTCTGCTCGGCGATGAAAAATACCTCTCGGGCGCAAGCTCCACCGCAACCGACTGGATGGCGCTGGCAATGGGTCGGTTCGGCTATGCGGACGATGCCTATGTCAACATGATTGCTGACGGGACAGGCTATGTCGACTACCTTGCCGCAATGCGCACCTACATTGAGCAGACCTACGCGGCAAACAACGGGGTTCTGCATAGCGTGAAGGCAACCGAATGGCACCGCGCGGTCGTGGCAATTGCGGCGCTGGGCGGGGACCCGACGAATTTCGGCACCTATAACGGTCAGCCCATCAACCTGATTGCGGACGGAAGCTACAATTGCGCGCTCCGCGAGGGACCCGGGACGCAGGGGCTGAACGGCTGGATCTGGGGTCTGATTGCAATGGATACGGGCGATTACACGATTCCCGCCGATGCGAAATATCCGCGCGAGCGCTTCATCACCGAAATTCTGCGGATGCAGCTGACCGATGGCGTGAACGGCAACACCTACGGCGGCTGGGTCCTCGGCGGGTACGGCACGAGGTCCGATGTGGACATGACTGCAATGGCAATTCAGGCGCTGGCGCCCTACTACAACGACGATACGGTTTACACCTACACCAACGAGAACAGCAAGACCGAGGTTTCCAAAACCGTCCGCGAATGCGTGAACGAGGCGCTGGACGTGCTGGGCGGAATGCAGAACAAGAGCGGCGGCTATACCTCGTGGGGAACGAACAACGCGGAGAGCGTTGCGCAGGTTCTTGTGGCGCTCTGCTCACTCGGCATCGACCCCGCGAAGGACGCACGCTTTGTAACGGCGGACGGGAAGACCCTGCTCGACGGGCTGCTTGCCTTCTGGACCTCCGAGGGCGGCTTCAGCCACACGGCGGACGGCGGCTGGAACTCGATGGCAAACGACCAGGGAACCTATGCGCTGGTCTCCTATTGGCGGTTTGAAAACCGCCTGCGCGCGCTTTACGATATGCGCGGGGAAATGACCAAGGCGGACCGCGAGGCGGTTGCGGCGGCGGAGACCGCCACTGCCGCGGCAAGCGACCCCACGGCGGAGAACTACAAGGCAGGATTGAAGGCGGCGCTTGCAGCCTGCCGTGCGGTCCCCGAAGCGGAGCGGCGGTATGTGCGCGGCTATGTCGGGCTTGCCGAGGCGATTGCAATGGTCGGCGGTGAGGCGGAATTGGATACCGACAAGCCGTTTATCGTGTCGGTTTCGATAACGAAAGCACCCAATAAGACCCGTTATACCGAGGGGGACACCTTTGACCCTGCGGGCATGACGGTCACGGCAACCTACAGTGACGGACACACCGAAACGGTGGAGCAGTATCGGCTCTCCGTCTATGGCGAGCTGACCGTTGCGGACGATACGATTTATATTCTTTACGGCATTTTCCGCATTGCGCTCCCGCTTGAGGTGCGCGAGCGGATGCCGTGGAGCGGAGACGGCACCGAGGAGGACCCCTATCTCATCGGAACGGCGGACGATCTGGTGGACCTGCGCGACAGGATTGACACAAATCGTCTGAATACCGCAGGGCTGTACTTCCGCATGACGCAGGACATCAACATGGCGGGCATTCCCGATTGGCGCGCGATTGCGGACAGTGCTACGGGTGGCTTCCGCGGTCGGTTTGACGGAGACGGGCACGCCGTCTGGAACCTCAACGGGCACACCTACAACGTGGGCGGTCTGTTCGGCAGACTGGGTGACGGCGCGGTCATTGAAAACCTGACCATTGCAAGCGGCAACCTCGGCGGGACGTATCTGTTTTCAATCGGCGGAATTGCGGGCTCGGTGACCTCAAATGCCTCTGCAACCGTGCGGAACTGCCACAACTACGCAACGCTGACGGGCTCTTGGGGCATCGGCGGCATTGTGGGACAGGTGGAGGACGGCGCAACGCTGACCGTTGAGAGCTGCTCCAACCACGGCATGGTGCTTGCCGACTACACGGGCGGCGGAATCGTCGGTCAGGTCGGACCCAACCGCTGGAAGGATAACGGCGCGAGGGCGATTGTCAGAAGCTGCTACAACGTGGGGCTTGTCGGCGGCAGCGGCGCATGGGGCTTGGGCGGCATTGTCGGAAGCTACCGTCTCGGCGGCGGGGGACAGGTCCTCCGCGATTGCTACAATGCGGGAATCGTGCGCGACCTTCCAACCTCGGGAGCCGTGTTCGGAAGCGCGGCGGAAGCCGACGTTACGCTGAAAAACGTTTATTATCTGAAGGACACGAACGCGAATGTCTACGGAGCCTTTACGGACGACGGCAGTGACACGGCGGGAACCGTAACGGGGACTGCGGTCGGAATGAACGAGCGCGCGCTGAAGGCGGCAGTGCTTCTCCGCGCTCTGGGAGACGCTTTTGTGACAACGGACGGGTACCCCGTGCTTGCGGGCGAAGCGCCGATCGGCGAGGAGCCGCCCGTGCGCGCGGGCTTGGAGATCGGAACGGCGGAGGACCTGCGCGCCTTCGGCGACCGCGTGAATGCGGGCGAAGCCTTCACCGACAAGACGATTGCGCTGACGGCGAATATTGACCTGAGCGACTATTCGGACTGGGTGCCGATCGGAAAGAGCACCGCACAGTTTGACGGCATTTTTGACGGTCGGGGCTATGCAATCGACAACCTGTATTCCCAAACCGGCGGTCTGTTCGGCTATGTCTGCACAAACGCGGTTATCAAAAACGTCGGCGTTGCAAGCGGTCGGATTGGCGCGGAGAACCTTTCCTTCATGGGCGCGATTGCAAGATGGAGCAACGGCGCGGACTTTATCAACTGTTGGAACGGCGCGGACATCCTTTGCAGCGGATGGAGTGGCGGCATTGTCGGCACGGTGCGGGACGGCGGAACGAGCATCATCAAGGGGTGCTTCAACATCGGCTCCGTAACCGCGCGCGATGGCTCGGTTGGCGGTATCGTGGGGCACCTTGCGGCAGGCGGAAACGGAACCGAGACTGCGGTCACGGTCTCCGAATGCTACAATGCAGGCAAGGTGACGGCAGGCGATAATGCAGGCGGCATTGCGGGCAGAGTGCAGAACGGTCATATCATCCGAGACTGCTACAATGTCGGCACGGTGACGGTCAACGGAGAAAATGTTCTCGATGGCGCGGGCGGCATCGTCAGTCTGCTGACCTCGGGAAGCACCGTGGAGAACTGCTACTACGATTCCGCACGGACCGCGCACGGTGTGTCGAACGGAACCGATACGGCGGATGACCGAACGGCGGAGGAGCTGAAATCCGCCGCATTCCTTGCCCGTCTCGGGGCGGACTTCAAACAGGATCGCTATGCCTTGGAAAACGGCGGATATCCGTTGCTTGCATGGCAAACGACCGAGGCGGCAGACGAAGCCGATGCGGTAACGGCGCAGATCGCGGCGCTCGGAGAGGTCACGCTTGAGAGCGAAACCGCCATCCGTGCGGCGCGGGAAGCATACGAGGCGCTGAATGAGGCGCAAAAGGCTTGCGTTTCCAATCTTGCCCTGCTGACAGCGGCGGAGGTGCGCCTGACCGAGCTGAAGGATGCCGAAATTCCCGAGCCGGAGAAGCCCGAGCCGGAAAACCCCGAGCCCGAGAAGCCCGAGCCGGAGAAGCCGGACGATGGGAACGGCAAGGCAAGCGACAAAACGGTATCGACCATGCTGTTGGCAATTCTGGTGGGGGAGACCGTGATTCTGATTCTGCTTGCGGCCGGCGTTGTGATGCTCCTCGGGTCCGTGCGGAAGCATCGGGACCGTTTCTGGGATTGAATGATGAAAAAACTATTTCGTTTAGCGGCGCTCGGGTGCTGTCTGGCGGTCCTGCTCGGTCTGCTTGTTGCGGTCCCTGCGGCGGCGCTTGCGGGACCGACCCTGCGCACCACGCTGACCGACAACAGCATCCAGCGCGGAAGCAAAAGGACCTTTGACGTATGGGCAAGAAATGCGGGCGGCGAAAAGATTCGCGCAACCGTCCGTCACAACGGCGAGACGCTGGAACCAACGTGGAATGACGACGAAAAGGCAAGCTACACCCTGCACTTTACCGAGGAGGGGGAGAACCTTGTAACGGTCTCCGCCTCCTCGGACGGAGGGAAACGCGCGGAGCTGACCTATCATATCACCTACCGTCCCGCAGAGGCGGGCGAGGAGATTGGCAGGGCAATCTGGAGCGTGGAGCTGTTCACTGTTGGGGGCGGCTATCTGATTGCGCCGACCGAGGTGCCGATTTATGAGGGTGAGACCTCGGCGGAGCAGCTTTTGCGCCTGCTCTCGGAGAACGGCTTGGTCGGCTACTACGGCGGGAGCGTGAAGTCAGCCTTCTACCTTGCCTACATTGCGGACGGCACGGCGGCTGGGGAGACCTACAACAATTACCGCCGCAGTGACCCGCCCGCAAACCCGCGCGGGCTGGGGCTGAACCCCGAAATTCCCGACCTGTTGGTCCCGTATCTGGAGGAGAACATGACCTATTATGACCCCGATGACTACGCAAAGAACAGCGCGGGCTACCTCGGGGAATTCGCGTTTACCAACGGCTCGGGGTGGATGTACGCGGTCAACAACGTCTTTCCGAATGTCGGCTTTGCGGATTGCTATCTCTCCGACGGTGACGTGGTGCGCGTGCAGTTCACACTGGGCTACGGCGCGGACATCGGCGGTGCGGCGGCGCTCGGGACCGAGGCGGACGGGAGCGGCTACTACGCGGTTGCGAACAAGGACGCGCTGACGCGGGAAATCTGCAATGCCCAAAAAGCGGATTTGCTTGCATATGCCAACGTATCCGATGCCTACCGTGCGGCACTTGCGGTTATGGCAACGCTTGACGCAACGCAGGAAGCGGCAGATGCCGCCGCGAGCGCTTTGGCGGATGCCCTGAAGCATCCCGAAGCGCCCGAACCAACCGAACCCAGCGAAACAACCGAAGCGCCCGAGGTGCCCGAAACACCCGAGGTACCCGAACAGCCCAAAACGACAGAAGCACCCGAGCGCATCGGCGGTTGCTTTGCCTCGGCTACACCGTGGGCGGCTGTGTGGCTCGTGCCCGCGGCGGGCTTGGTGCTTGCGTACAGGAGGAAACGGATGTGAAAAGGCGGTTTGCTTGCGCACTTCTCGGCTTGCTGTTCCTGCTCTCGGCAATTCGCCTGCCGCTTGCGGCGGACTCGGCAGAGGATACAGTCCTGACCGTTGCGGCGGGCATCATCGCGTGGAAGAAGGCGGACAACGGCGCCGCACCCGATGGGTATCTTCTGAACGACACCTACCTCGCGCTTGCGGGAACCACTGCGGGGGATTGGTATCCCATCGGGCTGGGCAGGCTCGGGATTTCCGACAACAACGCCGCCTACCTTGCGGTTATCCGCGATAAGGTGGAGACGCGCTACCGCCAGCAGGGAAAGCTCAGCTCCGCAAAGGCGACCGAATGGCACAGAATCACGCTTGCCGTGCTTGCCATGGGTGGCGACCCGACGGCGCTTGGGACCGATGCGGACGGAAGCCCCATCAACCTGATTGCGGACGGGACCTACGATCGCGGCAAGACCGTCTCGCTCGGCAGGCAGGGAATCAACGGCTGGATCTGGGGGCTGATTGCGCTGGACAGCCTGCGCTACGAGGTCCCGCGCGATGCGTACTACACCCGCGACAGCATCCTGACCGAAATTCTCCGCCAACAGCTGGCGGACGGCGGCTTTGCCCTGAGCGGTAAGACCGCCGACCCCGACATCACGGCAATGGCGTTGCAGGCACTCGCACCGTACTACAACAGCGAAAAGACCTACACTTATGTGCAGAAGGTGCGCGGCGAAACGGTCACGAAAACCGTGCGGCAGGTCGCAGACGAGGCAATCAACTGCCTCTCGGCGCTCCAGCTTGACACGGGGGACTTTGCAAGCTGGGGGACCGAGAACGTGGAGAGCACCGATCAGGTCACCGTGGCGCTCTGCTCGCTCGGCATCGACCCGCTGACCGACCCGCGCTTCATCAAGAACGGGAACACGCTTCTGGACGGCATTCTGCGCTATCGCATGGCGGACGGCGGCTTTGTGCATTCCTATACCTACGACCCCGACAATCCCACCTCGCTCCCCGACCGCTCCAATACCATGGCAGGGGAGCAGACGCTCTACACCATGGCGGCGCTGTGGCGGCAGAGGAACGGAATGCGGATGCTTTACGATTTCCGCCCCGAGCAGAGCGAAGCTATGAAGGCGCGGATTGCGGAGCTGGAGGCGGGCATCGGGGCAATCGGGAGCGATACGTCCGTAGAGACCTTGACCCGACTCCTGACCGCCTTTTACGCCCTGCCCGAGACCGAGCGGTGCTATGTAACCGGCTATTGGACGCTTTCGGACGCGGCGCGCGCGGCGGGCGTGGATGTGGACGGAATCGCGGGCACCACGCAGGTGGTCGAAAGCCCGAGCGACACCCCCGAGGACAGCCCGCTCCTGTCCTTCACGCGCTCCGACCGCGCGGCTGTGGACGCACTTCCCGAGCGGCTTACGACCGAGCAGTACGTAACCGTCACAACCCTGCTGGATAAGCTGCGGCAGTGCGAGGAATTCGACGGCATGGACCGCTATCTTGCCAAATTAACTGCGGCAAAGCGGGAGATTGCGGCAATCCGGGCGGAAATCGACAGCATCAATGCCGAGGTTCGGGAAAAGCTCTATCCGTTCGACCGCATCACGCTGAAGGACAGGAAAACCGTGGACGGCATCGTGGCGCGCTACAACGCGTTGAGCGAATACGACCGCACGCAGATTGAGCGCTGGGAGGATGTCATCAAGACCAAAACCAAGCTGGATAATATGTTGCGCGGCATTGTCATCGGCGTTGTGCTGTCGGTGATCGCGGCGGTTGTGGCAGCTTTCCTTGTGCGGCGCATCCGCAGACGGCGGCACCGCAAGGAGCGCGAGCTGGAGGAGCTTGCCGCGCAGTATCGGGACGAACCGTAAAGAAAGGAGGGGAAAGCCGTGAAAAAGGATATTCTTGCAATCTTTGTCATCGTTCTGCTGGTTGCCGTGGTCATCAGCGGGACCGAAATCCAGTCGGTGGACGAATACTACCTGACGCATATTGACGATATCACGCCCGAGAGCGAAACGGTGATTCTCTCCATCCGTTGCGATACGATTCTGCAAAACTATGACGAGCTGGACCCCGCCCTGCGAAGCGATGAATTCGTCCCGCCCGATGGCGTGATTCTGCCGCCGACCGAGTATGTCCTCCGCCCGGGGGACACCGTGTTCGATATTCTCGACCGCGCGGCGCGGTATAACAAAATTCAGATGGAGTATCAGGGGGCGAGCGAAAACAGCTTCGGGAGCGCCTACATTCAGGGCATTCACTACCTCTACGAATTCTCCTGCGGACCGCTTTCGGGCTGGATGTACCGCGTGGATGGTGAGTTCCCGAATTACGGCTGTTCCAAATACGTCCTGCACGATGGGCAGACCGTGGAGTGGGTTTACACCTGCGACCTCGGCAACGACGTCGGCTGTGTCTGGATGGAGAGCGGCGCGCCCTGACTGCGGAGAGAATTGGCAAAAGCAGAAAATGTCGGCAGAGGGCTTGCAAAACCGACGGAAATATGGTATACTGAAAAAGCCGATGGCTGTTTCCCCGAGGGGGTGGCAGATCGGCTTTGTATTTTGTAGCTTCGGGACGGGACCCGCAGGGGCGGCGTACCCGATGGAAGGAGGCGCACGTTATGCTTTGGGCGATTCTGTTTGGGGGAATGCTTCTGCTCTGTCTTGGGGGCGTGCTCCTTTTGGTTTGCGGCGTGCGGAAATTCCGCTTTGTAACCCTGCTGTCGCATGGCAATCGGGCGGCGGGATGGTTGATTGCCGCCGCCGTAATTCTGTTGCCGTTGGGTCTGCTCTGGGCTTTGTGGGGCTATGTGAATGCGGGAATCGTCCTGTTGCACCTGATGGTGTTTTGGGGCGTTGCCGCGCTCGTGCAACGGATGGTTCAAGGGTGCAGAAGGCGACCCCTTCGCCGCAATTACGCGGGCATTGCCGCCGTTTTGCTGACCGTCCTTTATTTCGGCTTTGGCTTTGTGCAGGCAAACCGCGTGTGGCAGACGGACCGCACCCTGACCACCGAAAAACAGCTCGGGACCCTGCGGGTCGCTCTGCTGGCGGATGCCCATGTGGGAACGACCTTTGACGGCGAGGGGCTGAACGCGCACATTGACCGAATTCAGGCGCAGCAGCCAGACGTGGTGGTAATCGCGGGGGATTTTGTGGATGAGGACACCAAAAAAGAGGACATGATTGCCGCCTGCCAAGCCCTGCGCAGGCTGGAGGTCAAATACGGCGTTTACTTCGTGTTCGGGAATCATGATAAGGGACGGTATGCAAACGGTCGCAGAGGCTACAGCGGCGAGGACCTGATTGCGGAGCTGGAGAAAAACGGCGTTACGGTCTTGCAGGACGAGGCGGTGCTGATTGACAACCGCTTTTATCTGATCGGGCGGCAGGATGCCTCCGAGGAGACCGATTTCGGCGGCAGGCGAGCCGACATTGCCGAGCTGACGGAAGGCTTGGACCATGATAAATATATGATTGTTTTGGACCACCAGCCGAGGGACTATGACAGGGAAGCGGGAGCCGAGGTTGACTTGGTCCTGTCGGGACATACCCACGGCGGGCAGATGATTCCAATCGGGCAGGTGATGCAGTGGTTCCGGCTTGCCGACCGTGTTTACGGGTATGAGCGGCGGCAAAGCACAGACTTTTTCGTGACCTCCGGTATCTCCGATTGGGCGTTCCGATTCAAAACCGGATGCCGCTCGGAATATGTGATGCTTGAGATTGCGGGGAAATGAGAAGCACAACATCTGAACGGGGCGGAATTTTTGCAAGCAAAAAAGCAGAGGCATGAAAACCTCTGCTTTTTTGTTGTCGATCTACCCCAAAAAGTCCGCCGTGCAAAGCAGGTAGGGGGAGTGCGAAAGGGGAAGATTCTTCAGCGTCACCGCTCCGTCCGCGTTCTGCTCGGTGAGGTCGCTCGGGAGCGCGTAAATCGCACCGTCCGCAAGGTCGACAAGCCTCAGCTGCTCGGGCGCGGCGCAGGACAGTCGGAAGGAGACCGTTCCCTCGTAGGTCGTGGTCAGGAGCGGGGTCGGCTCCCAGAAAGCAAGCCCCCATGCGTCCCCCTTGCGGAAGCCGTAGGTCACGGGCTCATGCAGGGGGCAGTCGGTCCCGCCCAAGCGCTTGGAGGGGAGCACGAGCTGTTCAATCGGCAGCTCCGCAACGGAAAAGCCATCGGAGAAAATCGACAGCAGGGTCCCCAGCGCCGTGTAGGAGGGCTTGGGGGAATAGGAGCCGGTGGAAAGCCCGTTTTCGTCAAAATCGGCGCTGAGAACACCGAAATAGCCGTAGTCAAGATAGCTCTTGCGGTCCGATACTACCCCGTTGAGTGCCTCAATCATGTCCAGCGTGGAGAAATACGAGGTCAGGGGCAGTTCGGCGGCAAGGTCGTGCAGAATGCCGCGCAGCAGATAGGTGCGCTGGCGCTCGGGGGTCCATGCAAAGCCGCGCATGGCACCGCTTCCGTCACTGCGGGACTGCGCACCCGCCTCGCCCTGAATCAGGTCAATCTTCTTTCCCGTTCCAGAAAGCAGGGTGCGGAGACCGCGGATGTAGGCGGGACGGCGGGCATCGTCTGCCGTGTAGACATGGAAGGAAACCGCATCCAGCGCATCGGCAAGCCCGCGGACGGTCAGCGAATCGGCAACGAACTCCAGCCCGTAGGGGTGCCCCAGCGCAAAGCCCGATACCTTTGCCTGCGGGTCCGCGTTGTGAATCGCCTGCGCGGTTGCAAGACAAAAAGCACCGTATTCCTTGCCACTCGGACCCGTTTCCGCATCCGTGCCGTGCCGCCAGCTGTACTTCAGGTCGGGCTCGTTCCAGATTTCGTAGAGCGTGATTTTGCCACGATAATGCCGCACGGTCGCGTCAACGTAGCGCGCCCAAGCCTGCCGCTCCTCCTCGGTCCCAATCGGCGGACAGCCGACGCTCCCGAAGTAGGTGGCGGCGTGCGGGGTGTAAAGACTGTTGCCGTAGCAAAGGCAAATCCACGGCTGGATGCCGCGCCGCAGCAGGTTTTCCACAATCTCGTCGAGCCATGCGAAGTCGTAAACGCCGCGCTCCTTCTCGGTCCGCGCCCAGCCCGACTGAATGCGCGCCCATTTTACGCCGATGGCGGCAATCTTGTCGTAAGCCTTTTCGGGGGTAAAGACCCCGCGGTCGAGCTTTTCAAAGCCGATTCCGATCGGTGAAGCCTTAATTTCGTTTGATGCCTTGATTCGGATCGAGCCGATCCGCTGTAACTGTTCCATTTGGGTTCTCCTTGTGTTATCCTTTCCACTTGGTCAGGTCGCCAACGCCGTCCGCTTCGCCCACGGTAAAGCCCGAGAGGGGGAGTCCCTCACCTCCGAGAAATATGTAAAAAACAGTTGACAAAACGGAACGGTTGTTGTATAATCATAACGAACGGACCGTTCGCATCGGTCAACTATATCATACCAGATTTTTGCACTCCGCGCAATAGAAATCTCTACTCAAAATTATCGATATTCTATTCAAATGAGGTGATGCTCATGTTTCCGCTCTTTACCCTGACAAGCGCCTTTACTTTTTCCGTGCTTGACCGCGACAACCGCGCGGGACCGCTCCGCATTGCCCGAAATTACGAGCTGGAGGTCTATCTTTCGGACGGGGACACCGCCTACATCTCGGATACCGCGTACCCAATCCGAAAGGGAACTGTCCTGCTTGCCAAGCCCGGGGAGAAGCGCTACACGGTTGGGAACTTCTCCTGCCTGTATGTGCATTTCAAGTGCCACGATGCGGAATTTATCAAGCGGTGGATTGACCCGCTCCCGCACGCGACCTCGCTGTACGGGAATTACCGCATGGAGAAGCTGTACGGAAAGCTCGGGGAGCTGTTTCTGGGCAAGAACCGAATGGCGGACCTGCGCGTGAACAGCATTTTGCTGGAAATCCTCGCGGAATTTGCGGAATCGGCATCGGATTCCGATGCAACGCCGAGACGCTACCGCGTCTACCAAAAGCAAATCGACGAAACGCTGGACTATATGCGGGACCACTATCCCGAGCCGCTCTCCTCGGCGTTTCTTGCCGACCGCATCCATCTCAGCGTCAATTTCTTTCAGATGGTCTTTCGGGAGCTGGTCGGGGTTCCGCCCGCGCGGTACCTGAAGCAATTGCGGATGGAATCGGTTTGTCGGATGCTGGTTGACACCGACCTGCCGCTATCCGAAATTGCCGAGCTGAACGGCTTTTCGGGCGCAAGCTACCTCACCTCCGCCTTCCGACACGAGCAGGGAATCACCCCCTCCGAATACCGCAGGAAAACCAAAGCGGACCTTTGAAGGGGGGGAAGCCTTCGCCCGCCCTCGGAGAGGAAAAAAGCAAGCCCGCACGCAACAGAACCGTTGCGTGCGGGCTTGCTCTTTCGTTCTTTACCCCCGCGCGTTTTTCTCGTAAAAGCGCTTCGGGGTCTCTCCGGTGTATTTGAGAAAACAGGTGGCAAAGTGGTTGTAGGAAGCGAAGCCGACCGCCTGTGCGATGCTTCCGATGGTCCGATAGCGGTCGAGGCTCAGGGAGCGCGCGATGGAAATGCGGTAGGAATGCAGGTAATCGACAAAGGATTGGTTGAAAACCGCCTTGAAGCTCCTGCAAAAATAGGATTTGCTGTAATGAAACCGATCCGCAACGGCGGCGGTTGTGAGCGGCTCCGCGTAATGTCGGCTGACGTACTGCACAATCTCTTTGGTAAAGGCTGCCTGTCGGGACATCTTCCCGTCACGCTCGGGGGAAACGAAGCCGTCCCGCTCCAGCGCCGCCATCAGGTCCAGAAGCCCAGCGAGAATCCGCATGAAGCCCGCAGGGGTGGACCGCTCCGCGTAGCAGGCGTGAATCGCCCGCAGCCTTTCGTTCAGCTCCGCCGCGTGGGGGTCATCGTGCAGAATCAGATGCTGCATTCTGCGGGCATTCTCCTCGATGGATTCCAGATAGGCATCAAAATCGGGAACCGCGCCGTTTTTCAGAAGGGACAGGTCAAAATTGATGACGTGGAATTCGTTCATGGTCTCGGGAGCTGTGACATAGGTCGCGTGAACGTCGAACGGATTCAGAAAAACGAGGTCGCCCGCATACAGCGCGTGCGGGGTGCCGTCAACCGAGACCCAGACCTCGCCCTGCACAATCCGCAGAATTTCCACCGCAAGATGGTTGTGGGGAACACTGAACCAGAGAATGCCATGCTTTTTCAGCTCAGTCGGCTGAGTGGCATGGCGGGGACTGTAATTGTAGCAGGTGGAGGATATCGGAATCTGTTCGTAGCGCAGAAAGGGCGCGTCCTGTCTGTACAGCATGGCATTTCTCCTGAAGTGAGCGGGTTTATGAGACCATGATAGCACATTTTTTTCGGTTTGTCAAGAGCAAAAAGCCTGCGGGCGCATTTTTTTGCTCTTTTTTCTTTTGTGAAAATCAGACAAAAACAGGAAATTCCAAGCAGCAGACCCCATTTGCGGAAATACCGTCACATTCGGGACAAAAAAGCGGGTGGAACGGGGAAAACGGAGCGGAAAAGGTCAATATCCGTACAGAACAGGTCAATATTGCGGCTTTACAGAGTGTACAAAATGTGCTATGATATTGGTACGGGCGACCCGAGCCGCAAGGCAGGGCGCAAATAACATGAAGCGGAGGCTATCGAAATGAAACGAACTCAGAAAGCACTTTCCCTCGCACTCATCCTTTGTATGCTGCTCGGTATGACTTTGGCAACGGCACTGACCGCATTTGCGGCGGCACCGACCGGAAAGACGACCCTGACGACCGACCCCGAAACCGGTTACCCCAAGTGGTCGAATGACGAAACCGTCGGCTGGCGGAACGGAAGCTGGTACGGAAGCGATTCTCCCTTTGCGTATGAATACTATGTGGCGCCGACGGCAACTGCAATTTCCGATGACAAGGTTCCGTCCGATGCTACAAAAACGATGGGCTTTTATCCGATGCTCTGGCATGAGTCAACGGGTAGATTCCGCGCAACCACCACGGGAACAACCGGACCCTTCGGCTTGACCGATGCGCAGATCGGGGTGCTGGCAAGCTCCTATCACATTGCGGCGGCAGTGTCCTTTACGGCACCCTACACAGGAAAGCTCCGCTTTACCTATGAATGCCTGATCTACGCGAATGCGGACGGGACGAACCAGTCGACCGATGGAATCCTTTACATCTCGAAATCCGAATTGAACCCCTCGGATGCATCCACCTATCTTGTGAAGGAGACGCAGGAAAAAGCAACGGCGCACACCGATGCCGCTTATGGGGTCAAAAAGACGGTTGAGGTCGATGTAACGGCAGGGGAAAAGGTGTACTTTACCTCCAAGAACAATGCAAGCGCGCTCCTGATGACGGTGCTGTATATCAACTCCGCCGAATACATCGAAATGCCCGTGATTTCCGATTCCGCAGAGGTGATCGGGCACAGCCTGTCGGCGATGGATACGCCTGTTATCAACTTCTATGTAAAGCTGTCCGAAACGGCGGTCGGCTCCGATGCGAAAATCAAGGTCGGCTTGGATGAGGCTGTTACCGTCAGCGGAATTTCTGCGGCGGGCGTGGTCGGTCCGAACGGAGAGACCCTGACCGAGGCGGACCACGTGCGCATCTATTCCGTGCCGGTTCCCGCCAAGCGCATGACCGAAACGGTAACAATCTCCATCCTCGGGAGCGACGGTCAGGAGCTCCTGACAAGCGGAAACACCTACAGCGTTGCGGAATATTGCTACGCGCAGGTAAAAATCTGGAAGGCTGCGGGAGACGCGGTAACGCGGGACCAACTGGACGTGGCAAAAATCTGCACGGGAATTCTGGTGTACGGCAGAACGGCACAGCAGTATTTCGGCTACAACACCGCAAATCTGCCGCAGCTTGACGCCGACCTGCTTGCATTGGTCATGGCGGACTGCCAATGATCGGGGAAGGGGAATTCAGCCATGAAACTGCTGTATACAAAGCCCGATGCACGAATCGAGCGGCTGTCCTGCGCGGACATCCTGACAGGGAGTGAGGAGAACGCACGGGAGGGCGTCAGCCTGCCGATTATCTGGGAGCCGTGAGCATGAGACGCACAGGTCCGATGATTGGAATGCTCCTGCTGCTTGCAGTCTGCCTGTTCATGGCAGGCTGTGGGCGCGGGAGCGGACTGCCGAACGAAACGGCGGCATCCTCCGAGGTCACGGAGGAGACGGGGACCGAGACTGCGGCGGGGACCGAAGCCGCCGCACCCACTCCGCCCGTCAAGCGCCCGGGGGTCGATAACAACCCCGTCGACCCGCCCAAAACACCGGATTCCGAAACCGAAGCACCGCCTGCCCCGTCGGGACCCGAAACCGAGCCGCCCGAAAAGGGAAGCAGAGAGGGGAACGAACTGCCGCCGCTTTGGGTTCCCACCGAGAAAGCCTGACGGCGGCAAGATACCAAAGGAGAAGAACATGAAAAAAGCCTATGGAAAGCGGCTCGCCCTGCTGATGGGTCTGCTGCTTGCGGCTTCGGGTCTGTTTGCCTGCGGAAAGGGTCAGACACCCGCCGCGGGGACAACCGAAGCCTCGGAGGAGGTCACAACGGGCGGGGACACGCAACCGATTTCCTATCGGGAGCTGTTGCCCGTTGCGGATTACGAGGAAGCCGATGTCAACATTCTGGTGATGTCGGGCAGAAGCTGGCAATACATTGCGGAGGACACCGCCGCGGATGCCTGCGCAAGGGAGCTGATCTCCCGCAACCATCAGGTGGAGGAGCGCTACCATGTCTATCTGAACTACACGCCCACCAACAAGGGCTGGAGCGGGTTCCACGAGCAGTGCAGAAACGACCTTTACGCAGAGCAGGCGGCGTTTGACATTACCTCCCCCGATTACTACTACCAATGCGAGACGGCGGGCTATTTTGCCGACCTCGCAACCTTTGACGAAATCAGGCTGGAGAACCCCTACTGGGTGGACGGCTGGAACCGCAGCTCGACCGTGAACGGAAAGATTTTCACCGCGCTGAGCTACCTGACGCTGGATGCAATCTCCTCGGCGCAGGTGCTGTTTATGAACAACTACTTTGCCGAGGATTTGCTCATCGATGTGGCGGCGCTCAAGCAGTCGGTCTATAACGGCAGCTGGACGCTGGACGATATGCTGACCTATATGCGGCTGGCATCGCTGGACAACGGCGACGGTGAATGGACCTTTGAGGACCGCTACGGACTGTCCTACAATCTCTGGGGCGGGCGCGCAATGCTTTGGTCGGCAGGTCTTGCGCTTTCGGAAATCTCCGAGGACGGGACCATCAGCCAGACCTACACGGCAAGCCGAAATGTGGATATCTTCCAGAAGCTGTACCAATTTTTCAACAGCAACCCGTATTCCTATTACGGCGGCGGTGCGGGGTCGGTGGAGTCTCCCGTGGGTGCCGAGGCACTGTTTTTTGCCAACCGTGCGCTGTTTGACACCAATAAGCTCGGAAACGCGACCCTGATTTCAAAGAATCTTGACAGCTTCTCTCTGCTTCCGATGCCGAAATACGACAAGACCCAAACCGATTATGTCGTTTCCTCAAGCGGCTGTACGGTTTTCGGAATCATGAAGACCGCAAAGAACCTCCATATGTCGGCAACGATTCTCGAGGCGCTGTCGATTCTCTCCTACGAGGATGTCAGACCCGTTTACTACGAGGATTCGCTCAAGCTCCATTATTCGGGTGACCCCGACACCGCAAGGATGCTGGATTTCATCATGGCGCGGTTCCAAATCGACTTTGCCTTTATCAACTCCACCAACTTCGGCGATCCCGCATCGAGACCGTTTGACCTGATTATCGAGTACAACCGAAACTACGTCTCGGAGATGAAAAAGCTGGTGGATTCCTTTGAGGGAAATCTGAAGGCGTTTCGGGACGCGTATTCCGATGCGGAGCCGTCGGAGGACTGACAGCAGGGAATCGACAAATGAAAACAAGAAGAAACCGAAAGGGTTGGCTGTGGATGAGCATTCTGATAGCAGGACTATGTATGGCGGCGGTCTCCTGCCGCGCGGGAAATGGGGTCGGCGCGGTAACGGGCACGGCAAAAACGGGAACGGTCGGCGCGGACACAACAACAATTCCCGAAATTCCCACCGAATCGGACACGGGCGTGACGGGGGAGGTCCCCGAGGTTCCCACGGGAGACAGGACCGTTTCGGTCACCTCGGCGGAGCTGATGGCGCTGATTGAAAACGGCACGATTGAGGAGAACGGCGACTATGCCGTAACGGACGGCGCGGGACTGACCTTCAGCCGCTCGCACAACGGCAAGGAATACGACCTGCGCGGTGCGCTGATTCGCATCGGCGTGCGGGACGGCGCGGCGGGAATCGACCTTTGGAGCAAGACGCTGACGCTGAAGAACGCGCGGATTGCGGTCTACGGCGATGTCGGGGTCTCGGTCGGCTCGGAGAACGCCAACGCAACGCTGACGGGGCTGCACATCGGCGGCAGCTGCAAAACGGGCTTCCTGCTGGGCGGGAACGGCTCCACACTGGACGGCTGCACCGTCAAGCCCGCCTCTGGCGGAACGGTGGATACCGCTGTGCGGGTAAGCGGCAGTGACTGCATGGTGGCGAACTGCTCGTTTGAAGGAGTCGGAGTCGGCATTCTGGACGAAAGCAAGACGGGCGCGGCTGTTGACAATAACCTGCTGACCGACTGCGAGGTCGGAATTCGGGTCCGCACCGCAAACGCGATGCTTCTGCGGAACACGGTCAAGGGCGGAGCGCTCGGCATTGCGGCGGAGGATGACGGCGGCGAGCTGTCTGCCTGCATGGGCAAGGTTTATAACCTGCTGGTGGCAAAGAATCGGGTGGAGAATGCGGAGAATGCCATCCTGCTCGCGGGTGTCTCCAACAGCACGGTGCTCTTCAACCGTGCCGACAGCCTGACCGTGCGCGACTGCGTAAATGCGTATGTCGTGCGGAACACGGTTGGAGGAACGCTGACGCTGGAGCGGAACAACTATCTCCTTGCCGATTCCAATGACCGCGCGGCGCTGACCGATACGAAAAACGAGAACGTCAACGGCGGCGATCTGACCGATTTGTCGGCGCGGGAAGAGGTCGGCGTAAACGAGGCGCTCCTGCCGCACATCAACCGCGAGCAGTTTGCGGGCATGACGGGGCGCGCGGCGTTTCGGTCGCGGTACGGGACCCTGAGCCTGTCCGCATACCTGACGGCGGCGGTCTCGGCAGGGGAGACCGATATCGTTGCACCGTGCGGAGCCTTTCTGGACAGCGCCGTGACCTTTAACGGCTTGTCGGACCTGCGGTTCTACGGCTACGGGACCTACTACGATACCGTAAAATCCACCGCAACGGCGTTTACCTTCACCGCCTGCACGGAAATCGGCTTTTACGGCTTCTTCCTCGGCAACAGCGTGAACCCGAACTTTCAGGGGACCGTGACGGGGGTAACGGGACCCGCAGGGAAGGAGACTGTCTCATTCGTCCCCGATCCGGGCTATCTTGCCAACTATTCGTCAAAGGCGGATTACCCCGCAACCAACGGCGGAGGCGGCGGAATCTATCGCGGGGACTCCCTCTCGCCCTATAGTGAAATCTGGTATGAGGCGGACTCCAAGACCTACGACCCGACCACGCAGGTCAACAGCCTGACGCTGATTTGGGACGGCATCAAATACGGCAGAATCCCGGGCGGCACGGGCTTGTCAAGCACCTATGCCGCAGGGGAAATCAAGGTCGGTGACCGCGTTGCGTTCCGCAATTACAAGAGCGCGAGCGGCATTGCCATGCGCAATTGCAGCGGCTTTCGGATTGAGGACGTCACGGTGTTCAACTGCTCGGGCTTTGCGCTGTCGGAATACGATGCCGAGGTTGCCGTCCGCCTGCACCGCTACAGCGTGACGAGCGGTCCCGCTCCCGTGATTGATCGGATTGTCAACACAAAGGAGCTGGCAACCGTCAACGATGCAAACCGCCATGTCACATGGACCGACAGCTACGGCAGACTGCGCTCAGCGTTCAGCCTGAACACAACCTGCGATGCCACGCACAGCACCAATGCAAGGGTCGGGATGCAGGCGGTCTCCTGCCTGCTGGAAAACATGATGGACGACGGCGGAAATATCAATGCCCTCTACGGAACCGCGGTCGGCTTCGATGCGGCAACGCGGACCCTGACCTACAAATGCTGCTCCACGGGCGGCTACTATAAGCTCCCGTCTCCCTTCCGCGTGGGCGATACCGTCCTGCTCTATACCAATCAGGGCGTGAATATCGGCTCCGCAACCGTCACGGAGGCAACCAAGCAGACCGTCAGCGCGGCGGCGGAGAAGGACTGTCGGTATACGGTAAAGCTCTCGGAAGCGGTCACATTGCCCACCGATACCGATTCGGTAATCGTGCAGAATGCCTCCGCGAGCGGAAACGGCTTCCTCTGGGATAACGTGCTGGTGCGGAACAACAATTCCTACGGCGTGCGTATTCAGGCAATCGGCGGGGAAATCCGCAATTGCTCCTTTATCCGACTTGCCAAAGGCGGCGTGAGCATGATTCCGCAGTACGGCGCATGGCCAGAGTGTGGGTATGCCTGCGACGTGAAGGTGACGGCAAACGTGTTTGAGGAGCTCGGACTGATGGCGGCGCAGTGGTACGATTGGGATTCGGTGGAAAACGGCTCGTCCTTCCTGCCGATTTGCATCTGGGCAACGGGAGGAAATACCGCCGACGGAGAGAGCTGTATGTTCCGCAATATCAGCATCACGGGAAATCGGTTTGCCTCCCGCTATACCTACTACGATATGCGCATCAACGGCGTGAGAAACCTGACCATAGAAGGGAATACCTTTACCGGAAGATCGGGCATGGAGAACGGGGACCGACAGGCACATATCCTGCTCTGCGGCGGAAACGGCGTTCGGATTGACGGCAACCGATTCCTTTCGGGCGCCGCTCCGGTGCTGTATCGCCGCGATGACATCGCGGAAAACGTGACGGGAAGCGACGTAGAATAACAGAAAAGCAAAGAAGCAGGGGCTCGGATGAACCCCTGCTTCTTTTCAGACTGCTGATCAAGCATACGTTCAAATATTCTGATAGCAAATAGCGCAAGCGTAACGATTCCCGCGCCTCACTTTACACAAGAGAGCCTTTTGATTTGTGCATATACGCTTTGCAAGGTTCAGACCAACGGGATAGGGTAAATATGTAAAACTTGCGCTTCTCCGAACAATCGGCAAATCAAACACTTGCAAAATCGCGGAATTTCTGGTATAATGATAAGGGAAACCGTAATAAGGAGGGTTACTGATTATGTATCCAAAGAAACAGCAGGTTGCAGGGAAGCCGTGGAACGGGCTTATCAAGCCGTTTCATATTCTGAGGGGGATTTCCTTTGTCGGGACCTATCAGGCGTCCATTCATCTGATTGATACCGGAGACGGTCTGGTCATGATTGACACGGGGTATCTGAATACGTTCTATTGGGTGGTCAACGGAATTTATTCGCTCGGATACCGCCCGTCCGATGTGAAATACATTCTCATGACGCACTGGCACGGCGACCACGTGGAGGGAGTCAAGCCCATGCTGACCCTTGCGCCGAAAGCCAAAACCATTATCGGTGTCAGGGATGACAAAAGGGTATTTGAGCGGTACGGAATCAAGCCCGACATCGTTGTGAAGGACGGGGATACGCTTACCTGCGGAAACGTCACGTTCCGCTTTTTGGAGACCCCCGGGCATACGGTCGGAACGGTATCGGTTTTCTTTGATTATACGGAGGACGGAAGAACCTATCATGTCGGTATGTTCGGCGGTGCCGGTCGCGGTGCGCTTTTTGAAGACAACGTGGATTACTACAAGGGGAGCCGAAACGATTATTTCAATTCCCTTGCGCGGCTGAAGGAGGAGAAGGTGGATTTGTTCCTCGGCAATCATTGCTGGAACAACAATACCGATGAGAAAGCCGCCGCGATGGAAGTGAATCCGAATATCAATCCTTTCGTTGATGAGAAGGAATTCTACAGATTTTTGGACTACTGCTATACGGACGTGAAGGAACGGATGAAGCGAGAGGGCTTGACGGAATAAAATCGGGAATCCCGTGCCTCGGAACGGTTCGGAATACAGAATAAGCCCCCCCAAGCAGGCATTACCGCCTGCTTGGGGGGCTTTCTCTGTTCTTTACATCAGCTTTTTATAAATATCCAATACATCGTCGCGGGTGAGCGGGACAAAGTTGTTTGCCATCAGACGTCCCTGCGTGGTGAGCACGCTGTCGGTGAAGGTGACGATATCCGCATCGGTCACGCCGTATTCGTGGAGCGGCTTCTTCGGCAGAATGCGGTTGAGCAGGTTCTCCAGCTCGGTATAGACATCCGGAGTGTCGCATTCCAACAGGTTTGCGAGATAGGCGTTCAGGTGCGCGATTTCGCCGTCCGACTTCTTTTCCATGTACTTGTTCAGCACACCCGTAAAGAGCGCGTAGTTGCTTTCGCCGTGCGGGACGTGGTAGGTGCCGCCGAGCGGATAGCTGAGCGCGTGGACTGCGGCGCAGCCTGCGGTCCCGAAGGCAAAGCCCGCCATGTTGGAGGCAACCAGAAAGTCCTCCATCAGCGCGGGAAGCTGTTCCATGCCGTCCTGCGCCAGTTTCCGGTAGCCTCCGATAATCATTTCAATCGCCTTATAGCCCATCAGCTTGGTATAAGCGGTCGCTTTGGGGGAGAGGGAGGATTCCACCGCATGGACCAGTGCATCGATGGAGCTGGTTGCAAAGACCTTCAGCGGCAGCTTCTTCAACAGCTCGGGAATCAGCACGGCATAATCCGCATAGAGCGGCTCGCCCGTCAGTCCCATCTTGACGCCGAGGCGGGTACGGTTGATGATGGCGATGTCGGTTACCTCGCTGCCCGTGCCGCAGGTGGTCGGGATGATGACGAGCGGATGCTCTTTTTTCAGTTCGTCTTTGTGCTCATAGAGTTCATCCACGGGCTTGCCGCCCGAGACCGACAGCACCTTTGCAATGTCGATCACCGTGCCGCCGCCGACCGCAATCACGCGGTCGAATTCCTTGCCCGCCGCCGCTTGGATGATGGCGTCGACCATGGTGTCGGTCGGCTCTCCGCCGCCGAATTCTTCCTGATAAATCAGCTGTGCGCCGTAGGGGTTGCCATCGAAATACGGGTCGAAGATATAGCGGTTGGTCAGAACCAGATCGCGCTTGCCGAGGTGAAACGCCTCCGCAAAGGATTTGGTGTCATCGAATTTGTACAGCTTCGGGCGGAAAATGATCTGTTCCATGGCGAATGCCTCCTCAGTTCCAGATTTCCGCATCGGTCGGGATCTTTGCGTCCTTGTTGTAAAGACCGATCTGAGAAACGTTGATCAGATGCGTGTAGTTCAGGTTTTCGGAAATGCTGTTGTTCCCCCAAGAGCCGCAACCGAGCGTGGTGGTGGGTGCAAAGCCGTTGTAAAGGCTTCCGCCCGCACCCGTAGAGGACGGCTGGTTGACAATCAGGCGGCTGACGGTCAGCTTTTCGCCAGCATACTTGATATGCTCCATATCGTGGCTGTGGAGCGATGCGGTGTGCCCCTTGCCCTCGTAGTCGAGGTCGGTCTGCGCCAGCTTCACGGCATCCTCAAAGGTATCGTATGCCGCCGTAATCATCACGGGGCACATCTTCTCGCGGCAGAGCGGCTCCCCGCGCCCGATGCTTCTTGCCTTGATGAGAATCATCTTGGTATCGGCAGGGACTTCGACGCCTGCCAGGGCTGCGATGGTCTGCACGCTCTGACCGACAACGCGGCGGTTAATCGGACCGTTGTCCGGGAAGATGGTATCGGCAAACTTCTTGGCGGTTGCGGCATCGTCAACATAGAAGACGTGGTTCTGCTTGAAGATTTCGATTGCACGGTCGAAGGATTCCCGGGGCAAGAGGACGCACTGCTCGCCCGAGCAGATGATGCCGTTGTCGAAGATTCTGCCACTGATGATTTTCGGAATGGCTTCCTCCAACTCCACGCCGCGGTCCACAATCACCTGCACGTTGCCGGGTCCGACACCGAGTGCGGGCTTGCCGCTCGAATATGCCGACTTGACCATTCCCGCGCCGCCGGTTGCGACCACAACGTCCACGCTCTGCATCAGGGCGTTGGTGGCATCAATAGAGGACTTCTCAACGGTCTGAATCAGGTCAACCGGTGCGCCCAGCTTTGCAAGCTCTGCGCGGAACAGGTCAACCACATACTTGTTGACGTTCTGCGTTCTCGGGTGGGGCGCTACGATAATGGCGTTCTGCCCCTTGAGCGCGAACATCGCGTTGCACATCGGGGTCACAACGGGATTGGTTACGGGGGTCACCGAGCCGACCACGCCCTTTGCCTTCGCTACGCGGATGATGCCCGTCCCCTTGTCCTCGCCGATGATGCCGACCGACTTCTTGCCCTTGAGACTGTTCCAGATGCACTTGGACTTGCCGTGGCACTTGGCAACCTTATCGGCGTAAACGCCCATGCCGCTCTCCTCGCAAGCCATTCTTGCCAGCTCCTCGGCGCGGTCATAGACCACCTTGCCGATGGCGCGGACCACCTCGTCGGTCTTTTCCTGCGAGAAGGCTTCAAACTCCTTCTGCGCGGCTCTTGCCTTTGCTACCATTTCGTTCATCATTGCTACAACCTGTTCGTCCATTTTTCCTGCTTCCTTTCAGAATTTTATATTTGATAATTATTGGAGGTACTTATTGAAATCCAACGCCGCGCGCAAATTGATCGGATTTCCGCGGTGCGCACAGGATTCGGTCGCGTTTTTGAGGTATTCCCGCAGGGCGGGACGGAATTTGGGATGCGCGCAGTTTTCGATGATACATTCTGCGCGGTCTATGGGGTCCAACCCGCGCAGGTCCGCAACGCCCTGCTCGGTAATCAGTGCGTGGATTTCGTGAATGGTGTGGTCCACGTGGCTGACGTGCGGAACAATGCAGGAGAGCGTGCCGTTCTTCGCGGTCGACTTCGTGATGAAAATCGAAAGCCCCGCGTTCTGGCAGTAGTCCCCCGAACCGCCCACGCCGTTCATCAGGCGGGAGCCGTCGATGTAGGAGGAATTGGTGTTGCCGTAGAGGTCGGCTTCAATCACTGTGTTGACCGCAATGACACCGAGACGGCGGATGATTTCGGGGTGGTTGCTGATTTCCTGCGGGCGCAGGATGATTTTGTCGCGGTAGCGCTCGAAATCGCGGAAGAAGCTGTCGCGGCGGTCCGCCGAGATGGTGAGTGACGTGCCCGAAGCAAAGTCGACCTTGCCCGCGTCAATCAGGTCGAACATGGAGTTCTGCAACACCTCGGAATAGACCGTCATGTGCTCGAAATCCGACTGTGCCAAGCCCTCCAGCACCGCGTTGGAAACGCTTCCCACGCCTGCCTGAAGCGGCGGGAGCGGGTTGCAGAGGCGGTCTGCCTTGACCTCGCTGTGCAGAAAGTCAATCAGATTTGCCGCCATCTGACGGAATTCGTCATCCACGGGGGAGACGATGCGCCCGTTGTCGGGAATGTTACTCTCCACCACGGCAACCACCTTTGCGGGGTCTACCTTGATATAGGGCGTTCCGATGCGGTCGCCGACCCGCTCAATCAGAATCGGCTTGGTATGCGGCGGGCGGGCAGGGGAGTAGACGTCATGCACGCCCTCCATGCAGGCGGGAACGTAGGTGTTGACCTCAATGATAACCTGCTTTGCGCATTCTGCGTAGATGTTGGAGGTGCCGACCGAGGTCGTGGGAATGATGTTGCCGTTCTCGTCAATGGCGGTCGCTTCAATGATTGCCACATCCACGGGGCGGAGGAACTTGTTCTTGACCCAAACGGGCATCTGCCCCAGCGGTACGTCATGGTAGGAAACCTCGCCCGCGTTGATGGCGTTCCGCAGGTCCTTGTTGGTCTGGTAAGGCATCCGCGCACGAAAGGCACCCACCCGCGCCAGCTCGCCGTCAAACTCCTCGCCAAGCGACGCACCGGAATATACGGTCAGGTCGAGCCTCTCGCCCTTCCGTGCACGCTCCGCAAGCACGCCCGCCACCGCCTTCGGGTAGCCCGCAATGGTGAACCCGCTGACCCCCAGCACCATGCCCGGGCGGATGAAGGATGCCGCATCCTCTGCGCTCATCACGCGCCCGAGGTAGCCGCCGTAGCGGATGCGGCTCAAAAATTCACTGCTGTTCATATGCCAATTCTCCTGTTCTCTGCTGCTTTTGTTCCCATTTGACGGTCACATAGAATAGGATGGAAAGGACCGCCGCAATCGTCCATCCGATCGGCCACGAGAGCCAGATGCCCGTGGTGCCGAGAGCAGTGCGCGAAAGGATTTCCGCCAACGCCACACGCAGGACCAGATCGGTAAAGGTTGCAATCATGAATTTTTTCATCATGCCCGCGCCGCGCAGGATGCCGTCCGACACCAGCTTTGCCGCCACCACAAAGTAGAACGGCGAAACGATGCGCAAAAAGAGCACGCCCGTGTCCATTGCCGCACCCGTCGGGCTTTCCAGAAAGATGTACACAAGCCATTTGCCCGCAAATTCATAAAGCAGAACCAACGGAATGCAAAGCGCCCAGACCAGCTTCAGACCTGCGCGGAAGCCCGCCTTGATGCGGTCGTATTTTGCCGCGCCGAGGTTCTGCGCCGTGAAGTTGGAAATGCCGTTTCCGAGTGTGGTCAGCGAGGTGATGACCATGTTGTTCAGCTTGACCGATGCGGAATATCCCGCCATGACTGCGGGACCGAACCCGTTGATGACGCTTTGAATCACGATGTTGCCCACCGAGATGAAGCTCTGTTGCAGGATGCTCGGCACCGCGACCACCGCGAAGCTGTCGAACAGCTGCCACGAAAAGACCTGCACCCTTCCTTCCGTCCGTATCCTGCGGAATCGGCGGAAAACCACCACCAGCGCCAGCACACAGCTGATGCCTTGACAAAGGAAGGTCGCCCATGCAACGCCCGCCACGCCCATATCAAACGCGGTGACAAAGAGGATGTCCACGCCGATGTTGGAAAGCGACGAGCAGGCAAGGAAGAGAAAAGGTGTTTTGGAGTCGCCCAGCGCCGAGAAGATGCCGGTTGCGACGTTATAAAGGAAAACGAAGGGCAGACCGAGGATGTAAATGTCCAGATAAAGCTTGGAATCCGCAAAGACCTCCTCGGGGGTCTTAATCAGGTGCAGCAGCCCGTTGCAGAAGATCATGCCGACCACCATCAGAACCGCGCAGATAACCGCATCGGAAATCAGCGATGTGTAGACTGCGGTTTTGAGGTCGCGGTACCGCTTTGCGCCGAACAGCTGTGCTGCCAGCACCGAACAGCCAATGTTACAGCCGAACGCGAACGCAATGAAAATCAGCGTAATCTCATAGCTGTTTCCAACCGTAGCCAATGCATTGTCACCGATGAATTTGCCGGCGACAAAGCTGTCGGCAATGTTATAAAGCTGTTGAAAGATGATACTGCCGAACAAGGGAAGGCAAAACCTGCACAGGACGCTTTCCGGTTTTCCGACCGTCAGATCCTTGTTCATTTGTTCTTACCCTCCGCTTTCTTTCCCGGGAAGGTAAAGAGAAATGCCGAGTAGGACAGGATGAACCCGAGCGCATCGGGGATAACAAACGCGTTGATTCCGCGCATTCCCGCGGCAACGGTCCCGAACACAAACCCGAGCCCGACCGTTGCGGAGAGCAGCCGCGCGCAGGGAATGCGTTCCCCGCGCCTGCGAATCAGACCGACCAGCAGAGTCGCCATCGCAATATTCAAACAAATATCCGTAATCAGCTCCAAAGCCAATTTCATTTCAAACACCTCACATTTTATCGGTGACTGCCTTTGCAATCACATCCGCCGTGCCGTCGATTCCGTAGCGGCTCGAAGAGACCATCAAATCATAGCTTGCAACATCGCCCCACGGCGTGTCGGAATAGAAATCAAAGTATTTCTTGCGCATCCGATCCACCTTTTCCGCCTTGCGCATTGCCGCCTTGTTGGAAATGCCGCACCGCTCGGCAATCCGCTCCGCACGGTCATCGGGGTCTGCGTAAACGAACACCGACAGCACGTCATAGCCCGCGCCCCGCAGAATCGAGGACGCGCAACGCCCGATGATGACGCAGGGTCCCTTTTCCGCAAGCTCAAGGATGGTCCTGCTCTCTGCCTCAAACACGCGTTGCTTTTCGGAGTAGAACGTTTCGCCCATCGTTGCGCTGTCGGCAAACGGGTTGCCCGATACTGCCAGCGAAAGTCCGATCGGCTTCTCCTCGTCGGCAGCCACGGTCTCCGGTGACATTCCCGTTTCCCGCGCCGCTTGGGAAATCAACAGCTTGTCGTAGCAGACCACGCCGAGACGCTTTGCCAGCTTTTCGCCGATTTCGCGTCCGCCGCTTCCGTACTGTCGCCCGATGCAGATGATAGTGCTTTTCATTTGTTTGTACCTTCTCCTGTCTGAAAAGTTACAGAATCGTACTTGACTTTTCTGTACGCGTATAGTATAATCCAAATGTCGATATATGTAAAATCTTTTATTTATATGGTTGTCATGTCAAAAATGAATTGCAGAAGGAGAAAACGGGATGTATATCAGCTATGATTATTACAGAATCTCTTATTATGTAGCGAAATACGGGAACATCACGCAGGCGGCAAAAATTCTGCTCAACAACCAGCCCAATCTGACCCGTGCGGTCAAAACGCTGGAAAGCGAGCTGGGGTGCCCGCTGTTCATCCGAAACAACCGCGGCATGAAGCTGACCCCCGAGGGAGAGCGGCTGTTTGAGCATATCCGCATCGCGTTCGAGAACATCGAGGCGGGGGAGGCGGAAATCATCGAAAGCCGCAATCTGGAAAAGGGAACGGTCTTTGTCGCGGCAAGCGAGGTCGCCCTGCATTGCGTCCTGCTCCCCGTCCTGAAGCAGTACCGCACGCTTTACCCGGGCATCCGACTCAAAATCAGCAACCATTCCACCCCGCAGGCAGTGGATGCCATCAAAAACGGCATTGCGGATATCGCCGTGGTGACCACACCGACCCTGCCGTCCGCCATGATTGAGGAGGTGACCGTGCGGAAATTCCACGAGGTCGCAGTGTGCAGTGCCGCGTTTTCAGAACTGCTGGAGAGCAGAATCGGCTTTGCGGAGCTGCTCAGCTACCCCCTGATTTCGCTCGGAACGCAGACCAAATCGTTTGAGCTGTATTCGGAATTCTTCGCCGAGGAGGGCTTGCACTACCGCCCCGAGACCGAAGCGGCAACAGCGGACCAGATTCTGCCCATGGTCAAAGCCGACCTCGGCATCGGGTTCATCCCAAGAGAATTCCTCTCGGGCGTGGAGGGCGTTTTCGTCATCGAAACCGAAAAGCCGCTCCCCGAGCGTGAAATCCGCATCGTCAAGCGGCATGAGCAGACCCTCAGCATCGCGGCAAAGGAACTGGAACGGTTGATTCTGAAGCAGCAGGGGACGCAGATATAACAAAGAAACAGCTCTGTTTGGCATGATTGCAAAAGAGTGGCGAAGAGCAAAGAAAAAATCCTCAGAACTATCTGTTTCTGAGGATTTTTTTGCGCGGAAGAGGATTTGAACCTCCATGAAATTGCTTTCATCAAAACCTAATGGTACGACACCTCGGTGAAAAATGCGGTCATTGAAATGTTTTGCACAGGATTCGCTTTTCGTTGCAAAAAAATGTTGCTTTCGTGGACGTTACAGAATGGGTTGAAAAAGGGAACAAAATATGCTATAATATAAGCACCTAACGGAAAGGAGAAACGCGGAAATGCGGACAGCGACGAACAAAAAAAGAATAGTTCTATATGCCGTATGCGCGTTTTTCTTTTGTCTGGCGGGCGTATTTCAGGCGGTGGATTCCGAGTTGCCCGAATTTTGGCACGCCTTGTTTGCTTTGTCGGCGCACACGATACTGATTTCTCTCGTGGTGGCGTGGGGTGTTTCTCTGATACATAGAATGGTACGAAAGGATCTTCGCGCGTATTTTCTTACGGTTGCGGTGCTGATTTTGTTTTTCCTTGTGGTGCGAATGATAAAATACGGACTAACAAAGGACGCAGACACGCTTTCGCGTTATCTTTGGTACGCATACTACGTTCCGCAAATGTTCATTCCGCCGACGATTTTGCTTGCGGCGTTCAGTCTTGAAAACAAAAAAGGTAAACCGCTTGCAAAAACGTGGTATCTCTTATATTTGCCCGCCGTAATATTGCTTCTTTTGATATTCACGAACGACATACACGAATGGGCGTTTGCTTTGAACTTCGAGGGCGTTTTTTCCTACGAGCATAGAACCGTATTTTATATCGCGCTCGCGTGGGAGATTGCCGTAACCTTTGCAAGCCTTATCGTGCTTATCGCGAAGTGCGGAATATCTGCTTGCAAAAAGAAAACGTGGATACCTGTAACCGCTTTCGTTGTATGCGCGGCAGTTTCTACCGTATGCTTTTTGACGAACACGTCGGCGTTCAAAATTCCCGAATTGTTGTGCTTTACCTGTATCGTGATGATTGAAAGTTGTATCGCGATAGGTCTTATTCCGTCCAACGACGAGTATGAAAATTACTTCTATCGTTCGGCATATTCGGCGGTTATCACGGACGAAAATTTTAACGTAATTTACAATTCCGAAAAGTCGATTTCTGCGGATAAAAATCTGCTTGAACAAGCGGCGAAAAGCCCCGTTATGATAGATGAAAACACACGACTTTCGGCAGAAAAAATACACGGCGGATACGCTTTCAGAATCGAAGATTTATCCAAAGTAAACGAGATAAACGCGGCACTTTCCGAAACCAACGAAAGGCTGTCCGAAGAAAATTATATCATCGAAGCGGAGAACGAA
>DJSQ01000039.1 GCA_002438075.1 Clostridiales bacterium UBA6330
TTCACAAAAGGGCAGGATTCCCTTCGGAATCCTGCCCTTTTGTGAAATTCTTGAAGGTTCTTAGGGAACTTCTTTTAAGAAGTTCCCTAAGTAGGGTTCGGGGCAAAGCCCCGAGGTCTTACCCCCGCAGAAACAACGCGAGTACGCGCCAGAAGCGCTCTACGGAATCGAGGTCAAGGGCTTCATCGGGGGAGTGAATGTCCTTCATGTCGGGACCGATGGAAATCATGTCCATGTCGGGGACGTGGTCGTGAATCACACTGCACTCCAAGCCCGCGTGGATTACGTTGACCCGCGCATCGGTCCCCGTTTCCTCGCGGAATGCCGCCAGATACGCGTCACGAATCGCCGACTTCTCCGCATAGCTCCAGCCCGGGTAACGGCTGTGATGGCGTACCCTGCCGCCAACCGCCGAAGCGAGCAGGTCCAAATCCCGCTGGGATGCGTTCAGCTGCTCCTCAATCGAGGAGCGGGACGAAAATACAAAGGTCAGCTTGCCGTCCTCCTGCCGCATCACACCGAGGTTGCGGGAGAACTCCACCAGCCCCGCCACCTTGCGGCTCATCTCCAGCACGCCGTTCGCGGCGCAGGCAAGCACCGTGATTGCCCCGCGCGTTGTCGCGGCGGAGAGCATTTCGCAGGGCGTGTCGGTGGGGGAGACCGAAAGACGGAAGCCACGGTCCGCCTCGCAAAGCTCGGAGGCAATCGCCTCGCCGACATCGGTCAGAAGCGTGACCGCACTGTCCTCATCGGGAACCGCCAGAACCGCCACCGCCTCGCGCGGAATCGCGTTGTCCTTCGAGCCGCCCGAGAGCGACACCAGACGCGCCGCAGGCTGTGCCTCAAGGAGCGCGGCAAGCAGGCGACCCATCAGCTTGTTCGCATTCGCGCGCCCGCAGTTGATGTTCTCGCCCGAGTGACCGCCCGCAAGACCCGTCAGCTTTACCTCGATGCAGTCGCCCGCAAGCGCCTCGGGCGTGGCATCCAGCGTCAGGTCGGACCGCACACCGCCCGCACAGCCCGCCGTCACCACGCCGAACTCCTCGCTGTCGAGGTTCAGCATCCGCCGCGCGGACAGGAGCGAGTAGTCAAATGCGTGCGCGCCGTCCATCCCAACCTCCTCCGCCGTGGTGAACAGGCATTCATAGGCGGGGTGGGAGGGCAGCTCGCCGTCCAGAAGCGCAAGCATGATGGCAACGGCAATGCCGTCGTCGCCGCCGAGCGTGGTTCCCCGCGCGCGCAGATACTTCCCGTCAATCCACAGCTTCAGCGGGTCGCGCAGAAAGTCGTGCACCGTGTCGCGGTTCTTTTCGCAAACCATGTCGGTGTGCCCCTGCAACAACAGCGGCGCGGAGCCGAGACGGTCGGGGGAGGCGGGGGCTTTGATGAGCACGTTGTTCTGCGCATCGCGGTAATGCTCCAGACCGCGCGCCGCCGCAAACGCGCAAAGGTAGTCGGCAATGGCGGCTTCGTTGTAGGACCCGCGCGGAATCGCGCTGATCTCCTCAAAGTAACGGAAAACCGATTCGGGCTTCCGTCCGTGAATGATAGAATCCATATCCGTATCTCCTGTTCGGGTTATTTTGCTTCAAACATATCCAGATTATCCAGCGACTTCCCCGTGCCGAGCGCCACGCAGGACACCGCATCGGGCGCAACGCGCGTCTTGATTCCCGTTGCGCGGGTCACGAGCTGGTCAAAGCCGTAGAGCAGACTGCCGCCGCCCGTCATGACAATGCCGTTGCGGAGGATGTCGCCGAGCAATTCGGGCGGGGTCTTTTCAATGACCGTGCAAATGGCATCCAGAATCGCCGTGACAGGCTCGGCAAGAGCCTCAATCATCTCCTTTGAGGTCACGGTGATGACCTTCGGAAGTCCCTGATTGACGCACCGTCCCTTGACCTCCATCGTGAGCAGCTGGGGGCGGCTGTAAACCGTTCCGATGCGTTTTTTGATTGCCTCGGCGCTCCGTTCTCCGATCAGCACCTTGTATTTCCGCCGCACGTAGCGCGCAATGGCTTCGTCGAACTTGTCGCCCGCAATCTTGATGGATTCGGACACCACCACGCCGCCCAGCGACAGCACCGCAATGTCGGTCGTCCCGCCGCCGATGTCCACCACCATGTTGCCCTCGGGCGCGTAGATGTTCAGCCCCGCGCCGATTGCAGCGGCGGTCGGCTCCTCAATGAGGTAGGTCCTGCGCGCGCCCGCCTCCCGTGCCGCGTCCTTGACCGCGCGCTCCTCGACCTCGGTAATGCCCGAGGGGATGCAGATCATGACGTTCGGCGGCACGAACAGGTTCCCGCAGGCGCGGCGGATGAAGTACTGAATCATTTTCAGCGTGACCTCGTAGCGGCTGATGACCCCATCGCGCAGGGGACGGACCGCCGTAATGTTCCCGGGGGTCCTGCCGAGCATTTGCTGTGCCTCGCGCCCGACCTTGAGAATCTTGTCGGTGTTGGTGTCAATGGCAACGACTGATGGCTCCTGCAACACAATGCCCTTGCCCTGCACATAGACCAGCACGGTCGCGGTGCCGAGGTCGATTCCGATGTTCCGACTGACGCGGAAGCCGCGGAAGCGGTCAAAGAGCGCCTGATACCATTTCTTTTTCTTCTTTTTCTTGACCGTCGGCTTGGTCGCCGGTTTGGTGCCGGCTTTCCGCACCTGCGTCGGTCGTTCCGCTTCTTCCTGCAAGCCCGTCGCCTCCCATCGTTTGGTTTCCTCTTATCATATACATTATACACGATGCGACACCAAAAATCAATAGGTTTCGGGAAATGTTTCCCGCTTTTCGGCGAACAATTTGTGAGTTTGGGTGATTCGGAAAAAAGAAAGGCTACAGACCCTGTGCCTGTAGCCTCATGTGCTTTTTCAAATGTCGTATTTTGCTTTTTCGCGGCTTTTCATAACGACCGCGAATATTACTCCGATGAGAAACAGAATCGGATAGGCGATGTATCCCGAGAACCCGCATATGTCAAAAATTCGGAAATTCAGATTTGTTTTTCCGAATGAATTGGTAAAAGTAAGTATGATTTCCCAAAGTCCAATTACCCAATACAGTACAATCAAGGACATTGCTTTGTAAGCATTTCTTTTTGTCGGTATTTTTTTGGCTATGATGGGTCCTATGAGAGAAAACGGAATGAGTTGGATCATATATAGTATAAATCTCATATTGCTATCACTATTTTTATCCTGTTGAATCGTTTCATTTTTTTCGTTGGGATTCTGTTTGTCTTCATGCGGGGCAATTTGATACCCGTTGTTTTTGAAATCCTCGAAAAGTGAAATATTACGGGCTACATATTTTTGCTTTTTGAATTGTTCCTTTTCTGCATCATCCTCCAGCTCCGCGATGCTTGCCGGAATATATTTGTATTGAATTATGGGTGAAAAAATAATGGTAAATGCAAAAAAGAAAATCAAAAGCGTGCAGATGCCGGAATAGGCATGATAGGCTCCGGTTTGCGGCTTATTCTTGCACCTATCGGATTCCAACCTTTCCATGAAACGACAGAAGACGGCTCCCGCAACTGACAGAAAAATCAGAATGATAAAAGGGGAGAGCCCTGTATATTCCGCCATTTGCGGTCCAACAGGAAAGGAGAGATAGCGATCTGTGGAAGAAAGGACAAAAAGGAAACACGACAGGAAGAACAAACCGAAACAAGCATAGTACCCGAAAATGACACCCGGGTAGTTTTTTCGATATTCCTGCCAATTTTCTTTGGTAGCGCTGTTTTTTCTTATACTGAAAAGCGAGGTAGCTTTTGATTTGAGTCTTCCTGTTTCAAATGATATCTCATTATTTGCTATATTACAAAGCCCGCAGAAGATGTCGGGAATGAGAAAAAAAGCAATATAAATTATCGCAACAATCAAGATTGCGATTGGGAATAACCAGATAAATCCATTTTTTTCATTTGGGAGACGATAGCCGTCCCGCAAATCCTCGAAAAGAGAAAAATTGACGGTTGTTTTATCGGTGCCGTCTTTGAAGAATTTTTCTAAGTCGTCAAGGCTTATATCATCCAAAGTTGCCTCTCGTTGAAAGATTGGAAGAAACATAACAAACAGAATCAAAAGGAGCAGGGCTACGCTCCGTAACACCGAGAACAGCGCAACCTTGTTGACCTTGATTGCCCGCGCCGCATAAGCGGGGGCTTGCTTTGTGTTTCGGGTGGCGGGTCCGTTCCAAGATTGCAAGGAGGTCGGATTCCCGCAGTTTTCGCAATGGTCTTGGCTGGGGTCAACCATCATCCCGCAACAGGCGCAATATTGGCTTCCATACCCTTTTTGAAATCCACAATGGCTACATTGTGTGGAATCGGGACTCAATTCTTCCCCACAGTTTCTACAATACATTCTTATTTTTCTCCTTTTCTTTTCACTTGCACCTATATAGGTGCATTTATATTATAGCACCAAGTTATAATATTGTCAATAGATTTGCACTAAAATAAGTGCAAAAAAGAAAAGGAGCGCAAAATGGACGCAGGAATCGAAAGGGCAGTGGGGCAGAATCTCCGGCGGATACGGGAGGCGGCAGGCTTGACACAGGAGGCGGTGGCGGTTCAGCTTCAACTGCGGGGATGCGATATTACACGCAGTGCGGTTGCAAAAATAGAGGTCGGACAGCGGCATTTGTATCCCGATGAGATTATTTATCTGCGTGATATTCTTGGCACCACCTATGACAAAATATTCGCTGTCTCGGAGCGCGATGCCAACGCGCAAAATCGTTCGGTATAAAATTTTTACAATAAGGACTTGACAGGCGGCATCCCGTATGCTATAATATTAGATATTCTAATATTAGGAGATTTGAAAAATGATAGCAATTCGGATGATGGCGCTGGGGCGGAAGCTGGGGAACCTTTATGCGGGGCTTTGCGCGCCGATTTGTCGGCGGTACGGGATGAATCAGACCTGCTTTGATGTGCTGATGTTCTGCGCCAACAACCCCGACCGCAACACGGCGCGGGATATCTGCGAGGTGCGGGGCATCAAGAGCGGCATGGCATCGGTCGCGGTGGAGACGCTGGAGAAGAACGGTCTGTTGGAGCGCCGCGGGGACCCCGAGGACCGCAGAAAGCACCGTTTGGTGCCGACCGAGCGCGCCGCCGAGGTGATTGCCGAGGGACGCGCGATGCAGGCGCGGTTTACGGGCACTCTGCGCGAGGGGATTACGGCAGAGGAGTTTGACGCATTGGAAAGTCTGATGGCAAAGCTCGAGAACACGATGGAGCGCATGGAAAGGGAGGGGCGGCTATGCTGAAAACGGTGTTGGTCTGCCTCTTGGCAGGGCTTGGCGCGGGGCTGGGGACGGGCTTTGCGGGCATGAGCGCGGCGGCGGTCATCAGCCCGATGCTGGTCACGTTTCTCGGGATTGACCCGTATCTCGCGGTGGGCATTGCGTTGGCGAGCGATGTGCTTGCCAGTGCGGTTTCCGCGATTACATACGGGCGCAACAAAAATCTTGACATTCGGAACGGCTTGATTATGATGGCGGCTGTCCTTTGCTTCACGATGGTGGGCAGCTTTGTTGCAAGTCTGGTTCCCAAGACCACGATGGGGAGCTTCTCGGTGTTCATGACGATGCTGCTCGGGGTCAAGTTCATTGTCAAGCCGTCCGTGGCTCCGAAAAAGAGTCTGGTGTCGGCAACCAAGCGGCAGAAGGCGATTCGCTCGGTTCTTTGCGGCGCTATGGTCGGGTTTATCTGCGGCTTTGTGGGTGCTGGCGGCGGCATGATGATGCTTCTGGTGCTGACCTCGGTTCTCGGCTACGAGCTGAAGACCGCTGTCGGGACGAGCGTTTTCATCATGAGTGCAACGGCTTTGACGGGTGCGGTCAGCCACTTTGCAATCGGCGGCTTCCCCGACCTTCTCCCGCTCATCCTTTGCATCCTCAGCACGCTCCTCTTTGCTCAGCTCGCCGCCCTTATCGCCAACCGCGCACAGCCCAAAGTCCTCAACCGCGCCACAGGCGTCCTTCTCGTCCTCCTCGGCGCGGTCATCCTCGCGGTGAAGCTGTTCTGACGGAGAAGACCTCGGGGCGTTGCCCCGAACCCTACTTAGGGGACTTCTTAAAAGAAGTCCCCTAAGGACCTTCAAGAATTTCCCCCAAGCACGGGATTCTTTACGGAATCCCGTGCTTGGGGGAAAGTTTTTGGAGATTTTTAAGAGACTTTTTTCAAAAAGTCTCTTAAATGGGGTTTGGGGCAACGCCCCAAGGTCTTCCCCCGTCAGAACAGATACGCGCCTGCGGTGAGGACCTGCGGGGAGCGGTTCGGGAGGGTGAGGACGGCGGTGGTGCCGGCGGGAATTTCAATCTCGTAGGCTACGCGGTCCTCCTTGTAGTACCAGTGAACGCGAACGGTTCCGTACTTTGTGTCGATGGAAGCGTCGGCAAAGCCGAGGGAGCGGTCGGGGTGGGGGGCAATGAGAATTTTCTCATAGCCGGGCGCCTCGGCGCACGGCTTGATGCCGCAGGCAACGCCGAAAATCCAGTCAAACACCGCACCGTAGGCGTAGTGGTTGAAGGAGTTCATCGAGGTGCTCCAGAAGCTGCCGTCCTCCTTCAGGCTGTTCCAGTGCTCCCACATCGTGGTGGCACCGTGGCAGACCGAGTAGAGCCACGAGGGGTTCTGCTCCTGCATCAGAAGCGTGTAGGCAACATCGGTGTAGCCGTTCTCGGAGAGCGCGTGGAGCAGATAGGGGGTTCCCACAAAGCCCGTGGTCATCCGATTGCCGTTTGCGCGAATCAATTCCACCAGCTTGGCGGCAAGCGCGGGGCGCTCGCTCTCCTCGCAAAGACCGAAGTGCAGAATCAGCGTCAGCGCGGTCTGCGTAATGCCCTTGCGCACCGTGTCAACCGGTGCGTGCTCGTTGACCAGAACCTCCGTGTAGGGGAACTCCTCTTTGGGCATCCCGTTTTCCATGAAGTAGTCGCGGAACGCCGCGCGGACCTTGCCGTAAAGCGTGCGGTATTCGGTCATGTCCATGCCGAGCGCCTCGCCCGCACGAACCAGAAGCGACGTGGAGTAGGCGAAGAAGGCGCTTGCAATCAGATCGTTCGAGGTTGCGCCGACGTAGGAATCCTCGCCCGCATCCATTGCGAGCCAGTCACCGTAGTGCATCCCGCCCAGCCACAGGTACTCTGCGGGACCTGCGCTGTGGAGGTAGTCGACCCATTTCTTCATCACGGTAAGGTTGCGCTTCAGGTCTGCTTTGTTGCCGTAGGCGAGGTAAAGCTCCCACGGGACCACGCAGGCAACATCGCCCCATGCCGCCGAGATGCGGGTGCTTGCCGCGTCCGGAACCACGCCCGCGACAGCGCCCTCGGGGGTCTGCTCCAGCGCAACGTCACCCATCCATTTGCGGAAGAACTTTTCCACATTGTAGTTGATTGCCCCCGTGCGGCAGAACACCTGCGTGTCACCGGTCCAGCCGAGACGCTCGTCTCTCTGCGGGCAGTCGGTGGGGATGTCGAGGTAGTTACTCTTCTGACCCCAGACGATGTTGTGGTACAGCTGGTTGATTTTTTCGTTGCCGCAGAGGAAGCGACCCGTGCGGGTCATTTCGGAGTGCACGACGATTGCGCGCAGATCATCGGGGTTCACCGTGTCAAAGGGGTATTCGGTCAGGCGGATGTAGCGGAAGCCCTGGAAGGTGTAGGACGGCTTGAACACATCGTCGCCGCCACTGCAAACATAGACGTTTTCGTTCTTGGCGGAGCGGTAGTTTGCCGTGTAGAAGTTGCCGTCGCTGTCAAGGACCTCGGCATGGTGCATCACAACGCGACTGCCGCGCGGCGCGTGAAGCTTCAGTTCAACGTAGCCCGCCATGTTCTGCCCGAAGTCGACCACCAGCTCGTTCTTCGGCGTGCGGAATACCGCGATGGGGGCAATCCGCTCGTGCTCGGTGATGTACTCGCCGACCTGCGGAATCAGCTTGGTTTTGAAGTCGGAGGGGACCGCATTTCCGACCTTTTCAATCGGCGCGGTCAGGTCAACCGTCTCGCCCATGTAGATGTCGGTGGAGAGCACGGGAGAGGTAAAGACCTCCCAATCGGGCGCGGTGGCAATGATTTCTTCGCTTCCGTCCGCATAGGTCAGGGTCAGCTCGGCAATCAGGGATACATGGTCGGAGGTGCAGTGCTTGGTGTGTCGGAAGCCGATGCAACCGACTGCCCAGCCCTGTCCGACACCGATGGAGAGGCGGTTCTCGCCCGCGCGGAGCAGGTCGGTCACGTCATAGGTCTGGACCTGTACACGGTGCTTGTACGAGGTCCACCCGGGCGTGAGGACCGCGTGCCCGACGCGCGCGCCGTTGAGCTCGGCGACGTAAATGCCGATGGCGGACGCGGAGAGCGTGGCTTTCTTCAGCGGCTTTTCCGCCGCGGAAAAGGCTTTTTCGTAGCGGTATGCCGCCACGCCCGCATCGCGCGGGGAGGTGATCCAGGATGCAGCTTGCAACATATTGTTTCTCCTTTTACGCTTCATTTGTGCCGAATCGGTATGCTTCGGCTGTTACCTATAGTATAGCATAAAATTTCCCCCGTTTCAAGGCTTATGACAGGGGGTGAATATCGGATTTTTCGGGGGGCGGTGTAACCTTGCTTGCATTTTGCGGAATTATGGTATGGAAAAAAATGACATTCCGTTATTTTACACATTGACAAGCCGTTTGATTTGTGTTATAATACAAGAGATGAGGCATGATAAGAATTCGGGATGTTTGCATGAGATGATGCCCGTTGGGATTTTGCATATGTTCGCCCTTACACG
>DJSQ01000033.1 GCA_002438075.1 Clostridiales bacterium UBA6330
GCAGGCGGGATCTCGGCACCCGTGTAAGGGCGAGCATTACAGCCCCTCAACGGGTGTCATCTCAGAGCAACCATTCAAAGCACCCGATACCCTGCCGCCCGAACCGCCTTTTTCAGCCGTTTCGGTGCAACCGGTGCCGCGAGCGTAACGACCGCTGTGCCCGCTGTATGGCTGACCTCGGCACTTGTCACCTCGGGGAGCGCCTCCAGCGCGTCCTTGACCCGCTTTTCGCAATGCCCACACATCATGCCGCCGATTTTCAGCGTGAGCCGTTCCGTCCCCTCTCCGCTTCCGTTTGTTCCGCTTGTTCCGCTTGCTCCGTCCGCATGGGGCGCTTGCTTCAGGTGCGCCTGCCGAATTCTGCGGTCGTGCTTCGGGCTTTTCAGCTTGCACAGATTCAGCCGCAGAGCGTTTGTCACCACGCAAAAGCTCGAAAGGCTCATTGCCGCCGCGCCGTACATCGGGTTGAGCGTCACACCCGCCCAGACGAATGCGCCCGCCGCAAGCGGAATGCAGATGACGTTATAAATGAACGCCCAGAACAGATTCTCGTGAATGTTCCGTAGGGTCGCGCGGCTCAAACGGATTGCCGCAGGGACATCCGCAAGACTGCTCTTCATCAGCACCACGTCCGCCGCGTCAATCGCAACATCCGTCCCCGCACCGATTGCAATGCCCGTATCCGCCGCCGTCAGCGCAGGCGCATCGTTGATGCCGTCACCGACCATCGCAACGTGACCCTGCCGCCGCAGGTCGCGGATGACCTGCTCCTTGCCGTCGGGCAGAACGCCCGCAACCACCTCTTCAATGCCCGCGCGACCCGCAACCGCCCGTGCGGTGCGTTCGTTGTCGCCCGTCAGCATGACCACGCGCACACCCATTCCGCGCAGCTCCTCCACCGCACGCGGGCTGTCCGTCTTGACGGTATCGGCAACCGCGATGACCCCGAGCAGCTTTCCGTCCCGCAAAAACAGCAGGGGCGTTTTGCCGTCATCGGCAAGCGCGTTGACCGTTTTCTGCACAGCGTCTGTGAGTTTTATCTGTCCGCCGATGAATTTTGCGCTCCCGCCGACAAGGACCGCGCCGTCCTTTTTCCCGCGCACGCCGTTGCCCGCAAGCGCCTCAAAGCCGTCCACCGCGTCGGCGGTCAGACCTCTCGTCTCCGTCTCGCGCACCACCGCGCGCGCCAGCGGGTGCTCGCTCTTTTTCTCCAGCGACAGCGCCGCCGCAAGCAGGTCTGTCCCGTCAATTCCCTCTGCGGGCAGGACATCGGTCACGCTCGCAATGCCCGTCGTGACGGTACCCGTTTTGTCCAGCGCCACAATCTGCGTGCGCCCTGCGGCTTCCAGCGACGCGGCGGTTTTGAAGAGAATTCCGTTCCGCGCGCCCACGCCGTTTCCGACCATAATCGCCACGGGGGTTGCCAATCCGAGCGCGCACGGACAGCTGATAACCAGCACCGAAATCGCCCGCGCCAGTGCGTAGCCGAAGTCCCGTCCCACCGCAAGCCAGATAATCAGCACCACGAGAGAGACCGACATGACCGCGGGCACGAACACGCCCGAGACGCGGTCCGCAACCTTTGCAATCGGGGCTTTCGTTGCCGCCGCATCGCCGACCATGCGGATGATTTGCGACAGCGTGGTATCCTCTCCGACCCGCGTTGCCTCGCACCGCAAAAAGCCCGACCGATTGACGGTTGCCGCCGATACGCTGTCGCCTTGATGCTTGTCCACGGGGATGCTTTCGCCCGTCAGCGCCGCCTCATCAACCGCGCTCTCCCCGTCCAGCACCACGCCGTCCACGGGGATGTTTTCCCCCGGGCGGACGACGAAAATGTCCCCCTTCTTCACCTGCTCAATCGGGACCGTTACCTCCGCGCCGTCCCGCACGACCACGGCGGTCTTGGGGGCGAGCTTCATCAGCGACCGCAGGGCATCGGTGGTTTTCCCCTTCGACCGCGCCTCCAGCATTTTTCCGACGGTAATCAGCGTCAGAATCATTGCCGCCGACTCGAACCAGAACTCGTCCATGTAGACCATCACCGCCGCCATGTCCCCTCTCGCCTGTGCGCCCGTCATGGCAAACAGCGCGTAAACGCTCCGGACGAACGCCGCGCCCGAGCCGAGCGCCACGAGGGTGTCCATATTCGGGGACCGATGCAACAGCGCGCGGAAGCCGCTCTCGAAAAAGTGGCGGTTGATGACCATAATCGCAATGCAAAGGAGCAGTTGGACCAGCCCCATGGCAACGTGGTTGCCGTCAAAGAACGGCGGCAGCCTCCAGCCCCACATCATGTGCCCCATGGAGAAATACATCAGCACCGCGAGGAAGCCGATTGACCAGAGCAGGCGGCGCTTGAGCACAGGCGTTTCGCGGTCGGCAAGCGGGTCGTCTCCGACCGTTTCCGCCGCTTGCGGATTCTCCCCCTTCAATTTTGCGCCGTAGCCCGCCGCCTTGACCGCCGCGATTACGGCATCTGGGGATGCACTCCCCTCCACGCCCATGGAGTTGGTCAGCAGGCTGACCGCGCAGGAGGTGACCCCCGCCACGCGCCCGACCGCCTTTTCCACTCTCGCCTGACAGGAGGCACAGCTCATGCCCGTTACTTCATATTGTTGCATCTTTTTCATCTCTTTTCTGAAACGATTCTTACTCTTATTCTTGATTTTTACCGCATCAGCTTTTTCAGCGTGGTCATCAGCTCGTCGATGACCTCGTCGCGTCCCTCGCGGATATCCCTTGCCACACAGCCGTGAATGTGACTGCCCAGAATCTCGCGCTCGAACGCGGAGAGCGCCGCCCCGACCGCCGCCGACTGAATCAGGATATCGTTGCAATAAGCGTCGCGCTCCAGCATGGCTTCAATGCCGCGCAGCTGCCCCTCCATCCGTCGCAGGCGGTTGAGCAGCTGTTTCTTCTGCTCCTCTGCGCGAACGGTGGTCTTTTCTCCGCCGCTCTCGGCGTTCCCCGAACAGCAACAGCAGTGCTTTTCCGTTTCCTCCATCTTGTTTCCTCCTATACCCCCATCGGGTATTTTTATTATATACCCCCTCAGGGTATTTGTCAAGAGGGTTTTGAAAATTTTATTCGGAATTTTTATCTTTTTCTTCTTCCTTTTCGTTTGCCTCCGCCCTTCCGCGAAGCAGGGCGCTGACGGCAAGCGCGGCAACGGGTCCCAGCGCCATGCCGAGGAAGCCGAACCACCGCCAGCCCGCGTAGCCCGCGATCAGCGCCGCCAGCGGGTGCAAGCCGAGGCTCTTTCCGATCAGCCGCGGCTCGATAATCTGCCGCAGGACCGTCACCGCCGCAAGAAGGATGAGCAGTCCGAAGCCGAGATAGAAATTTTTCCGCAGCAGCTCGATGATCGCCCACGGGACGAGAACAGTCCCCACGCCGAGGACGGGCAAAAAGTCCACCACCGCAACCAGAAGCGACAGCAGGAACGCATACCGCACCCGCAGAATCAGGAAACCGATGAACAGCTGAACGAAGGTCACGAACAGAATCAGCAGATAGGCGCGCAGGTAGCGCAGAGACACTGCCTTTGCCCGCGCGCGCAGGGCGGGGATTTTTTTCGCCAAGCGGCGGGGCAGGTGTGCGGTCAGGAGCCTTCCCACCTGCCCCGGCTCCACGCAGAAATAGAAGCCCGCAATCACGGTCACCAGCACGAACAGGAGCGCCGACGGCATTGCGGAAATCAGCTTTCCCGCCACCCCGGGCAGCTTTGCGCTGAGCGCGCCCGCAAGCGAGGAGAGCATTTCCCCCACCATCGCGTTGAATTCCTCGCGGAACATTTTGTATTTTTCCCCGACCTCGGCGCGGCGGAACAGCCCAACGCCCGCCGTGATTTTACCGAACCAATCAAAGGCTTCTCCGCTCTCCGCGCGCTCTGCGCTCTCGGCACTCCCGCCGAAATTCCCCTCGGCAAGGAGCGCGGCGAGCAGGTCCTCCAGCTCCCGAATTCCGCGCGCCACGCCTGCGGAAATGCCCGCGACCAAAAGCCCGAGGGTCAGCACCAGCAGCAGGACCGCCCACACCTTGCGCGGGACCCGCGTCTTTCCCGCCAGCGCGTTTGCCGCTGGAGAGACCGCCAGCGACAGTCCCCACGCAAGCACGAACGGCAACAGCACGCCGAACAAAAGGCGCACGCCCAACAGCACCGCCGCCACACCTGCCGCCGCGCAGATTACCATGGCGGCGCGCGTTTCCCATTTTCGTTTCATCCTACCCTCCGCGCAGTCCGATTCTCTTCTGTATTATTTTATCCGCCTCGGTTGTAAATTATTTCTCAATTTGCCCGAAAACCTTGACACGGCGCGCGTTTTCTGCTAAAATAAACGTAATAAAAAGAAAGGAAGTCCACCTATGAAAAACCGTTTTTCCCGTATTGCATCTGCAATTGCAACTGCAACTGCAAAGCCGTTTCTGCTTCTGACTGCTGCGGTTCTGCTCTTTGCCTGCACGTTTGTCTCCTGCGGGGGCAAGACCATCACCTGCGGCTGGGATGAATCCGCCGAGCCCACCGACTATGTGTGTCTCACGGTCCGCTATGTCAATTCCGACAAAGAAACCGTAACCGGCGATATCGTCATCAAGCTGCGGGGCGATGTCGCGCCGATTACCGTTGAGAATTTCAAAGAGCTTGTTGCATCCGATTTTTACAACAATCTGACCTTCCACCGTGTCTATTCGGGCTTCATGATGCAGGGCGGTGACCCCAAGGGCAACGGCACGGGCGGCTCGGAGCACAATATCAAGGGCGAGTTCTCCTCAAACGGGGTAGAAAACACGCTCAGTCACAAGCGCGGCGTGGTTTCCATGGCACGTTCAAACGATCCCGACTCCGCCTCCAGCCAATTCTTCATCTGCCATGCGGACAGCACCTTCCTTGACGGCAATTATGCTGCATTCGGGGAAGTGGTTTTCGGAATGGAAACAGTCGATGGCATTGCGGGCACCGAGGTCGTTTCCAATGGCAGTGAGCTTTCCAAGCCCGTGACCGCTCCCGTCATCGTCAAAGCCTATTTCGTCATCGCCCCCGACGGAATCTGACGCATCGGGTAAAAAGACCTCGGGGCGTTGCCCCGAACCCTACTTAGGAAACTTCTTAATGAGAAGTAACGCTTTGCTACTGACAGTTGCTTTGCACCTGTCATTCCTAAGAACCTTCAAGAATTTCCCCCACGGGCAGGATTCTCTGCGGAATCCTGCCCGTGGGGGAAAGTTTTTGAGGATTTTTAAGGGACTTTTTTCAAAAAGTCTCTTAAATGGGGTTCGGGGCAACGCCCCGAGGTCTTTCCTCTCCGGTTATTTCACCTTCAAGGTCTGAATCTCAAATGCGCGGAAATCAAGCGTGACGGCGTTGTCCCTGACGGTCAGTTCCTGCAAAGCATTCTCGCCCATGTCGCAGAGCATGACCGACTTTACGGGATAGC
>DJSQ01000145.1 GCA_002438075.1 Clostridiales bacterium UBA6330
GGTCAGGCTGACGGGGGACACCTCCTGCACGCTCTACGCAACCGCCGACGGACTGCGCGGCGCGCGGCTGGAAATCGGGACCGAAAAGCAGGATAACTGAAGCAAAGGAGAGAAACAATTGGCACGGCTGTTTGAAGAGCACCTGATTCGCAAAAGCACCTGCTTGGACGGGGCATGGCGGATGCAGGCGGACCCCTGCGATGTCGGGGAGTCGGAGCAATGGGAAACGGGACTGCCGCACGGGGCGTTTACCTCGGTCCCGTCGGTCTTTAATCTGCGCGAGGGAATGCTCGACTACGAGGGCGCGGTATTCTACGAAAAGAATTTCTTTTGGGGGGGCGGCTGTCTGCGGCTGACCTTCGATGGGGTTCTGACAAAGGCAAAGGCTTGGCTTGACGGGGACCTCCTCGGAACGCACACGGGCGGCTTTACGGGCTTTTCGTTTATCGTCCCGAACGCCCCAAAGGGTTGGCACCGCCTGACGGTTTGCGCCGACAACCGCTTTGACGCGCATTCCATCCCGCAGAAAAAGGTGGACTGGTACCATTGGGGCGGCATCATCCGCTCGGTTCGGGTTGAGACGCTGTGCGGCATTGCGATTCTGTCGGAGCGCATGGAGTATACCCTCGCCGAGGACCTGACCTCTGCCACCGCGCGGGTGGTCATGCGGCTTTACAATGCGTCCGATGCGGAAGCGACCGACACGGTTCGGGTGGCGCTCGAGGGAGCGGAGACGGCAAGCCTCCGCCTGACGCTGGCACCGCACGAGACGCGGGAGGTGACAACCGAGACCTTTGCGGTACAGGCACCGCGCCTGTGGTCACCCGAAGCCCCCGAACTGTATACGCTGTACCTTTCCACCACGACCGATGACCTTGCCGACCGCGTGGGCTTCCGTCTGGTCGAGGTGAAGGCTGGGCAGGTGCTCCTGAATCACCGCCCCGTGGAATTCCGAGGGGTGAACCGCCACGAGGAGCACCCCGACTTCGGCTTTGCCTTCCCGCAGGCCCTGATGGCGCGGGATCTGGAGCTGATTGAGGATTTGGGATGCAATGCGGTCCGAGGTTCGCACTATCCGAACCGAAAGGACTTTCTGGACCTGCTGGACGAGAGCGGACTGCTGTTCTGGAGCGAGATTCCGATCTGGGGCTGTGGCTTTTCAAAGGAAGCCCTTGCCGACCCGCAGATTGTTGCGGGCGGGCTGGAGATGCACCGCGAAATGCTGGAGCAGTACTATAACCATCCATGTATTCTCTTCTGGGGGATGCACAACGAAATCCCGTCGGACTGCGAGGCGGCGGTGGAGATGAGCCGAAGCTATTACCGCTACCTCAAGGAAAGCGGCGGAAACCGCTTGGTGGTCTACGCCTCCAACCAGCCCGAAAAGGACCAATGCCTGCAATATTGCGATTGCGTTTGCCTGAACATCTACCTCGGCTGGTACGAGGGGAAGCCCGCGGATTGGGACGGGTACACCGACCGCATCCTCGAACGCCTGCGCGCGCTCGGGGTGGCGGACAAGCCGATTCTCTACAGCGAATTCGGCGCGGCGGCGCTTTTCGGCTGTCACGATGCGGACACGGTGCTCTGGAGCGAGGAGTATCAGGCAAAGCTGTTGGCGCACTGCCTGCGGGTCTTTCACAGCCATCCTGCCGTGGTCGGCGCGTTCGTCTGGCAGTTTGCCGACATCCGCACCTGCCCCGCCGCAGGCATCAATCGGGCGCGGGGCTTCAACAACAAGGGGATTCTGAACGAATACCGCAAGCCTAAGCTGGCGTATCACGCCGTGCGGCAATGCTATCGGGAATTTGCCCGAGCGGAAGCCGAAAAGAACGGGAAAGGGGAGACAACCATATGACGGAGACCTTTTACGCGGACTGCCCGATGGAGCACCGCTTTCTGACGCCCGAGGACGGCGCGCAATACTTCTTCGGCTACTACGATATGCGGGCGGACGACGGGAGCGGGCGGCACCTTTGCCATCGGGTGCAGTTTGCCGACCGCCTGCCGACTGCGCAGGACGTGGCGGAATTGGGATATCTTGAAAATCGGGTATTCAAGCCGTTTGCGAAAACCACCGCGTGGAACTTCCAGCAGGGTGCCATGCTCGAATATCACCCCTGTCGGAAAAACACCGTGTTCTACAACACGGTCCGCGAGGGACGGTTCGTAACCGCCATCCACGACCTTGCAACGGGGGAGCTACAATATGCCGACCGCCCGACCGCCTGCCATTCGCCCGACGGGAAATGGGGGCTTTCGGTCAACTTCGGCAGAATCTTCGATTTCCGCCCGGGCTATGGCTACGCGGGAATGGAGGACCCGAACCAAGCGGTCTGCGCCCCCGCCGATGACGGAATTTACCTGACGGACCTTGCGGGCGGGACCTCCGAGCTGTTGTTCCCGCTCTCGGTCCTCGCGCCGCGCTCGGGCTTTGCCGAGGACGAAAAGCTGCTGGTCAACCATATCACCTTCTCGCCCGACAGCAACCGCTTCCTGTTCCTCTTGCGCAATTTCCCGAACGGGAAAAGCCCGTGGCTGACAAGCCTGATGGTCGGGAATCGGAGCGGGGAGGTCTATACTCTGCTTCCCGCAACCTACGTTTCGCACTACTTCTGGCTCAGCTCCGATGAGGTGGTGGCGCATTGCACCGTGTCGGCTGTGGGAGGGGAGAAAAAGAGCCTCTACCGCCTGAATGTCGTGACGGGGGAGGCAAAGGAATACGATATGCCGTACTTTACGCAGTACCCGAACGGGGATATCCATTGCAGACTTGCGCCCGACGGGGAGAATATCATCGGGGACGGCTACGAGTTCGGCGGCTACCGCCGCGTGATGGAGTACCGCGTTGCAACGGGCGCTTCGCGTGAGCTGTTTGCCGCAAGGTCCCCCAAGCCCGCGAATCCGGACATTCGGTGTGACCTGCACGTCCGTTGCATCTCGGACGGTTGGGTCAGCTACGACACCACCGAGCGCGGATGCCGCGAGATTGCGGCGGTGAAGTGGTGAATCGGTGAGTCGGTGAATCGGACCTTTTCGGATGCTTGCTTTTTGGCAGGGAAAGCCCCGCCTCCGCTTTTGCGGGGGCGGGGCAATTTTTTTCCAAAACCCTCTTGACAACGCCCCCAAAAGCGTGTATAATAAGGTTGCGGATGATGTGCATCACATGAAACCTAACAGGAGGAAAAGGAAATGGCAAGACCGTATTTGTACACAGAGGAGCAGGTTGTAAACGCCGCAATGGACTTGGTGCGGGAGAAGGGGACCTCGGGGCTGACCTCGCGCGCGCTCGGGGCAAAGCTGGGGACCTCGTCGCGCCCCGTGTTCACGCGCTTCAAGGATATGGCGGCGGTTTGGGTGGCAGTCACGGAGGGGGCAAACGCGCTCTACCAATCCTATCGGCAGGAGGAGCTTGCGGGCGGCAAGTACCCGCCTTATAAGGCAAGCGGCATGGCGTACATCCGCTTTGCACGGGAGGAGAAGGAGCTGTTCCGCCTCCTGTTCATGCGCGACCGCTCGCAGGAGGAAAAGCGGAATGCGGAGGAAGCGGACGAATTGGTTGCATTGATCGGCAAGCAGCTGGGGCTTGGCGAGGCGGACGCAAGACGCTTTTATCTGGAAATGTGGGTCTACGTCCACGGCATTGCCGCCATGATTGCAACGAACTACCTCGATTGGGACGAGGCGTCGGCAAGCCGTGCCGTCACCGATGTTTACGAGGGCCTGAAGCGGCAGTTCACGGAAGCCGCGCGCACCGAATAAGCGGGGGCGGTTCGATGCTGACGGGAAAGGGAATTACCAAAACCTACGGCGCGGGCGAGAGCAGAACCGAGGTCCTGCGCGGAATTGATTTGCAGATTGCGGACGGCGATTTTGCGGTGCTTCTGGGGGCATCGGGCTCGGGAAAATCCACGCTTCTGAACTGCCTCTCGGGGCTGGAGCGACCCGACAGCGGGTGCATCGAATATGACGGCACGGATATCACCGCGCTGTCCGACTCTGCGCTGACCGCCTTCCGCCGCGAGAATGTCGGGTTCGTTTTTCAGCAATACTATCTGCTCCCCGATATGACCGTGGAGAAGAACGTCCGCATGGGCGCGGACCTTGCGGGGAATGCCGACTACAGGGAAATCCTGCGGGCGGTGGGGCTGGCGGATAAGCTCGGGAAATACCCCTCCGAGCTTTCGGGCGGCGAGCAGCAGCGGGTGTCGGTTGCCCGCGCGCTTGCGAAAAAGCCGAAGGTCCTGTTTCTGGACGAGCCGACGGGCGCGCTGGATGAGGCAACGGGGCGGCAGCTTCTGGACTACCTTTGCAAGCTCCATCACGCATACGGCTTTACCATCGTGATGGTGACGCACAATGCCAACCTTGCGGAGATGGCGAATACGGTCATCCGAATGAACAGCGGGAAAATCGCGGAAATCTACACCAACGCGGTGCAACGGACCGCTTATGAGATTGGGTGGTGACGGGATGGTAATCGGATCAAAGGATACCGTTAAGCTGTTCGGAATTGCCGTTATCGCGTGCTGTGCCGCCTTTGTCTGCACGCTGTTTTTAAGCTACAACATCGACCTCGCGGCAATCAGGGAGGAGATTACGACCGACGCGGGACAGGCGATGTATCGGGCGCAGGTGCTGATGGGCAGAGTGATTGCCGCCGTTTCGGGCGGGTGTTTGATTGCAACCTCGGTTGTGATGCTTCTGTTCTATGTGAAAAGCTACGTCGGGACGCACGGAAAGGAGCTGGGCATTCTCAAGGCGCTCGGCTATTCCGATTTTGAAATCGCAAGGTATTTTTGGGTCTTTGGGCTTCCCGTGCTGGTCGGCTCTGCCGTGGGGAATACGGTCGGGTATCTGTACCTCCCCACCTTTTACCAAAAGCAAGCCCCGAGCGCGCAGGCGCTGATTCCCGCACTCGAGGTGCATTTCCACCCGCTTCTGACCTTCGCTCTGGTCGGCGCGCCGACGCTTGCCTTCATCACCCTGTCGGTGCTGTTTGCCGAGCGGAAGCTGAAAAGCCCCGTGTTGGACCTGCTCCGCGAAAGGCAGAGCGGCAGGGTCCGAATCGGCAGGGACGGGAAGGGGAATCAACCCTTTTTGAAGGACCTGCGGCGCGTGACGCTCGGGAGCAGACGGTCGCTCGTTTTCTTCGTCGCGTTCTCGGCGTTCTGCTTTTCGGCAATGGTGCAGATGTCCTTTTCCATGACCGAGCTTGCAAGCGAGACCTTTGCCGTAATGACCCTGTCCATCGGGCTGATTCTTGCCTTCGTAACGCTGTTGCTTTCGCTTTCGAGCGTGGTCAGAGGGAACACCAAGACGATTGCCATGATGCGGGTGTTCGGCTATGACGACAGGACTTGCAGTCGGTATATATTGGGCGCTTACCGCCCGATCTCCTATATCGGCTTTGCGGTCGGGACGGGGTATCAGTACGGACTGCTGCGGCTGATGGTGTCCGTTGTGTTTGCGGAGGTCGGGGACGTACCGGAGTATCACTTCGACCTGAAGGCGTTTGTTATCACACCGGTGCTTTTTGTAACGGTTTATGAGCTTGTGATGCAGCTGTATTCCCGCCGCATCAGGCGGCTTTCCGTCAAGAGCATTATGTTGGAATGAAAAAAGAAAATGGAGGCATATAGATGGAATTGATTCAGGTAACAGCCGAAAATCTCGAACGGGAGCACATCTGCTGTGCGATTTCGGGGAACAACGATGTGCAGGTGCTGTCGAAAAAGGCGTGGCTGCGGGAGCGGTTTGCCGAGGGGCTGGTCTTTCTGAAAAGTGCGGAGCGGGGGAAGTGCTTTATTGAGTACATCCCCGCCGAAAATGCGTGGAATCCGATTTCCGCGGCGGAGTATCTGTATATCGATTGCCTTTGGGTTGCAGGCTCGCTCAAGGGACACGGCTATGCGGCGGAGCTGTTGAAGGCTTGCACCGAGGATTGCCGCAGGAGCGGGAAGCGGGGGCTTTGTATCCTCTCTTCCAAAAAGAAAAAGCCGTTTCTTGCGGACCCGAAATTTCTGGAGCATATGGGCTTTACGGCTTGCGATGAGGCGGAGAACGGGATTCAGCTGTGGTATCTGCCGATGGCAGAGGACGCACCGCGCCCGTGCTTCAAGCCGTGCGCAAAGCAGCCGCATATTGCGGAGCAGGGGTATGTCCTGTATTATACCGACCAATGCCCGTTTAACGCGAAGTACGTCCCGATTGTGGAGCGCACGGCAGAGGAGCACGGCATTCCGTTCCGCGCCGTCCACCTCCGGAGCAAGGAGGACGCGCAGAATGCCCCCACTCCGATTACAACCTACGCGCTGTTTTATAACGGAAGCTACCTCACCAATGAGCAGATGAACGATGCCCGCTTCCTGAAGCTGTGCGGGGTTAAGGGATAGACCGAACAGAGCGGGGATATTATATGACCTTACACAGGCGCCGATATCCCGCCTGCCGGCGCCCCT
>DJSQ01000099.1 GCA_002438075.1 Clostridiales bacterium UBA6330
GATTTCGGCACCCGTGTAAGGCATCACATAATAGTCCCCTTTTTCCAAATACCAGCACAAATTCCCATAAAATTCACAATATCCCCGCGCACGTATGGCAATACTGAAAGGAAGAACCCAACGGGAGGGAATCGCATGAACCGTCAGGCAGACCGATTACTCGGGCAGGCGCGCAAAAACCGCGAGGTCAGCGCCCGCCACAATGCTTTTTTCGATATTTTCCGCGCGGTCAGTGGGACCGCCATCGTCCGTCTTTGGATGGAAATCCTTTCCTTCCTCCGCAGATTTCGGATGCTCCGAATCGTGCTTCAGGTCATCGGTTGGTTCATCACCGTCCTGCAAGCGGGAACCTTGATTGTCCTGACCACCATCGTCTTTTTTGTCCTGCTCCCCCTGCTTGCGGTCCTGCTCGTCATCGTCCCGCTTATCGCCCTGCTTGACCGCCGCAAAAGCAAGCGGCGGCTGTCCGAAGCGCTTTCCGCCAGCCGCGAGGTCATGTTTTTCTTCACGGACGGTCCCGTGACCGCACAAAGTGCCATCGATTTGGCAAGGGACGGGCGGCGGACGGTCCTGTTGGTCTCCCCACACTGGATATCGGGGCGCGCGACCGACGGCTCCCCCGCCCGCCTTTACGTCAATCTGCGCCGCGAATCCGAGCACGTCTTTCTGATTCGCCGCTATTTCTATTTCAGCGCACGGAAAATGGTCGGGGACCGAGCGGTCAGCCTGATTTATTGAGCCGATGTCGGAATTCCATAGCTTGCCGCATATTTCGCCGCATAGGACCCCGACGGGCAGGTGAAGCGCAGAGCCGACGAACAGTGTTCAAACGCGCCGTAGCCGATACTCTCCACGCTTGCGGGGAGCGAGACCGATGCAAGGCGGTAGCACCCCGAAAACGCAAACCATCCAACCGCGCGTACCCCGTCGGGAACCGTCACGCGCTCCAATTCGCAGTTGCGGAACGCGCCGTCCGCAATCGCCGTCACCGCCTTTCCACCAATCGTTTGCGGAATGACCAAGGTCTTTGCGGTCCCGTTCCACCCCGTCAGCGTCAAGCCCTGCCCGTTCTCCTCGTATGTAAACAGAAGCTCCGACCCGTCTGCCGCAGTCGGCGCATCGGAAGCGGACAGCGCGCGCTCCAGTTCGCGGATGCGCGCCTCGTAAGCCTCATCCCGTGATGCCTGCTCCGCACGCAGAGCCTCCAGCTGACGCTCCAGCGCCGCAATCCGATCTGCTTCGGTCACAGTAGTCTCCCCGCTCGTCCCGCCGCCCTCCGCGCCCCCGCCGCGCGGCTGTACCGAGGTCATGCACCCGCCCAAAAGCAGAGCCGCCGACAAAACGACAGAAAGCAGTAACGCATAAACGGACTTGAATTTGATCATCATTTTCTTTTTCAATTGAATTCACTCCCTTCTGTGCTTATCGTACCACAAAAGGCAGGTCGAAAGCAAGGGAAATCCGTCTGTCGGATAAATTTTTATGTGAAAGTGAAATAATTGCGCAATCGCTCTTGACAAAAAAGGAAAAATGCGGTATAATATTCATGTTGTCCCGATGCGGACCATTAGCTCAGTTGGTCAGAGCCACCGGCTCATAACCGGAAGGTCCAAGGTTCGAGCCCTTGATGGTCCACCAAAAAATCCCGAGCGCTAAGCGCTCGGGATTTTTTACTTCTTACTTCTTCACTCTTCACTCTTCACTCTTCACTCTTCACTTTCCCCCATCGGTTGCAGGTTCGGATTGATTGTGTACGGAAACGGAAGTTTTCGGCAGAGGCTCCCCTTTATATTTATTTTTTCAAAGATGCAATATAGGACCTCGGGGAAAGACCGATTTTCTTTTTGAAAACCTTTGAAAAATATAGCGCATCCCGAAAGCCCGACAGAGCCGCAATTTCACTGACACAAAACAGCCCTTGATTGATCAGGGTGCAGGCATTCTGAATTCTGGCAATGCTGATATATTCCGATATCCCGATTCCCATCCGACGCTTGAACAATGCGGAAAGATATTTGGGATGATAGGTAATTGCTTCGGAGATGGAGGTCAGCGAGAGCTCGGGATCATTGAAATTGTCGTCTATATACTTTTTCAATTTCAAATACAGATCATCCGACCGTTCCTCCGAATCCTTTTGTGAGAGTACCCGATTCCCGATATAGGAAAAGGTATACAGCAAAACGCTCTCGGAAATCAGATCGGTCAGGTCCGAAGGAACGGAGAGTCCCTTTTGCCAGAAGTCGGTCAGGGCTGAACAGTTCGGGTATACGGAATGTGCGGGAGATATGCCGAGCCTTTCCATAATCTGATTTGCCCGCGCACCGAGAAAGCTGACATACTGATAGGAAAAATTCTCGCCGCTCTCCGGTCGGTACGGCGTTCCCGCAAAGGTGAAGAAAATATCCCCCTCCGATAACGGTTGAACGGACCCCATGGTATGCAGAAAGCCGTTTCCCGTGCGGACCAAGTGGACCTTATACAAGGATTCCGTGCGAAAGGAAGGATACATCTGCGGCTCGGTTTCCAAAACAAAGTTGACCGTATGAATGGACTGATAATCCTTATGATACGGAACAAACAGGCAAATATTACGGGTTTCCATGTACTTCCACTCCTCTTTTTTTCATCCCCAATCAGTATACAACAAAAAATCGGATTCGTCAAGGGAAAGCTGACAATATTCCATAAATACAGGGATATTTTCCATTGTATCCGTCCCGCAAAAGTGTTATAATGAAGCCACCGAAACAAAAAGGAGAGCTATCATGAAGAAAAAAGTCAAAATCGGTGTGCTGGGCGGCGGACGCGGCGCCAGCATGATTCAATATTGTGAGCATTCCGATAATGCCGAGCTGGTTGCTATCTGTGACAAAAACCCCGACGTGCTGAAAATGCAGCAGGAAACGCTGAAGGATGACCGTATCACCTACTACGACAATTTCGAGGATTTCCTCACACACGACATGGACGCGGTGGTGCTTGCGAACTACGCGCACGAGCACGCGCCGTTTGCCATCCGTGCGATGAAGCGCGGTCTGCACGTTTTCTCGGAGGTCCTGCCCTGCCAGACCATGAAGGAAGCGGTGGAACTGATTGAAGCAGTAGAAGAAACAGGCATGATTTATGCTTATGGCGAAAACTACTGCTATATGCCCGCACCGTATGAAATGCGAAAGCGCTACAAGGAAGGTACCATTGGCGAATTTGAATACGGCGAAGGTGAGTATATCCACAACTGTGAAACGGTTTGGCCGAGCCTCACATTTGGGGAGCATGACCACTGGCGCAACCGAATGTACGCAACCTTTTACTGCACGCATTCCTTAGGACCAATCATTCACATTACCGGTCTGCGCCCTGTTAGCGTCATCGGCTTTGAGGGGACAAAAATGGAGCGCAATCTGAGAATCGGAAAGCGCTGCGGGCAGTTTGGAATTGAGATGGTAACGCTGGAAAACGGCGGCATCGTCAAGAGTGTACACGGTCAGCTGTATAAGAATTCCGTTTGGTATTCGGTATATGGCAGCAAGGGCGAGATGGAAAGCGGCAGAGAGGCGGCAAGAGCAGGCAAATTCGGGCGCATTTATGTTAAGGCGGACGAATACTCCGGTGGCTATGATACCCAGAAGTATGAAACCTACGAGCCGAAATTCGGCATGGAGGATAAGCCCGAGGGCTTCGGTCACGGCGGCTCCGATTTCTATTCCATGTACCACTTTGTGGAAAAGGTGCGCGGCAACCCGAACGCCGACACAATCGACGTTTACGAGGCGATGGATATGTTCCTGCCGGGAATGTTTGCCTATCGTTCCATCCTGAAGGGCGGTGTATCTGTGAAAATTCCGAATCTGCGGGACAAGGCACAGCGCGAGCTTTGGAGAAACGACACCGCCTGCACCGACCCTGCGATTGCGGGTGATATGCTTCTGCCCACAATGGCAACGGGAACGCCCGAGATTGACCCCGGCGTTTACGGGCACATGAAGCAGCTGTGGGATGCGGAGCGCGAGCGTCAGCTGCGGGAATCGGCAGAGAAAGAGAAGCAAAGCTGACCATGTATTACGCGCTGATTACGCTGGCGTCGTTGCTCTTCTCCCTTCAGTTCGTGATGAACAACGGCTATCAGCGGGCAGACGGTGCCAGCTGGGGAGCTGCCCTGCGGTTCTCCCTCTACAGCTCGCTTGTGGGCATCCTCCTGCTGTTCGCCATCAATTCATTCCACCTGCGCTTCACATGGTTTTCTCTTGCGGTAGCATTCGTGTACGCACTCATTTGCATTGGATTGAATTTCTGCTCGGTCAGAGCATTCGAGCACGCCAATCTGTCGATGTATTCTGTGTTCTCAATGATTGGCGGCATGGTAATCCCGTTTCTATATGGAATGGGATTCTGCGGCGAGGAGGTGCGCCCGCTTCGGATTGTCTGCTGTGCATTTATGGCAGTATCCGTTGTCCTGAGCGTAGAAAAGAGCACCGCCGCAAAAGGCGCGCTGAAATACTATCTCGGTGTTTTCATTCTGAATGGGGCGGTCGGCGCAGTTTCAAAATTTCATCAGTCCCATCCCGAGAGCGTGGAGAGTGCGGATTTTCTGATGCTGGCAAAGCTGGTGACGGTTGCCCTGAGTATCCTTCTGCTTCTTCTGCAAAAGGACCGCCACTTGGTGCCGAGCGGAAAAGCGCTTGCGTTTGCCTCGGGCTTTGCCGTGTTGAGCAGCATCGGGAATCTGTTTCTTCTGATTTCTCTCTATCATCTCCCCGCATCTGTTCAATACCCTGTTGTAACAGGCGGCGTGATTGTATTTTCTACCGCAATTGATCTGATCGTCAGCCGAAAGCTTCAAAAGCGAAAGGTTCTCTCCGCCCTTGTAGCGCTTGCCGCCTCGGTGTTGATGATATAACCGAATACACGAGATGACCCCCACAGGTCGCTCTGCCTTTGCAAAGCGCCCAGCGGGGGTGTTTTTGATGCGGAAGCCATTGTTTTACCGTCAGGTGATGCCTTTCCCCATCCCATCCTCTTCCGTAATCGGCTCAAACCCGAAGAGATGGACCTGCTCTGCATAGGGGTGATAAAGCGCGGCACTTCCCCATGTGTGAATCGGAATCAGGCGCAGTCCGTGGCAAACCACGTCACAGGGAATCCGCAAAAGCCGCCGAATGTTCTCGGTCTCCTCATGCAACAGGCTCCATGTGCCGTCCGCACCGAGGGTCTCCAGTCGGAATGCCTTGAGCATACAGGTCGGGAAGCCGAAGGAGGTGCCGCCATACGACTGCGCGCGGAACAGCGGCATAGGGATGTGCGCCAAGTTCGGATTCCCCTCGCAGTATTCGCGCTCGAGGTCACTGTCAAGGACCAGCCGCACACCAACCAGCCGCTCCGCCTGCGCAAACCGATAGGTAATCGCGCCGTTCGTGCGTCCATAATAGCCGTGGTCCATTCCCTCCGCACGGCGGTCGATGCCGTCGGTCAGGAGTGACGGGTCCCCGTAATCCGCCTCCAGCGTTGCGCGTGAGACAATCGGGTCCGATGCGCGGCGCAGGTGCGGCAGATAGCAGTCGTCATCCATCAGGCGCTTTTGCAGAAGCGAAAGACCGTCCCGCAACAGGTCACGCGGCAGAACGCCCTTTTCCACTGCCAGCGCCGCGGCGGTGCCTGCCGCCTGCCCCATCACGCCGCAGGTCCCCATGACCCGCGTTGTGGAAAAGGCAATGTGCGTGGCGCTGATGTTCCGTCCCGCAAACATCAGGTTTCCGATGTTAACCGAATACAGACTGCGAAGCGGGATGCCGTAGGGCTTGGTCAGGCGCTTTTTCCGCAGGTCCTGTCCGCCGACACCGCCGCGCAGATAGAAGCCGCCCGGTTGGTGGTCGTCAATCTGCCAGCCGCCGTAGGCAACCTCATCGGGGAAGCTGCGCGCCTCCTCCACGTCCTGCTGGGTCAGGGTATAGTCGCCGACATAGCGCCGACTTTCGCGCTTGCCGGGCAGGAAGCCGAGCCATTCCAGCTCCCAATTTTCCGCACCGTGGTCGCCGTGGTTCTTCATGTGGTCCCAGACCCCAAGCGCAATCTTCAGCAATTCGTCCCGCAGACGCTCGGTGTCGTGGATGGAATCGTCCTCCCCGCCCAGCTCAATCCAATAGAAGTTCGTGTTCAGGTCGCGGAGCATGGTGTGCGGCTTGTTGTGCATGGCTTCGTCGGTCGGGTAGCTGTAAGCCCATGACGGAGGGGTGAACGAAACGGGGTGGTCGGTCTCCCGCGCCTGTATCAGGAGCGACATACCCATGGTCTTGCGGTCCGCCGTCTCCTGTCCAAAGGCTTCCCCGTGCTCCGCCTTTGATTCCCGCCCCACGCGGTATTCGGCACCCGTCAGCTCTGCCAGAATGCTGTCACCCGAGCAGTCGATGAAAATTTTAGCCTCCACGCGGTGCCATGTGTAGGTCGTCAGCTGAAAGCCCGTGACCGATGCAATCTGATCTCCCCGCATCTCGGCTTGACAGCAGGCGCAGTTGAGCAACGGCTCCAGCCCCTCCTGAAACCGTACCTTTTCATATAGGATGGTGTCCCAAATTGAATAGTTGCGCGAGGGGTTGCGGTGCATATTTTCCAGCGCAAGCTCCTCTAGGATGCCCGTTTCCTGTAGATACCGAATTCTGGTTCCCGCACCGCAGACCCACATCCGAATTTCGCTTGACGCGTTGCCGCCGAGCACGGGGCGGTCGTGCATCAGCACCACGCGCGCGCCGTGACGGGCGGCTGAAATTGCCGCAAGCATTCCCGCAAGTCCGCCACCGATGACGCAGACATCCGCCCGATGGACCACCGTTTTCAATTGATTTGTCATTTGTTGCCTCCTGCCTTATAGGATAGCACCAGTATAGCACATCGGAAAGGATAAAGATACAGGATTTCTGACATCCTTTTTAAGATTCTTGACATTTCGGCGGTTTTGTGCTATAATGAAGGCAAAGACCGAAGGAAGGAGCCCCTATGCAAGCCTACATTTCCCGCCATCTTGCCGACGGCGGTTATCAGAAAGAGGAGACGCAAAACACCGTCACTTACCGCAACCGCGCAGGCTGGCAGGACCGTTTTGTGACCGACCGCCTGCTCTTTTCCCACCGCGTGACCGCATACACCCACAGCACCTTTCGTGAGACCTTTCACGACCACCCCTATTACGAGCTGAATATCTGCCGCACGGGAGAGGTCTGCTTTTTTGCGGACGATCGTACCGTGACGCTCCAATCCGGATTGGTCTATCTTTTGCGACCGAACACGGTCCACACGGGCAAGCTGCTCGCGCCGTCGGTTTATGATCGGTATATCCTCTATTTTACGCCCGATGCCTTCTCGTTTCTTGCGGACAGCAACTCCCTTTTCGGCTTTGCCGAGAATCGGTCCACCTTTTTCGGGCTTTCGGACGTGCAGGGAGCCGAGCGACTTTTTGCCCTGCTGGAGGAGACCGAGCGGGCGCTGTGCGCCGACACGCCCTACAGCAACGCGCTGGCGCTTTCGGATATCCTGCGCCTGTTTTCGGTCATTGCCGACAGCTCCAACCGCGATGCGCCGCAATATACCGAATTACCCGCTCTGCTCCGTCAAATTCGGGAATACATCGATACCGATTTTGCCACAATCGAAACCGTTGGCGATATCGCAAAGCACTTTTCCTATTCCAAAGAATACCTCACCCGCCTTTTTACCCGCTACTACAACGGTCCCATTTACAACTATCTGACCCGAAAAAAGATCTCCTACGGAATCGCGCTGTTGGAGGCGGGCTACTCCATTACGGATGCCTGTTATCGCGCGGGCTTTGGCAATATGACCTCCTTTCTCCGCTGTTTCCGCTTGGCAACGGGGACCACGCCGTCCAAATACCTTGCGGGCAAGAAGGGATAGCAAAAAGGACCGACGGCATCGGTCCTTTTTGCTTTTTGTTTACGGCTTCAAGCGGTACTCCCGCCCAACGCTCGCATATTTGGCGGGTGCAAGCGTATTATACGGCAATTGCTCCCATGAATCATCTCCAACAAATGCGCGGATGGCGGCAAGGTTTTCTTCGGTGTCGGTGATGTTCGGAATCAGCGGGGTGCGGAACGTATGTGGCTTGCCGCTCGCTTTGAGATACGCCGCATTTCGCAGAATTCTGTCGTTATAGACCCCTGTGTAGGTCTTGTGCTTCTCGCGGTCCATCAGTTTGAGATCCATATAAACGAAATCGCAACGGTCAATCACGGTACGAAAGGCTTCCGCTTCGGCATATCCCGAAGTTTCGATGGCGGTATGAACCTTTCCGTGCAGGCGGTCAAGCAATTCTGCGGCAAACTGCCATTGCAGGAGCGGTTCTCCGCCCGACAGCGTGACCCCGCCGCCCGTTTCGCGGTAGATGTCGGTCTGTTTGAGCAGTTTCTCGGCGAGTGCCCCGCTCTCCCACTCCACCCCCGCAACGCTGACGAGGTTCTTCGGGCAGATATGCAGACACCGCCCAAGCCCCTGACAATCGGGATGGTTACACGGTTTTCGGCACAGCCCGCAATGCAAACAGCCCTTTTGCTTGATATACAATTCCCGTTTCGGTGACAGCCCCTCGGGGTTATGACACCATGCACACCGCAGAGGACAGCCTTTGAAAAAGACGGTTGACCGA
>DJSQ01000098.1:0-235 GCA_002438075.1 Clostridiales bacterium UBA6330
TTTATCCGTCTTAGATAGTTATTGCTTTATACGGTTATCCATTTCATGAATCTCATTTGGTTGTCTTTTTCATGATTCTCATACAGTTGTCCACTTCATGCTTCTCGTATGGTTACCCTTTTCGTGCTCTCGTATGGTTACCCTTTTCGTGCTCTCGTATGGATTTCCTTTTCATGATTCAGTAACATTGCCAACGAAAAGGTTATATCTCACGGTGCGCCCAGCCTCCGTGTCA
>DJSQ01000098.1:371-531 GCA_002438075.1 Clostridiales bacterium UBA6330
CTCGTGTAAGGCATACCTACGGAACGCGTCTCCCCCCACAAAAAGAGCGCGATAGCCGCACTCTGCAAAAAATCCGCACCTCCCATCCAAACCAAAAACTTCCCCCAAGAGCACCCGCCATCAAGCAAAGCGAAACAAATTTTCGCCATGCAAGGGCGGG
>DJSQ01000098.1:603-3064 GCA_002438075.1 Clostridiales bacterium UBA6330
GGTGCTCTTGGGGGAAGTTCTCGGGAGGTCAGGGAGGCTTGGAGGGTAGGTGACAGATTTTGCAACGCAAAATCTCGTCAATAGCGGCTTTGCCGCGTTAGACCCATCTCCGAAAGAGGGGCTCCTGCGCCTCCAAGGTCTTCCTACCCCACCCGAAATTTTTCGCATAACGCACGCGTTACGTGCGCATAATAAGCGAAAAAAGGAGACCGCCTATGCGATTTTTGTGGACCGACCATCTTGCACCACTGCCCGAGCATCCCCTCGATACCGACATTACCGCAGACGTCTGCGTTGTCGGCGGCGGTATCGCGGGAACCCTCATTGCAAAAGAGCTCACCGAGCGCGGCGCGGATTGCGTCCTGCTCGATGCAACCCTGCCCGGCGCAGGGATTACCAAAGGGACCACCGCCGTCCTCACCGCCCAGCATGACCAGCTGTATTACAAGCTCGCCAAAACCTACGGCAGGAACGCCGCCGCAGAGTACCTGCACGCCAACCTCGAAGGGCTGGCGCATATCCGCCGCCTTGCAAAGGATATCGACTGCGACTTTGAGGTCCGCCCGTCGGTCATGTACTCCCGTACAGGTCGGGATAACCTGAAAAAGGAAGCCGATTTTCTGCATTCGGTCGGCTTCCCCGCCACCTACACCACCCGCCCCGACCTCCCCTTCGCCGCCGTTGATGCCGTCACCTACCCCGATATGGCGCAGTTCCACCCGCTCAAATTCCTGCACGCCGTTGCGCGGAGCCTGCGCTACTATTCCCATACCTTCGTCCGCAAATTGGACGGCACCACCGCAATTACCGACCGCGGGCGCGTGCGGGCGAAAAAGCTCGTCATCGCCACCCACTTCCCGTTCGTCAACCGCCGCGGGCTGTATTTCGTCAAGCAGTACCAGATGCGGTCCTACGTCGTCGCCTTTGCGGGCGCGCCCGACCTCGGTTGCACCGCCGAGGACGCGGGCAATGCAGGCGGGGGCTTCTATTTCCGCAACTACCGCGTCCTTTTGCTGGTCGGCGGCGGGAGTCACCGCACGGGCAGGAAGGGCACGGGCTTTGCGGCAATCACCGATTTCGTCCGCACGCATTTCCCCGATGCAACCGAGGTCTGCCGCTGGGCGAATCAGGACTGCGTGACGCTGGATTACGTCCCCTATATCGGGCGCTACAGTCCCGCCATGCCGAACGTGTTCGTTGCCACGGGCTTCGGGCTGTGGGGCATGACGACCTCCGCCGTTGCCGCGCAGCTTCTCGCCGATGCCATAGAGGGCAAGCAGAACCGCTATGCGGCGGTGTTCGACCCCGCGCGGAGCCTTCTGCATCCACAGCTTCTTGCCAATCTCGGCGCGACGCTGGGCGATTTTCTGCTCCCCCTCCCCCGCCGCTGTCCGCACCTCGGCTGCGCGCTCCGCTACAACCGCGCGGAGCACTCGTGGGACTGCCCCTGCCACGGCTCGCGCTTCGATTCGGCGGGACATCTGATTGACAACCCCGCGATGAGGGATGCCCATGTCTGACCGTTATTTTGAGGGGTGGTACTACAAGCAGCGCGCGGGGGACTATATGCTGGCGCTGATTCCCGGGCGGGCGGCGGACGGCGCGTTCGTTCAGCTGATTGACTCCTCGGGGACGCGGAATTTCCCCATGCCCGATTTTTACGCGAAGGGAGACACGGTGCGGACGGGGGACTGTCTTTTTTCGCCGCGCGGCATTCGCGTGTCTCTCCCGGGGGTGGAGGGGACGCTCCGCTACGAGGGGCTGACCCCGCTCCGCTCGGACATTATGGGACCCTTTGCGCGTCTGCCGATGCAATGCCGCCACGGGGTAGTGAGTATGTCGCATCTTGTAAGCGGGCGGATGGTGGTGGACGGCGTTCCGCACGATTTTGACGGTGCAACAGGCTACTGCGAGAAGGACAGCGGGCGCTCGTTTCCGCGCTCGTATCTCTGGCTTCAGTGCAACGATTTCGGGGGCTTCTCCGCTCCGCTTTCGGTGATGGCGGCGCTTGCGCACATTCCGTTTCTCGGCTTTTCGTTCACGGGCTGTCTTGCGGTTGTGATGCTCGGGGGGCGGGAGTACCGTTTTGCGACCTATCGCGGGGTACGGATCATGGACTACACGCCGCGGCACATTCTTCTGCGTCAGGGCTCTTTGGCACTGGAGCTGGACTTAGAGCCATTATCGGGCGGACGGGAGCTTCGCGCGCCGTCTCTCGGTCAGATGTCGGGGCGGATTCGGGAAAGCTGTGATGCGCGTTTGCGCGTTCGTCTCTCCGACCGCGGCTCCCCTATTCTCGATGCCCTCTCCCCCCGCGCGACTTGTGAAGTGGTGGGAGGGTGAGGGGAAGAAGACCTTGGAGGCGCAGGGGACCCTCTTTCGCAGAGGGTCCCCTACCCTCCAAACCTCCCGGACCCTCCCAGAACTTCCCCCAAGAGCACCCGCCCTTGCAGAGCGAAGA
>DJSQ01000133.1 GCA_002438075.1 Clostridiales bacterium UBA6330
AAGAAAGAATCAAAAACCCAAATTGGTTGAAGGTCTTGAAGGTTCTTAGGGGACTTCTCCTTAAGAAGTCCTCTAAGCAGGGCTTGGGACAGAGTCACAAGGTCTTATCAAAGGAGCACCCACCATGAATCACCGACAGTATACCCCCATCATGAGCCGAAACTGTACCGCAGACGAGCGGGAGCGCGTGCTCAAAGACTTGAGAGAAGCGGGAACCGATACCATCTTCCTCGCTACCGAGCAGGAGCCGTTCTTCCGACCCGAGCTGCGCGAGACGTGCTTTGCAAACCTGCGGGAGAACGTCCGATTCTTCCGTGACGCAGGATTGGAGGTCGGCATCTGGACCAGAGGCTTCGGCTTCGGCACCCCCACTCCAAAAAACGCAGACCCCGCCTTCGCCAATATGACCCGCCTCCGCTCGATTGCGGGTCAGGAGCGCGGCGATGCGTTCTGCCCCACCGACCCCAATTATCGGGAATGGTACGGCGAGTGGTTTGCCGCACTCTGTAGCTGCGGCGCAACCATCGTCATGATCGATGACGACCTCTGCCAGTCGGTCCGCCCCGGGCTCGGGTGCTTCTGTAAACAGCATAAAAGCCTGCTTGCAAAAGCCCTCGCCCTCCCCACCGATTCCCCCGCCCTTGCCGACAGCAGCCTGACGCAAAGCGTCTTTACGGGCGCGCCCACCCCCGCGCGGGCGGCTTATGTGCAGACCATGGGCGACTCGTTGCGGTCCTTCTGCCGCTTCCTGCGGGAAATCGCCGACCGCGTTGACCCCAACCTCCGCCTCGGCTTCTGCGCGGGCTATACCTCCTTCGACTCCGAGGGCGCAACCGCCGACGAGCTGACCGCCATCCTCGCGGGCAAAAACCGCCCCTTCCTGCGGCTCTCGGGCGCGCCGTACTGGACAGCCCCCGCCGTCAACCGCTTCCCCGCCACCGCGCTCGCCGATGTCATCGAATTCGTGCGGATGCAGGTCGGCTTCTGCCCCGAGGATACCGAGCTTTTCCATGAAGCCGATACCTATCCCCGCCCGCGCACACTGGTCCCCGCCGCACTCGGGGAAGCCTACGACTGCGCCCTGCGGACCGAGCCGCGCCTCGGGGCGTTCGATTACCTCTTTGATTACTTTGCCTCCCCCGACTACGAAACGGGCTACCTCCGCGCGCATCGGCGCTATGCCCCCTTGCGGGAGCAGATTGACCGCGCCTTTGCGGATACCGCGCCCTACGGCGTTCGCGTGGTCGAGGGAAAGCACAAATTGGCGTGGGCGCACCTGCCCGATGCCTTCCTCGGCGAAAAGCCCCTCATGCGGCGCGCATTGAGCCGCGCGGGTGGATTTTTGGCGGGGCTCGGCATCCCGACCACCTATGGAGCCCCGCAGGACAACCTCGGCGCAGTCCCCGCCGCTGTTTGCTTTGGGGAGAATGCGCGCCTGTTGGTCGGAAAGCCGCTCCCGCGACGGCTGATTCTCGATGTCCCCGCCGCGCAGATTCTGCGCGATGGCGGCATGGCGGTCGGCTTTTCGGACGCAACCCCAATGCCGCCCCCACTCCTGACCCTGCACGGTGACGAGCGCGCGGCAACGGGCGCGCTCCCCTACGCTTACCGCCTGACCCTGCAAGCAGGCGCACAGCCGCTCTCCGTCTTTTCCGAGGAGGAGCAGACAAGCCCCGCCGTTTACCGCTTCCGAAGCGGCGAAACCGAGCTTCTGGTCTACGCCATTGACACTTACGCGGGCGACCCGCGCACGGCATTCTCGCTCTCCTACTTCCGCGCGGAGGAGCTGGCGGACTTCCTGCAACTCCCCTACCCCAAAATCCCGCGCGAGCCGAATTTCTACCAAATCTGCCGCAAGCGCGCGGACGGACAGCTTGTCAGCCTGTTCCTCAACCTCTCGCTCGACACCGCCGAGGACCTGCTCGTCACGGAGGTCAGCGCGGGCGCAACGGTCGCGGGAACCGAGGCGCACCCCGAGGGAAGCGGCATCCGCATCACCTCCCCCGTCCCGCCGTTCCACGGCTTTGTTCTGACCCAACCGTTAAAATGAAAAGGAGTTTCCGCTATGAAACAGCTTTCTTTGGATGAAATCGACGCGAATTTTCACGTCCCGAAAACCGTGACCGATACGGATATCACTTGGCGCGATGTGCGGCAAGCCCCCTTTGCGGTCTACGGGCTTTACGACTACAAAAAGACTGTCCCCTTCCGTCGGATGCCCGAGGAGACTGCCTCCGCAGTCAGTGCGGGCGTTGCCGAGCTCGCCTATAATACCGCAGGCGGGCGGGTGCGCTTCTCCACCGATTCCGACCTGATTGCCATCCACGCCACCATGAACCGCATCGGTAAAATGCCGCATATCCCGCTCACGGGCTCCGCAGGCTTCGACCTCTATGTCGATGACCCCGCAACGGGGACGTCCCGCTATTTCCGCACCTTCATGCCGCCGTTTGACATTGTGGACGGCTACGAGGCGGCGGTCCGCTTCCCCTCGCGGAAGCTGCGGTACATCACCGTCAATTTCCCGCTTTACGCAGGGGTCGATACGCTTCTCATCGGAACGCGGGACCATGCAACCGTCGGCGAAGGGCTTCGCTACCGCGACAGCGCGCCCATCGTCTATTACGGTAGCTCCATCACGCAGGGCGGCTGTGCCTCGCGCCCGGGGAACTGCTACCAAAACATTGTCGCGCGCCGCACGGGACTGGATTACGTCAACCTCGGCTTTTCGGGCAGTGGAAAAGCGGAGGACGCGATGATTGATTACCTCGCCTCGCTCAAGATGTGCGCGTTCGTCTCGGATTACGACCACAACGCGCCGAACCCGCAGCACCTGCGCAACACGCATTGCAAGCTTTACAAAGCAATCCGCGCCGCGCACCCCGACGTCCCCTATCTCATGATCTCCCGCATCGACTTTGACAGCGCCTACACCGAGAACCTTGCGCGCAGGGATGTCATTCTCGACACCTACCGCTACGCGCGGGAGCAGGGTGACCGCAACGTGTATTACATCGACGGCGCATCGGTCTTTCGCGGTCCCGATGAGGACGGTTGCACCGTGGACGGAACGCACCCGAACGACCACGGCTTCGCCCTTTACGCCGATGCTCTCTGCGCCGAACTGAAACGGGCGTTCACCGAATCGGCATTTCTGTGAGAACGATATAGCCTGAAAAAAGCACCCTTTCGGGTGCTTTTTTCAGGCTTTGGAGCGTCAGCCTATCGTAACGGTGCTCCATGTTTTGTTTGCAACATCGTATTGCTTAATGGAGGTCGGGGTCTCGCCGCTGTAGATTACAAGCATCAGATACTCTCCAACCGCATAGCAAGCCTGCTCCGCTTCGTGAAGAAATGTCATCTTTTTGGTGGAGGTGTCAAGCAGGATAATCCCTTCGTCCACTATGTCCTCGGAGGTCGCGGGATCCGAAGAAAAGCCGTTATAAAATACGTTCTTCCCACTTACAAGGAAGGTGTCTCCGCTTGACCACACGGAACAGATGCGTGCCGGCGCACCACCGTTTGTCCCGATTGAGGAAAGAAGATAGTTTCCATTTTCATCTATCTCGGTTATATAGAGCTTATCCTTGCCGATTGCCACGTGCACAATATCCTGCTTCAGAAGCTCCACTAAGTTCGTTCCATTGTGCTTTATGCGACAAAGCGCTCCGATACCCTCCAGCGGCTCATACAGGAAAAAGATGTGCGTGCCGGTTGCACAAAGTCCTCTCACATAACCGTCATGGACCTGCTTGGTCCCGCCGCCGTTGACCGACATGGAATACAGCGGCGAGGCATCCTTTGCGTAGTTGTTGTACTCCTCCTTCAGCGAGGTATAATAGATCGTCTGCTTCACAACAAGCATTTCCCCAACGTTGACCGAGGAAAGCAGGAGTTCAAACCCTTGCCCGTCCGTGCGAACCTTGGCAATTCCGCATTTCGAGGCAGTCCCTCCGCCGAGGGAGAAGTAAATCCAATCGCCGACCACATTCACGTTGAACGGGTTCAGCCCGTTGCAGGAATAGACCAACGTTGTCTGTTTTGAGCCGATTCTGTACTTCACAATCTGCTGTCCGACCCCCGCGTAGACCCAGCCGTCCTGCAACGCAAAGGCAGTGGCGGAGGTATTCCCCACCGTGTTTTCCTTCCCTGCGGTGTAATCCGACACAAACGGGACCTCGCTGTCCCGCTTCCCGCACATCGTGCAGGCATGGTTCACAAAATTGTGGTCCGTCTTTTTGATTGTGGTAAGCTCGGTCTTGCCGCAGGAGCAGGTGCCCTTCATCTGCCCCTCCTTTTGGCAGGTCGCAGGGGTCGCAACCACCCAATCACTATAGATGTGCGTATGCGCGGGAGAATCGGAATCGGCGGGCGCATTCGGCTTGCCCGAACAGCCGACCAAGAGGAAGCACAGCGCAAGAGTAAGGGACGCGAGCAGAACAGCAAAACGTTTCATAACAGGGCTCCTTTCTAAATTCATAAGCCTAAAATTTTTCGGTTCGATGTCTTTCCGACAGGAAATGCTTTTTCCCCTTCTCCTCGGGATATAAATACTCACTGAACGCCTGCGGTCCAATCTCCATCAGCCGCCCCAGCTCGGCTTTGTTCAGCAGAACGACCTGCAAGCAGGTAACGGTCCTCAACAGCCCCAGCCTGCAATGAAGGATGCCGCCGTCGGGAATGATTTGCGGAAGCTCCAGAAACGCCGCCATCATTTCGTCCTCGGGGTCCTCGGGCTCCCACTCCAAGCTGTGCCCGTAGGTGACGTGCGTATCGCAGAATTTCGCATAGGACGCGATTCTGACCAGCTGACCGTAATACCACGCCGCAACGCGCTTGTCGCCGAGGTCCTCACCCCGATCAACGAACATGACGTATTCGTTATACAAGCCGAACGTAGGTTGCGCCTTCGGCATTTTGTAATCGCTCGCCCCCATCGTTGCCAGCTTCCAGAACGGATAGGTCTCGGTCGGCTCATATAAGAGGACATCGACATGGAACCCGTTGTCAACAATGGGATGGAGCACATGGTTGTTCGTCTGCCCGAAGTATCGGTCAAAATGTCGGGTCAGCCTCTCCATTTGCTTGGGCTTCATTTCAAAGGCTCCTTTCGCAGGATTTATGATATCAGTATAACATAAATTCGGCAAAAATGCAAGAGAAGTCTGTAGAAAAGGTGAACAGCAAAACCAATTATGAGGCACAAAAAATAAAAAAAGACGCTTTTCGCCGAGGCGAAAAGCTACCTTACTTCTTCACTATTCACTATTACCTCTTACTTCCCGACCCGCCCCGCGCAAGCGCGGGGCGGGTCGGGCGGGTGGCGCCTCCAACAGAA
>DJSQ01000140.1:0-2418 GCA_002438075.1 Clostridiales bacterium UBA6330
GGGGAAGTTCGGGGTGGGTCAGGGAGGTTTGGAGGGTAGGGAGACCCCTCCGAAAGGGGTCTCCCTGCGCCTCCAAGGTCTTCCTCACCTCACCCTAAAGTCAGCACACAAAAGTCGGAGAGCTCCTCGCGGCGGCGGACAACCACCTCGTCAAGGAGATCATTCAGCCCGCGACCAACCTCGCGGGCGGTGCAACGAACGCTCCCCTCCAAGAGGAAGCCGCGCCCCTCGTGCCCGTTGTCGGGGGACCCGTCCAAAAGCTGGGTGTAGCGCGCCTTCACATTGTAGGCAACCCGCGCGCTCGCGGAAAACATCGTGCGCGGCAGGCTCATGGAGTGCGCCAGACTGCGCGGGCAAAGGTCAAGCAGCAGCGTTACACGGTTCGGCTCCCAGCGCAGCTCCATCGGAATGTCCATCCGATAGTGCCCGCCCGAGAAGTCCTGCCGTAAGTACCCCTTTGCAACCACACCCTTCCCCGCCGAGCGGAAACGGAGCAGCTTTTTCTTCTTTTTGAGATTCAGAACGGGATAATCGGCAAGCACCCTGTCCATCTCGTCCGCCACACGATTTTTGATTCCAAATAACATCCCGAGGTCTCCTTTTCTTTTGAAGTTATTATCATTATAACATGGAAAAATCCGATTGTCAACGCTTTTTTCGCCAAACCTCTTGACTTTTCCGCCAAATCCGATATAATGGAATCAGAAAGCGAGGAAACGAATATGAAACTGTTGCTGGAACACGGGCGGGTCCTCTCGGGAAACGCGTTTGTGCAGGACTGCCCCATTCTGATTGAGGACGATACCATTCTCGCCGTCGGCGAAGTCGGCGAGCTTCCGCAGGATACCCCCCACCTCTCCGCCGAGGGGCTGACCGTCCTGCCCGGGCTTGTGGATATGCACACCCACGGGCGCGCGGGCTATGACTTCACCACCGCCACGCGGGAGCAGATGGAGACCATGAAGCGCTCCTACGCCGAGCACGGCGTGACCACCGTGTTTGCCACGCTCGCGTCGGCGGAAAAGCAGGACTGGCTCCGCGCCATCGCCGACATCGAAGCCTGCGGCTACGACGGCATCCATCTGGAGGGCAGATACCTCAACCCCGTCAAGCGCGGCGCGCACAATCCCGCCCTGCTGGTCCCGCTCGACCCGCGCGATCTGGAGGACTGCCTGAACGCGATTCACGTCCCCTGCCACATCACGGCGGCTTACGAGCTGGACGCGGACGGCGGGTTTGCCGCCTGCGCAAAGGCTTACGGCGCAACGCTGGGGCTGGGTCACACCAACGCCACCGCCGCCGAGACGCGGACCGCAATCTCGCACGGCGTAGACTGCTTCACGCACCTTTACAACGCCATGCCTCCCCTGCACCACCGCGAGGGAGGCGCGGTCTGCGTGGCGCTGACCACCGACCTGTGGGTCGAGCTGATTGTGGACGGCTTGCACATCTGCCCCGACATGGTGCGCATGACCTACCGCTTCAAGGGTCCCGACCGCTTCATTCTGATTACCGACTCAATGGAAGCCACGGGCTGTCCCGACGGCGAATACGCCATTGCGGGCGAGCCTGTTGTGGTGCGGAACGGGCGCGCGGAGACGCGCTCGGGCGCGCTGGCGGGCAGTACGCTGGACCTGTGGCAGGGGGTGAAGAACCTCATGCGCATGACGGGTGCGCCGCTGGAGGACGCGGTAAGGTGCGCAACGCTGAACCCCGCGACCGCGACGGGGATTGCGGACCGCGTGGGCAGTCTGGAGGTTGGAAAGCGCGCCGACCTGCTTCTGGTTGACGATGCGCTGAACATTCGTCAGGTCTTTTCGGCGGGGACCCCAATCAAGGAAACAAGGAGTGCACAAAGATGAAGCAACCGATGAATCTGAAAAAGCGGACCGCCCTACAGGTTGTGTTGGTGGTCGTATTCGTTGCCGTGGCGCTGTTTTCGGCGCTTCTGACGGTCCTGTCGCTGATTCCCGAGCGCGCGGGGCTGGCAATCCGCGAGGAAATCACGGCGACATCGGCGCGCGTGAGTGCGGACGAGGACATCTGGCAGGTGACGGTACGGGGGCGGATACGCAACACCTCCGACGCGCCGATCACGGTTGAGGGGCTGGTCATCACAGTGAAGGGGGCGCCCGACACGGTATTGAAGTCGGACAAGGTCTTCACGCTTGCGCCGCGCGAGGATTACGAGCTTGCGATGGGTGCGACCTCCGACCACGCGGTAGACGGCACGCCCGAGGTCACGGCACTGGTAAACGGAGCCTCCGTTTACCTTCGCAACCCCGCTGACACGCCCCTGATAGCCACGCTTTTCCCGCTCGCCTTCGCCGTCCTCTTCGCCCTCCTCTCCGTCCGCGCCGTTAAAGTTTTACGGCTTCTTTTGGAGGAGGGACGGATAGGGTGAAGAAGACCTTGGAG
>DJSQ01000140.1:2530-4906 GCA_002438075.1 Clostridiales bacterium UBA6330
ATCCTCCCCGAACTTCCCCCAAAAGCACCCGCCTGTACACGGCAAAGATTTGTTTCGCTATGTTTGGTGGCGGGTGCTCTTGGGGGAAGTTTTTGGGTTTGGGCGGGAGGTGGAGATTTTTTGCAGGGTGCGGCTATCGCGCACGGTTTATGGGCGGGACGCGCGGAACGACACACGGGGCGTTCCCTACGAAAACACCGAAAAGACAGCGTTTGTAGGGAACGACCCGTGTGTCGTTCCGTTTCTTTTATGGATTAAGTCTTGATATTGTGAATCTTGTTTTTTTCATTCGGTGGAATTGACTGGGTATAGTTTGCCCCAGCTTTCATCTTCTCCGCCTACCGGAAGCCCCCCTCCCCCACCTATTGTAATACTTCCATCAGAACAAATTAAAGTACCACTCCAAGCCAAATCCCCCTTTGAGATTGCCTTCCACTGTGCTTTTGTTCCGGTGTAGGAAATGCTTGTCAGGCTACTGCAACCGGAGAACGCGCCCTCGTCGATGCTCGTCACGCTGTTCGGAATCGTGATGCTCGTCAGGTCACTGCAACCGGAGAACGCAAAACGACCGATGCTCGTCACGCTGTTCGGTATCGTGATGCTCGTCAGACCACTGCAACCGTAGAACGCATACTCGCCGATGCTCGTCACGCTGTTCGGTATCGTGATGCTTTTTAAGCCAGATCGACCGTAGAATGCGTACCCACTGATGCTTGTTACACTGCCGTCTGTCGGAATCACACTGCTATTGGCGCCTACAATCAGTGTGCCGGTTTTGGTTTCTATCAGACAATTTCCCGCTGAATGGTATTCGGCATTACCGTTCTCAACCTTGATTTCGCCCAGATTTTTGCAACTGGCAAACGCACCGCTCTTGATGCTCGTTACTTTACTTCCTATGGTGATACTTGTCAACGCAGAGCAACCATAGAAGGCACCCCATTCGATACTTGTTTCTCCTGTAATTACAACATTCTTCAAAGTGAGCGGAACATTAGCCTCAATCTTGTAAGTATAGTCGGGAGACCCCCAAGGTAAAAAGGCTGCGCCAAAGCAATTACTTGATTTTTCACCCGCATTTACGCCAACAAACGGAAGTGTTACACTCGTTAATTTCTTACAGCCCTCTAAAATCCCCCATGCGATGCTTGTCACACCGTTTGGAATTGTGATACTTGTCAAGGCGGTACAATTGTAGAATGCATGTCTTCCGATGCTTGTCACGCTGTTCGGAATCGTGATGCTCGTCAGACCGCTGCAACCGGAGAACGCGCCCTCGTCGATGCTCGTCACGCTGTTCGGAATCGTGATACTCGTCAGGCTACTGCAACCGGAAAACGCGGAATTGCCGATGCTTGTCACGCTGTTCGGAATCGTGATGCTCGTCAGGCTACTGCAATCTTTAAACGCAGAACCGCCGATACTCGTCACGCTATTCGGAATGGTGATGTTCGTCAGATTACTGCAACCACCGAACGCAGAATAGCCGATACTCGTCACGCTATTCGGAATGGTGATACTCGTCAGGCTACTGCAACCGAGGAACGCGCAATAGTCAATGCTTGTCACGCTGTTCGGAATCGTAATTTTTTTCAGATTCGGAAAAGACAGAAACGCGCTGTCCATGATAACCGTCACGGCTTTTCCGTTGTGAATCGCGGGGATTTCGACCTCGGTCAGATATTTTGTCGTGCCGCCGCCGACCGCGTAAGTTCCGTCGGGGAGCGGGTAGTATTCCAAGCCGTCAGTCCCTTCCGTCTCCGCGCCGCCCTCGCCGCTGACCTTTCCGATTTTTACAGAATGCTCGGGGTCATCCGAATAGGTGATGTACAGCCAACCGTCAATAATCTCGGTTTTCAGGATTCCGCGACCTGCGTTTCCTTTATCCCCCTTGTCCCCTTTTTCGCCGTCGTTTCCGTCCTTGCCCGCTTCACCCTGCGCGCCACTGTCACCTTTATCGCCCTTGTCGCCCTTGTCTCCCTTGTCGCCTTTGTCGCCTTTGTCTCCCTTGTCACCGTCTTTTCCGTCCTTGCCGGCTTCGCCTTGTACCCCTTGCTCGCCCTGCGGTCCCGCAGGACCCGCCGGTTGGTCGCACGAAGCCAGAACAGACACCGCCAGCAAAGCCGACAACAACACCGCCAAAATCCGAATCAACCGTTTCATAATCGTCCCTCTCTTCCGCTGTATTTTCTCCATTATACCACAATATCCGTAGGATTTCAACCCCTCCCCCCAAATTTTATCCCACAAATCGGGCGCGAAGCCGCACCCTGCAAAAAATCCGCACCTCCCAATCCGACAAAAAACTTCCCCCATGTCCCCGCCACTCTCAAAAAAGCGAAACAAATTTTCGCCTCGTAAGTGGCGGGGACATGG
>DJSQ01000192.1:0-189 GCA_002438075.1 Clostridiales bacterium UBA6330
GCACCCGTGTAAGGCATCATAGCAAAACGCCTTCCGCTCACCAATCGAGCGCGATAGCCGCACTTTTCAGAGGTTCGCACCTCCCAATCCGACAAAAAAACTTCCCCCAAGAGCACCCGCCCTCAAACAAAGCGAAACAAATCTTCGCTCTGCAAGGGCGGGTGCTCTTGGGGGAAGTTCGGGGTAGGT
>DJSQ01000192.1:242-3756 GCA_002438075.1 Clostridiales bacterium UBA6330
GGGGAAGTTCGGGGTAGGTCAGGGAGGTTTGGAGGGTAGGGAGACCCCTCCGAAAGGGGTCTCCCTGCGCCTCCAAGGTCTTCCTACACCTTCCTCATCTTCGCAAAAGAGCCCATTAGCTTTTTGGTGCCGGCTTTCTCGAAAATGACCTCGTATAGAGTGTCCGTGCCCATCTTTTTGCAGGAAATCACCTCGCCCGCGCCGAAAACCATGTGCTCAACGCGGTCCCCGGGGGCAAAGGCGGGCGCTTGACGCGCGGGAGCTACCGCCGAACGCGGCGCTGTCGGGCGCGGCGCCGCAGGACTTCCGAGCGTTACGCGCACCGTCCCGCTCCCGCCCCTTGCACCGGTTGCGCCGCTTGCGTTACTCCGGGTGGAACGGCTGTCCTGCTCGCGGTAGTAGGTCTTTTTCTGCGACGCGGGAGACTGCGCACCGTAGCTGCCGTAGGTCCCCTGCGTCCGTCCCCAAATGCCCGCACGTTGCGTCTTTTCCTCTTCAATCAGCGACGCGGGAATCTCCGAAACGAAGCGCGACAGCGGGTTGTAGCCCGTCCGCCCGTAGAGCAGGCGCTGGTCCGCGTGCAGGATGTACAGCTCCCGCTTTGCCCGCGTGATTGCAACGTAGGCAAGCCGCCGTTCCTCCTCCATCTCGCTCTCGCCGCCCTCAATCGTCTGCATCCCCGGGAAAATGCCGTCCTCCATCCCCGGCAGGAACACAATCGGAAACTCCAGCCCCTTCGCACTGTGAATCGTCATCATCACCACCGCGTCGGCGCTCTCGTCGTAGCGGTCCACGTCCGCCACCAGCGCGGTTTCCTCGAGGAAGCCCGTCAGGGTCGGCGTTTCGTTTCCGTCCTCCGAATCCTTCATGTACTCCAGAATCTGCGACTTGAACTCCTCTAAGTTCTCCAGCCGCTCCTCCTCGGCTTCGCCCGCCGCAATCAGCATCTGCCGATAGCCCGAGCGGTCCAGCATCGCGTCAAACAGCACGTCCAGCCGCATCTCCGCCGCGTCCGCCGTCAGCCCGTTGATCAGGCGCGCGAAATCGTCCAGCATCGGCGCGGCGTTCTTCAGCGCCGCATATGACTGCGCCCGCTCGATGACCTCAAACTGCGAGCAGTCCTGCTCCGCCGCAATCGCCGCAATCGCCTCCAGCGTTTTCGGTCCGATCTTGCGGCGCGGCTCGTTGATGATGCGGAGCAGCCGCACGTTGTCATCATGGTTGTTAATCAGCTGGAGGTACGCCACCGCGTCACGGATTTCCTTGCGGTCCGAGAAGCGCGTGCCGCCCAGCATCCGATACGGCACCGCCGCGCGCGCAAAGGCTTTTTCAATGTTCTGCGACTGCGCGTTCATGCGGTAGAGGACCGCGAAATCCCGATAGCAGGCGTTCCCGCTTGCCACCAGCTTCTGCACCGTGTCCACGATGCGGCGGCTCTCGTCGTTCTGGTCCTCGCACCCGACCAGATGAATCATCGACCCCGCGCCCGCCGCCGTCCAGAGCGTTTTGCCCATCCGCCCGTTGTTCTTTGCAATCACGGCATTCGCCGCGTCCAGAATGTTCTGTGTGGAGCGGTAATTCTGCTCCAGACGGATGACCTTTGCATCGGGGTACGCCTTGTCGAACGACAGGATGTTCTCAATTGTTGCGCCGCGGAAGCGATAGATGCTCTGGTCGTCATCACCGACCACCATCAGGTTCCGTCTCCCCTCGGCAAGCATCCGCGTCAGCTCGAACTGCGCGATGTTCGTGTCCTGATACTCATCCACGCAGACGTAGCGGAAGCGCTTTTGGTAGTACTCCATAATTTCGGGATGCCGGCGGAACAGGAGCACCGTTTGCATGATGATGTCGTCAAAATCCAGCGCGTTGGATTCGCGCAGAATCTGCTGATAGGCGGTATAGACCCGCGCAATCTGCCCCATGCGAAAATCCGCGCCCGCCTCGGTCTCGAAGTCCTCGGGGGTCAGAAGGCGGTCCTTTGCGCGGCTGACCGCGTTTGCAACCGACTTGATGGGCAGGAGCTTTTCGTCAATCCTGCACCGCTTGAGCGCCTCGGCGTATGCCTTTTTGCTGTCGTCGGTGTCGTAGATGGAAAATCCTGCGTGATACCCTGCGGCTTCGGCGTGGCGGCGCAGGATGCGCACGCAGACCGAATGGAAGGTACCCGTCATAATCTCGGCGCACCCTGCGGGGTCATCGGCAAACATGGCGTCAATGCGGCTTCTGATTTCCTTTGCCGCCTTATTGGTAAAGGTGATTGCCAGCACAGCGTAGGAGGGGCATGGATTCTCGGCAAATGCATCGAGCATCTGGCGCAGCTGCTCTTTGGTGCAGGTTTGCGCCGCCTGCGCAAGGTAGTCGACCTGCTCGTCGGTCAGCCCGTCGGGGACGGTATCCGAGAGGTACGCGTTCCCGTAGCGGATGATAAACGCGATGCGGCGGACGAGCACGGTGGTTTTTCCGCTCCCCGCGCCCGCGAGGACCAGCAGGGGGTGATTGACGGTATAGACCGCTTCCCTCTGGCGGTCGTTGAGGTCGTTGTAAACTGCGTCAAACAGGGCGCGTTTGGCGGCAAGATAGCGTTCGGCAAGCGTCATTCGGTTTTCAGTTCCTTTCTTGCGGCAAGGTAGGCATTTTTCATGAACAGTGCGTCCTCTGCCTGCGTGCCTGCGGACTCGCAGATGATGCGCGGGCAGACGTTCTCGCGGGCGATAGCTTCGGCAAGCGGCTCAAACGCAGGACCGTAGGTTTCGTCCGCGAAGGTGAGGTGTCTTTTCTCGCCCGCCGCGGTATACTCGATTTTGGAGAAGTGGCAATGGAGGTATTTTGCGTGCTTATCCCCGAGCTTTTCGGCGATGGTATCAAACACGCGGCGGTAGCTGTCGCAATCGGGGAAAGCCCCTCCCCGCTCGCGGGCGTTGAGGTGTCCGAAGTCGACAACGGGGGTATAGATGGGGGCAACTTTACACTGTTCAATGACTTCCTCGAGGGTGCCGAGCTGGTTGACCTTCCCCATGGTTTCGATGCCGAGCCTTGCGCAGGGGTTCTCACCCACGTCTGCGGCGATCCTCTCAAGTGTATCGACCGACAGCTTCATTGCCTCCTCGCGGGTGATTTTTGCGGCGCTCCCGCTATGGATGACGATGGTATCCGCGCCGAGGAGCTCTGCCGCCCAGAGGCTTTTGCGGATATACTCCAGACTTTTCAGTCGTTTTTCGGGGTCGGTTCCCGAGAGGGAGATGAAGTAGGGAGTATGGAAGGACATCAGCACGCCCGCTTTCTTTGCCTTCTCTCCGACTGCACGGAGGGATGCTTCGCCCGCGCTGATTCCGTTTCCCGCTTCGTACTCGAAAGCGTCCAGCCCTTTTTCCGCGACCCACTCAGGGGACTGCGCTGTGGACTTCTTTCCGTCCGCGTAAAACCACTCGCCGTTCCCCCCGGGTCCGAACGTTGCGGTGGTGATGGTTTCTATGTTCATTGTGTACCTCCTGTAAGACCTTGGGGCTCTGCC
>DJSQ01000118.1 GCA_002438075.1 Clostridiales bacterium UBA6330
TCCCCTTCGAGGGGGAAGGTGTCGCCGTAGGCGACGGATGAGGGCGGACAGTCAACAAACGAGCGATTTCTCTCAAAATTACAGACCCTCCGAAAGCCTTTCCCTTTGAGAAAAGGGGGACGGTGAAGGGAACGGATGAGGAAGAATGCTCTTTCGGTCGGTACATATCGGGCAAAGCCCGAGGTTTTATCATTTATTCAGAGAGGTAATTACCATGAACAACCCGAAAATTAAGATTACTGTAAAGAACTTCGGCGAGATTACTGCCGAGCTATACCCCGACAAAGCGCCCAAGACGGTGGCGAATTTCCTGTCGCTCGTTGACAGCGGCTTCTACAGCGGGACGGTCTTTCACCGCGTAATCCCGGGCTTTATGATTCAGGGCGGCGGCTACGGTGAGGGCTTTGCCGAAAAGGACGCGGGCGCGATTTACGGCGAATTCGCCGCAAACGGCTTTGGCGCAAACGATTTGCACCATGCCCCGGGCGTGCTTTCCATGGCGCGCACCTCGGACCCCAACTCCGCTTCCTCCCAGTTCTTCGTGATGCACGGCGATGCAAGGTATCTGGACGGTCAGTACGCGGGCTTCGGAAAGGTCACCGAGGGAATGGACGTTGTCAACCGCATTGCCACGACCCCCACGCGGACGGTCGGCTGGTATGAGGATGTGCCGTGCGAAACGGTCATGATTGAAAAAATCGAGCGCGTATAATCCGATACGCGCCAAAGGAGGTACCCGTATGAACACGAAGCTGTTGAAGCTGCTCAACAAGGACGCGCGCACCGAGCCTGCCGACCTTGCCGTGATGCTCGGCATGACCGAGGAGGAGGTCCGCCGCGAGATTGACGAAATGGAAGCGGCGGGAATTATCCGCGGCTACAAGGCGGTCATCGACTGGGAGCGCCTGAATGACGCGTATGTGTCCGCCATCATCGAGCTGAAGGTCACGCCGAAGGCGGGACTGGGCTTTGAGGATGTTGCCGCAAAGGTTATGAAGTACCCCGAGGTCGAGTCGGTCTACCTGATGTCGGGCGTGTATGACCTCAACGTTGTGGTTAAGGGACGAACCCTGCATGACGTGGCGCGTTTCGTTGCAAAGGAGCTGTCCACCATCGAATCCGTGACCTCCACCGCCACGCACTTCGTCTTGCGCCGTTATAAGGAAATGGACGTGGAGCTGATGGGCGAGAGCGCGGACGAGCGCGGGAGTTATCTGCTGTGATGGACTACGCAAAGCTGCTGTCACCCGTGGTGCAGGAGGTCAAGCCCTCGGGTATCCGAAAATTTTTCGACATTGCAAACACAATGAAGGATGTCATCTCGCTCGGCGTGGGGGAGCCCGATTTCCCGACCCCGTGGGAGATTCGCAAGGCGGGCATCCTCTCGCTGGAGGCGGGAAAAACGCGCTACACCGCCAACCGCGGTCTGGAACAGCTGCGGGAGGAGATTTCGCACTGGATGGAGCGCAAATACGGGCTTTCCTACGACCCGTCGGGTGAGATTCTGGTCACGGTGGGCGGCTCGGAAGCCATTGACGGGACAATCCGCGCGGTGGTCTGCCCGGGGGATGAGGTCATCATTCCGCAACCGAGCTATGTTTGCTACGAGCCGCTTGTGCGGCTGTCGGGCGGGGTTCCCGTGATTCTCGAAACCACGGCGGAGCATGACTTCCGCGTGACCCCCGAAATGCTGCGCGGCGCGCTGACCGACCGCACCAAGCTGCTGATTCTGCCCTATCCCTGCAACCCCACGGGCGGCATTATGGAGCGGGCGGATTTGGAGGCGCTGGCGGAGGTCCTGCGCGGGACGGACGTATTGGTGCTCTCCGATGAAATTTATTCGGAGCTGACCTTTGGCGGCAAGCGCCATGTTTCCCCTGCGGCGGTGGAGGGCATGAAGGAGCGCACGGTGGTGGTCAACGGCTTCTCCAAGACCTTTTCCATGACGGGCTGGCGCATGGGCTTTGCCTGCGGTCCCGCCGAGCTGATGAAGCAGATTACCAAGATTCATCAGTTTGCCATCATGTGCGCGCCCACGACCGCGCAGTACGCGGCGGTTGAGGCACTGCGGCACGGTGACGATGCGGTGGAGGCAATGAAAGAGGAATACGATATGCGGCGGCGGCTGATTGTGGCGGGCTTTAACCGTCTGGGGCTTTCCTGCCGCGAGCCGATGGGGGCGTTCTACGCGTTCCCCTGCATTCGGTCCACGGGGCTGACGAGCGACGAATTCTGCGAGCGGCTCCTCTATGCCGAGCGGGTGGCGGTGGTCCCCGGGACGGCATTCGGACAGGGCGGCGAGGGCTTTATCCGCGCGTCCTACTGCTATTCCACCGACCATATCAAGGAAGCGCTGCGCAGAATCGGGCGGTTCCTCGACACTCTGCAAAACACGAGGTAACAAGCATGAAAGCAGTCATTACGGTTACGGGAAAGGACAGCGTGGGCATCATTGCCGACGTTGCGGGCGTTTGCGCAAAGTACGGCGCGAATATTCTGGACATCACGCAAACGGTGCTGTCGGATTATTTTGCAATGATTATGCTGGCTTCCATTGACGAGCTGAAGGTGGATTTCACGCAGTTTGTGGATACGCTGGCGGAGCTGGGCAGGTCGCGCGGGCTGGACATCCACACCATGCACGAGGATATTTTCAACACCATGCACCACGTCTGAGGAGGCGCCCGAATGATTAACACACAGGATGTGCTGGAGACCATCCAGATGATCCGCGAGGAGAACCTCGACATCCGCACCATTACCATGGGCATTTCGCTCTGGGATTGCGTCAGCGAGGACACGGACCGTCTCTGCACGAAAATTTACGACAAAATCACCCGACAGGCGGAGCGGCTGGTTTCGGTCGGATGCGCGATTGAGAAGAAATACGGCATTCCGATTGTCAACAAGCGCGTATCGGTCACGCCCGTCTCGCTCATCGGCGGGGACGCAACGCCCGAGGGATATCTGAAAATCGCGCACACGCTTCAGCGGGCGGCGGACGCGCTCGGCATCAACTTCCTCGGCGGCTTTTCGGCGCTGGTGCAGAAGGGCATGACGCGCGGGGCGGACGCGATGATTTCAATCATCCCCGAGGCGCTTGCCGAGACGAAGAACATCTGCTCGTCGGTCAACGTGGCAAGCACGAAGGCGGGCATCAACATGGATGCGGTTGCGCGGATGGGTGCGGCAATCAAGCGGGCGGCGTACCTGACCCGCGATGCGGAGTCCATCGGCTGTGCAAAGCTGGTGGTCTTTGCGAATGTCCCCGAGGACAACCCCTTTATGGCGGGGGCGTTCTGCGGCATCGGCGAGCCCGAGGCGGCAATCAACGTCGGGGTGAGCGGTCCCGGGGTGGTTGCGTCGGCAATCCGTCGCGCGGGGGACTGCGATCTCTCCACGCTGGCGGAGGTCATCAAAAAGACGGCGTTCAAGATCACGCGCGTGGGGCAGCTGGTTGCCTCCGATGCGGCGCGGGAGCTGGGGGTGCCGTTCGGGATTGTGGACCTTTCCCTTGCGCCGACCCCTGCGGTGGGCGATTCGGTGGCGTACATTCTGGAGGAGATGGGCTTGGAGTCCTGCGGTGCGCACGGAACAACGGCGGCGCTTGCGATGCTGAACGACGCGGTGAAAAAGGGCGGTGTGATGGCGTCCTCCCACGTGGGCGGCTTGTCGGGTGCGTTCATTCCTGTTTCCGAGGATGCGGGCATGATTGCGGCGGCGGAGCGCGGCGCGCTGACGCTGGAAAAGCTGGAGGCGATGACGGCGGTCTGCTCGGTTGGGCTTGACATGATTGCAATCCCCGGGGACACGTCGGAGGATGTCATCAGCGGCATCATTGCGGACGAAATTTCGATTGGTGTAGTGAACACGAAAACGACTGCGGTCCGCTTGATTCCCGCATACGGCAAGCGGGCGGGGGACCGTGTGGATTTCGGCGGCTTACTGGGGACTGCTCCCGTAATGCCTCTGAACACCTACTCGCCCTCCCGTTTCATCCGTCGCGGCGGTCGCATCCCCGCTCCGATTCATAGTTTGAAGAACTGAGGGGGAAGGAAGACCTTGGAG
>DJSQ01000167.1 GCA_002438075.1 Clostridiales bacterium UBA6330
AAGTTCGGGGAGGGTCAGGGAGGCTTGGAGGGTAGGGGACACCCTCCGAAAGGGGGTCCCCTGCGCCTCCAAGGTCTTTCCTTACTCCTCCTCCGAGCCTTCTACCTCCTCGGCAACCTCCTCGGCGTGAGCGACTTTCGTGAAGTTCGCAATCTTCTGTCCCTCACCCATCTTCATGATGATAACACCACCCGCCGAACGCGAACGGGTCGGAATGCCCGCAACGGGGGTCCGAATGATCGTCCCGCCGTCCGTGATGAGCATCAGGTCGTCGTTGTCGTCTACCGCGGAAATGCCCGTCAGAGCACCGCTCTTGTCGGTGATGTTGTAGCAGGTCACACCGTAACCGCCGCGATGCGCCATCAGACGGAAGTCCTCAAACGGCGAACGCTTGCCGAAACCGTTTTCGGTCACGCAGAGCAGGTCTTTCCCCTCCTCAATGACCGCAACACCAACCACTTCGTCCCCCTCGCGCAGGGAGATTCCGCGCACACCGCGCGCCGTTCTGCCCATCACGCGCGCGTTCTCCTCGTGGAAACGCACCGCCTGACCGTTTCTCGTTGCAAGCAGCAGCTCGCAGTCGCCCGTCGTGCAACGGACAAACAACAGCTCGTCGCCCTCGTCCAGATTCAGCGCAATTTTACCGCCCTTCCGCTGGTACTCGTATTCCTTCAGCGGCGTCCGCTTGATGACACCCCTGCGCGTGACCATCGTCAGGTAGTGCTCGTCATCAAATTCGTCCACACTGATGCAAGCGGTAATCTTCTCGCCCGCCTCCAAATCGAGGATGTTGACCAGATTCTGCCCCTTCGCGGTTCTGCCCGCCTCGGGGATGTAGTACGCCTTCTTCGCCTGTACCTTGCCCGTGTTCGTGAACATCAGCAGGTAGGAGTGGCTGTTGACCGCAATCACGTTTTCGATGAAGTCCTCGTCCTTCGTCCCCATGCCGATGATGCCTCTGCCGCCTCTGTGCTGTGCGGAGTAGGTGTCGGCGGGCTGACGCTTGATGTAGCCCGCGTGGGTCAGCGTAATCACACAGCTGTGCCGCTCAATCAGGTCCTCCAGAACAATCTCGTGCTCCGCCTGCACAATCTCGGTGCGGCGCGCGTCGGCGTACTTCGCCTTGATTTCGCCCATCTCGTCCTTGATAATCTGCTTGATCTTGCCTTCGTCCGCGAGAATCGCCTCCAGCTCCTTGATCAGGTTGTGGAGACGGAGCAATTCGTCCTCGATTTTCTCGCGCTCCAGACCCGTCAGCTTGCCGAGCGTCATTTCCACAATCGCCTGCGCCTGCGCATCGGACAGCGCAAAGCGCTCCATCAACGTGTTTTTGGAGTCGGGAATCGACTTCGATGTCTTCATAATCTGCACGATCTCGTCAATGTTGTCAATCGCAATCTTGTAGCCCTCAAAGATGTGCGCCCGCGCCCGCGCCTTGTCCAAATCGAACTGCGTGCGGCGGGTGATGACCGACTCCTGATGCGCGATGTAGTGGTCGAGAATCTGCGGCAGGGTCAGCACCTTCGGCTCGTTGTTGACAATCGCCAGCATATTGATGGCAAAGGTGTCCTGCAGCTGCGTGTACTTGTACAGCTGGTTGAGCAGAATCTGCGGGTTCACATCGCGGCGGTACTCCACCACAATGCGCATACCGTCTCTGCCCGATTCGTCACGCAATTCGGTGATGCCGTCAATCTTCTTCTCGTTCACGCAGTCGGCAATCGACTCGCAAAGCATACTCTTGTTGACCCCGTAAGGGATTTCGGTAAAGACGATGTGCCGCTTGTTCTCGTCAATCTGCGAGCGCGACCGCACCATGATGTGCCCCTTACCCGTCAGGTACGCCTGCTTAATCCCGTTGATGCCGTAAATGATGGCGGCGGTTGGGAAATCGGGACCCTTGATGTATTCCATCAGCTCGTCCACTGTGCAGTCGGGGTGGTCCATGCGGTAGTCCACCGCATCGATGACCTCGCCGAGGTTGTGCGGCGGGATGTTCGTTGCCATACCGACCGCGATACCCATCGAGCCGTTGACCAGCAGGTTCGGGAAGCGGGACGGCAGGACGGACGGCTCCTGCAAACGGTTATCGAAGTTGGGGACCATGGGAACGACGTTCTTGTCGAGGTCCCGCATCATCTCGTCCGCAATGCGGTCCAGCCGCGCCTCGGTGTAACGGTACGCGGCAGGCGGGTCACCGTCCACCGAACCGAAGTTTCCGTGTCCCTCCACAAGCGTGTACCGCAGGGAGAAGGGCTGTGCCAGACGGACCATCGTACCGTAGACCGCCGAGTCACCGTGCGGATGGTAACGACCCAGCACGTTACCGACCGTGGTTGCCGACTTGCGGAAGGGCTTGGAGTGGGTCAGACCGTCCTCATACATTGCGTAGAGGATACGCCTCTGACCCGGCTTCATGCCGTCGCGGACATCGGGCAGTGCGCGTGAAATGATGACCGACATCGAGTATTCGATGAAGGACTTCTTCACCTCCTTCTCAATCCCGACATCCAGCACCTTCTGGTTTTCAAACAGTGCCAATTCCTGTTGCTTTTCGGCTTCGTTCTTTTCTTTCATACCGTTTCCTTTCTCAACCTTTCTCAAGCTCTGCTTAAAATCTTCTTGGGGAAGGTTTTAAGAATTTTATTGAAATGTTATGTGAAACTGCTTTGGGCAGTGGATTTTTTCTATGGAACTTTCTTTGGGTGCAATTTTTGTGTTATTCCTTGCTCGGGTGCCGAGATCCCGCCTGC
>DJSQ01000223.1 GCA_002438075.1 Clostridiales bacterium UBA6330
GAAAGGGGTAAAAATCCCCTTAGTTGAAGGTCTTGAAGGTTCTTAGGGGACTTCGCCTCAAGAAGTCCCCTAAGCAGGGTTCGGGGCAGAGCCCCGAGGTCTTCAATCCCCCCGCAGTCTTATTTTCAAATTCCCCGCATATAATGATGCAGATAAAGGCGCGGGGGTGAGGGAATGGCGAGACAGCTGGCTGAAAGGGACGTAAAAAGGGGAGAGGAAAGAGGGCTGACGGACGAGGAGGTCCGAGCCGCGAGAGAGAAGCACGGAGCGAATCGGCTGACAAAACGGAAGGCAAAACCGTTCTGGCGGCAGTTTTTGTCTAACCTGAACGACCCCGTTATCCGCATTCTGCTGGCGGCGCTCGCAGTCAACCTGATTTTGCTCTTCCATAGCGCGGATTGGGTCGAAACGGCGGGCATCGGACTGGCGGTCTTTCTCGCAACCCTCATTTCCACGCTGTCGGAGCGCTCGTCCGAGCGGGCGTTCGCAAGACTTTCGGAGGAGGGCGACCGCGCAACCTGCCGCGTCCGACGCGCGGTCGGCGTGCTTGAGGTCCCAATCTCCGAGGTCGTCTGCGGCGATATCGTCCTGCTGTCGGCAGGGGAGATGATCCCCGCGGACGGTGTTTTGCGGCACGGCGCGGCGAGAGTGGACCAGTCCGCCATGACGGGAGAGAGCCGAGAGGTGGAAAAATGCGCGTGGGACGGCGCGTGGCGCGAGGAGAACGGCGCGGAGCTGTCGCCTGCCTCCCCGTATGCCATGTTTCGGGGCTGTAATCTGACCGCAGGCGGCGGGGAAATGCTGGTCACGGCGGTTGGAGACAAAACCTTTCTCGGGCAGATCAGCCGAGAGGTCCAGCTGGAGCAGCGGGACAGCCCGCTGAAGCTGCGGCTCGGCAAGCTGGCAAAGCAGATCAGCATCCTCGGCTACATCGCGGCGGTGCTGGTGGCGCTGTCCTACCTTTTCCATGTCTTTCTGCTCGACAGCGGGATGCGCGCGGAGGTCATCCGCCTGAAGCTGACCGACCTGAATTACGTCCTGACCAGCCTGTTTCATGCCTTCACGCTGGGACTGACCGTCATTGTCGTGGCAGTTCCCGAGGGGCTCCCCATGATGATTGCGGTGGTTCTCTCGGCGAATGTGCGGAAGATGGTGCGCGACCAGGTGCTGGTGCGCAAGCCTGTTGGCATTGAGGCGGCGGGGAGCATGAATCTGCTGTTCACCGACAAAACGGGGACGCTCACCGAGGGGAAAATGTCGGTCGTGTCGCTCCTGTTCGCGGGCGGGGAGAGCTTTTCCGAGCTTTCCGCGCTCCGCCGTCGGTGCGGTCCCGCGGTTCCCGACCTGCTCGCGCTTGGTCTGCGTGGGGGCGGGGCAACGCCGGACGCGGAGAACCGACCCGTTGGCGGAAGCGCGACCGAGCGGGCGTTGCTCGGTTTTGTGGCGGGGGAGGCGGTCCCATCGGGCAGTACGCTGACCTCGACCCTGCCGTTTGACAGTGCGCGGAAGCTGTCGGCGGTGTCGTGGAGGGCGAACGGGAAGCCCGTGACGGTCCTGCTCGGTGCGCCCGAGCGGATTCTGCCGTTCGTGCGCGGGGCGATGACCCCCGATGGAGGAATTGAGCCGCGCTTTTCGCGCCGTTCCGTGGAGGCGGAGCTGAAGCGCATGAATGCGGGAAGCGGTCGGGGGTTGGCGATTGCGGTCTCGACAGACGGGACCCCTGCGCCGCTGTTGGCGGACGGGGTGCGCGGTGACTTCCTGCTGGTTGGCATTCTGGAGCTTTCCGACCCCATCCGCACGGATGCGCCCGGGGCGGTGCGTGATTTGCACGGTGCGGGCATTCAGGTGGTCATGGTGACGGGGGACAGCCGCGAGACGGCGCAGGCGATTGCCGCGCGGTGCGGCATTTTAGGCGGGGCTTACGATACGGTCCTGACTGCCGATGAGATGGCGGGGATGTCCGATCTGCGCCTGAAGGAGCTGCTCCCGCGCCTTGCCGTGGTAGCGCGGGCGCTCCCGACCGACAAGAGCCGTCTGGTCCGTCTTGCGCAGGAATCGGGCAGGGTCACGGGCATGACGGGGGACGGAATCAACGATGCGCCCGCTTTGCGCCGCGCCGACGTCGGCTTTGCGATGGGAAGCGGCACGCAGGTAGCAAAGGACGCGGGGGACATTGTGATTCTCGACAACCGTCTTTCGTCCATTGTGCGCGCGGTGCTCTACGGGCGGACGGTGTTCAAGAGCATCCGCAAGTTCATCACGCTCCAGCTGACCATGAATTTCTCGGCGGTCGGTGTGACCATGATTTGCCCGTTTCTGGGGATTGATTCGCCCGTGACGGTTGTTCAGATGCTCTGGATTAACCTGATCATGGACACTCTCGGCGGCTTGGCGTTTGCGGGGGAGCCGCCCTTACAGGCGTATATGCGTGAGCCTCCCAAGCGGCGGGACGAGAGCATTCTGAACCGCTATATGGTCAACGAGATTGCCCTGCTGGGCGGCGCGACGGTCGCGGTCTGTCTGCTCTTCCTCAAGCACCCGCTGATTACCTCGCAATTCCGCGCGGCGGAGGGAAATCTCTGCTTACTGACGGCGTTTTTTGCGTTGTTCATTTTCTCGTCTGTATTCAACTGCTTCAACGCGCGGACCGACCGTTTGGGGTTATTTGCTGGGCTTAAGAAAAATCCCGTTTTTCTCGGCATCATGCTGGCGGTTTTGGTCATTCAGCTCCTATTCGTTTATCTCGGCGGCTCCGTTCTGCGGACGATGCCGCTGACCCCGCGCGAGCTACTGATCACCATGCTGATCTCTCTTTCCGTTTTCCCTTTGGAGCTGTTACGGAAGCTCTTCTGGCGGCTCCTGCACGGGAAGAAGGGGTACTGAAAGACAAAGACCTTGGGGCTCTGCC
>DJSQ01000025.1:0-8542 GCA_002438075.1 Clostridiales bacterium UBA6330
CTTAGGGGACTTCTCCTTAAGAAGTCCCCTAAGTGGGGCTTGGGGCAAAGCCCCAAGGTCTTGGTCTTCCGCATCCCCTCACTGCTTCAGCGCCTTTTGCTTACCGATGACGAAATGGGTTACAAGGAAAGCGGCAACAATAAAGACCAGCGAGCAAGCCGCCAGCACCTGCTGACCGCGAATTTCGATGCCGAGGAAGCGGTTTCCGTTGCCCTGTATGTACGCAAGCACGCGACTGCTGAGCAGGGACGCGCCGAAGCCGCATAGACCGCCGATGCAGTTTTTGATTGCCATCGCCTCGGCAATGCAGTCCGAGCGAACGTAGCTGTACGAAATGTTGAAGGAGTTCGCACCGATGCCCGCCAAGCAGACCGCGTAAAGCACCGTGTACGGGATAATCAGGAACCACGTCGAGGGACTTGTAAACATCAGACACAGGAACGCCGCCGCAGCGATGCCGAGCGCGATTTCAATGCCGTGCGCAAAGGAGGTCTTGTCGGAAAGCTTGCCGAACGGACGCGACAGAATCGCCCGCGCAGCGTCTCCGCAGATGTTCACAATCTGAATTACGAACAGCGAAATCGCAAGGTCCTTCGTCTTGTAAATACCCACAAAGCCGACCGTGAAGTACCGCCCCATTTCCCACAGCACCGTCATGTAAATGACCGAGCGGAAATTCTTGTTTCCCAACGTCTCGCGCAGAACCTCCCGCATTCCGCAGACCTCGCGGTCCTCGGGAACCTCCTCCTTCCCGATGCACAGGAAGCAAATGAAATTCGCAACGTTCAGCACCAGCACCAGAATCGCAATCACCAAAAAGCCGGTTTCCATCTTCCCCGCGTCCTCAAAACGCCCGAAGATGTAGCCAACAGATGCGGTAAACGCCATGCCGCAAAGCAGGGAAATAATCTCCTTCTTCGCCGAGAAGTCCGCCCGCTCGTTGGGGTCCACAAAGCTGTTTGCCCAGCGGAACACAATGGTGGCAACCAGATACCGCATGGCGTAGGATGCCAGAATGATGACCATCACAATCAGCTTGATGCCTGTCCCGCGGAACGGCAGAAACGGGGTCAGGTAAAGGAAGATAAACAGCAGATGCCCCACGCAGTTGAGAATTGTGGAGACCCGCTTGGAGTTCATCCTGCGGCGGCAGAGCAGAACCGACAGAATCTGCACCGTAAATGCCAGCGTGATGAACGAGGAAATGATGCCAACCGTTGCGTCGTCAATCTCCAGCGCGCTTAACAGCTTTGCCAGAAACGCATCCGCGACCAGAAGCGCAATCAGGTACTCAAACATACATTGCAGAACATACGCGCGCCGCGAACGCCGATATACTGCGGACGAGAAATCAGGTGTCATAAAAAGCTCCATCCTATTATTTTGAAAAGCTAAAACGTATTATATCATAACCCCGTGCCTTTGTCAAGACCGGTCGGCGCGAATCAGCAACTATTATATAAATTTCTTTCAAAAAGCCGCCGATTTTTAAGACGCTTCAGCCTCCGAAAAAATTCCCCAAAGGACAGGGGCTCAAAAAAACCCTGTCCTTTGGGGAAACCGCTTGCGGCAAAGCGGTCTTACTCATCCTCCCGCCGCTCAACCTCGCCGATCTCGGGAGCATACCTGTAGTTGACCGCCTTCGGGTCGGTCAGCGGCAGGGTGATTTCCTTAACCCGCCCGTCGCAGACAAACGAGCCCTTGATTCCCTCGCGCGTCAGAAGCCGCGCATATAAGCCGTGCCGCCACGCGGACAGCAGGCGCGGGAAGAGCGTTTCGTGCGAGGTCGTCCAGAATAGATAGCTCGGGGCAACCGCATCCCACAATTCGGGGGTTCCGCCGGAAAAGGCATGGTGCGAGACCTGCAAAAAGTCACTTTTGAGTGCATCGCCGAGCAAAATCAGCTGTCGGTCACCCTTCAGCTCGCAGTCGGCGCAGAAAAGCACCGTCTGCCCGCCCAGCTTCAGGCGCGTGACCACCGAGGTCTCGTTCAGCCAGTCCATCGGCGTTGGCAGAATATCCTCGTAGGTTTGCAGAATATCAATCTCCGCGCCCGAAAAGCTTGCGCGCTGTCCCGCATGGACCCGCACCGCACGGGCATTCGGGTAGCGCGAGAGGAGCGCGGGAAACTTCTCGGTCAAAAACGAATCGTAGCCGCGCGAGCCGAGCACCCCCTCGCCCATCTCGGGCGGGTTCAGGAGGAAGCAGCGGACCTCCGCGCGCTCGGCAAACAGCCGCGTGAAGGCGTTGAAGCAGCCGTAATGGTCCGCGTGTGAATGCGTCAGAATCCACGCGCTGATGATGATGCGGTGGTCGGGAAAGGGCGAGCTTTTCCAAAGGTACGCATAAAGCCGCTCCGCATCAACGGCATAGCCGCCGTCCCAGATGATGAAGGAGCCGTCCTCGAGGCGCAAAACAAAGCTCATGCCGTTGCTGTCAATCGGGTTCTGTCGGGTGTAATCCAGCGGCATGACCGTCAGCACGGGCTCGCAGATTTTGTGCGTGATTGCCGCCCCCTGCGGCGGGAGGTCGCGGAGAACGCCGCCCAGCGGGTCATGCAGAACGCGGAGCGTGCCGTCCGCCGCGTGATGGGTGACGTGCAGAATGCCGCCGCCCGCAATCCGATAGGTGCGGGCGCGCAGGGGTCCCACGGTGTTGGCCGCGGACTCCCGCAGGCTGGAAATCGTTCCGAGATGCCCGAGATACGCCGCATACGCCTCGTGCGTGACCTTCTCGCAAACGCACAGCTCGGTCCCCTCCGCCAGCGCGTAAATTTTTGTGGGGTTCAGCGACTTCAAAAACAGACTGTTCATGTTTGATTCCTTTTTGCAAAATCCATGGTATAGTATTCGGCAGTGCCGTCCTTCGCATACGGCAGGGTCAGGATTTTCGCCTGCCCGTCCGCAACAATGCACTCGTCCACACGCTCCAGCAACCGCTCGTAAACGCCGCCGCGCCAGCTGCTTTGGCTCCGCTTGTCGGCGGTTGTTTGACTCGTCGGCCAGAGCGCAATGCTCGGGTCAACCAAATCGATGAAATCCTGCGGAATTGCCGAGTAGCCGTGGTGGTTAATCTGATAAATATCCGCCTTCAGCTCGTTTTTCCACAGGCGGGAGACCATATCAATCGCGCCCAGCTCGCAGTCGCCCGTAATCAGCGTGGTTTGTCCGTTTGCGTTCAGCTGAAAGACCAGCGATGCTTCGTTAATCCAGTCGGGGACCGACGGAAACATCGTTTCATGCGTGAAGAGCATCCGCAATTCCACATTGCAGAACCACACGCTCTGCCCCGCGTGCATTTTCAGGGTCTTGGTCTCGGCGTTTTTGAAGTACGCGCAGGAGTTCGCCTGAAGCCCCGTGAGAAGGCTCGGGCTCCAGTTCTCGTTCGTTGCCTTCACGGTCTGCGGCAGGGCGTTGGAAATGATGTACTCGCAGTTGACCCGCTTGCCGTATTCGGTGGCAAAAACCTTGAATGCCCCGTCGTGGTCGCCGTGGTCGTGCGTGAGGACCCATGCGGCAATCGTAATGCCGTCCGCGCGGCGGTTGTGGTCGGCAAGGTAGTTGTAAAGCGCGTCCGCGTCGGTCGTGTAGCCGCCGTCAATGATGATGAATCTGCCGTCCTCCAGCGTCATGACCGCCGAGAAGCCGCTGCAATCGGTGGGGTCCTTGCAGGATTCGGTGTAGTTCAGCGGCAGGAGCGCCAGCTGATTCTCCCCGATCTTGGTATAACCCGTTTCGGGCTTGACCGAGGGAATGGTCACGCAGTTGCCCGTGTAGCATTGGTAAATCACCTGCAATGCCTTCGCGTTCTTCTGCCAGAGGTAGGAGACCTCCCCGTCCGCGCGCACGTAGGTTGCGGTGCGGTTGCCTGTCTCGGTTACGCCGCCCTGCGTTTTGGTAAAGTCACCGTGCGCCTCCAGAAGCCCCTCCAGCTCGTCACAGGCGGTTACCGCCGCGTTGCGGTAGTGGAGCAGATAGGTCCCGTCGCCGCTGTCGTAGATGTCGGAATAGCTCCGCTCGATGCGCGGAACGTTGGTCAGCCAGTTGTATTGGTTGAAGAACACGCCGCGCTCGCCAACCTCCAGCCGCAGGGCGCCGTTTTTCGCCGATGCGGTAATGGCGGTGGTGAACTCGGTCACCGCGTTTGCAAGCGTGGTGTCGGTGCAGCCGATAATCATCAGGATATTGTCGCGCAGGCAGTAGCCGTATTCGCCAACGCCAATGCCCCGCGTCTCTTTGGTCACCGCATCAATGCCGCCGTTTGTGCCGATGACAATCAGGCGGTCCTCATCCTTGATTTCCATCGGCTCGATGATGGGAAGCCGCACCTTTGTTGCCGCATAAATCATGGTCTGAATCCGCTTTGCCGCGCCCGCAACCGTTGCGTTGGTGCTTCCCGTGTTGACAATCAGAAAGTCGCTCTTGCCGTCCTCCACGATGGACACATAGTGTCCCGCAGGCTCCGGTGCCTCGGTCTCCCCTGTCGTTCCGCCGTCCGAGGGCGCTTCGGTTTTCGTGCCGCTCGGCTTCTCTGTGTGGTTCGTCTCTCCCCCGCCCGGGTTGCAGGCGGTGAGCAGACAAAGCAGACACAGCGCCAAAGCAAGCGCTGCGCCGCACCATTTCAGTCTGCGTTTGGTCCGTTTCATGCTGTTTTCCTCCTTCGGAAACAAGGGAGCGGACAGCAACCGTCCGCTCCCTGTGCGCATTGGTTTATTTCTTTTCTTCTCCGTAGAAGAATTCAATAAAGGTCGCCAGCTTTTCCTTCGCCGTTGCTTCCAGATTGATGAACATCGTTGGGATACTGCCCAGACGGTTTGCGTTCTCGTTCGGGAACTTGTTGGTTTCGGGATAAATCAGGTATCTCGGCATATTCTTGCACTCGCCCAGCACGTGGGAATAAATCGAGCCGAGGCTGAAGTTCAGGTGCTCGAACATATAGTCGAACATCTTGCGGTTCTTCAGGGTCTGCGCGTACTGACCCGCATAGGTCTTTTCGTACTTCGCATTGTAGGTCGTGTCGTGCGAGCGGTAGCAGAGGTCCTCAAGAATCGCCGTGTACATGGAGGCGTTGGTCACGTTGGTGCAAATCGACATACTGGAGTATTCGTCATGCGCCGTGACAACATAGTCTGCCTGCTGGTCGTTGTACATCGGCATGGGAATCAGCGTATAGTTGATGCCCGATTTGTAAAGGTTCTCGGCATTCCGCAGCATATTCATGGTGAAGATGGACTTCTTCGCCGTGAAGTTGCTGATTGCGCCGCCCTTGTTGGTGACCGCCGAGTTGTTCCAATAGAGCTCTCTCAGCTTTTCCACCAGACCGATGTTGTGGTCGTTGTTGATGTTGACCTGCGGCAGACCGTTGTCGCCGATTTCAACCGTGGTCATCATCATCGCGCCCAGCATACCGTCAATGGAGAGCGAGTTGACATCCAGAGACATTCCCCAAATGCCGCTTTCCTCGCCGCTTCCAACCTCGGCAAGCAGGCTCAGCATCTTGTCATAGGTCCATTGCTTGTCGTAAACAATCTCGTGCAGGTCAATGCCGCCCAGATAGTCGTCCACCAGCTGGTCGTTGACGAACACAACCTCCATCTCGTCAAGCACCGAGGTGCAAAGCTCACCAACGAGGAAGTAGTAGCGGTCGTTCACGGTCGAGGCTTCCATAAAGCCCTGCGACCAGTATTTGCGGCTGGTGTCGATGTAGCTGTCCTGCACATCGGCAAGGTTCAGATACAGCCCCTCGAGAATCAGCTCGGTGGTGTAATAGGAGGGCTGTGCCACAATGTGGAACATCGTGTTCTTGTCGGCGGTCTGATTGGTCCGCACCGTCTGGGAGAGGACCGTCGCGCTGGTCGCGTTGCTCTTGACCGAGACATACTGGAAGCGAATGCCGAGGTCCTCTTCCACCTGCTTGTTTCTGGAATAGACCGCATTGGACATGGTTTCGCTGGAGCCGACATTGAAGTCGAACTCGCTGGCTTTCGCTTCGGTTTGCAGAATGCGGACAACCTCGTCGTCATAGTCCAGCGCAGTCAGGTCGCGCGAGGGTTTGTAATAGTCCTCGGGAACATCGGTCACAGGCTCCTCGGTGGAGGACGGGTCCCCTGCCTCGGTCTTTTTGTCGGTCGTTGTGGCGGGCGGCGTTGTCTTGCCTCCGCACGCGCTAAACACGGGCAGAAGCATCAGGCAGACAAGCGCCAGAATCAAAAATCGTTTCATCGGGTTCTCCTTATGGGCGGGACCGGTTTCAGCCCCAGTCCCAAGCGTTTTCGTCACCGTCGCCCCAGCCCTCATACTTTGCGTTTGCGTTCAGAGAGGTGGCAATGACATCGGTATTATTGATGTTGAGCAGCTCAGCCATCGGAGAAAGATAAGTTTTCATCATGGTTTGCTCCTTTCCTTCAGTGCAGTTCGGTTGCCGCGGGGTCAACGGTAAAGACCTGCGTTGCGCCAAGCACAACGGTGCCGTCGGCAGTGGTGTAATAGGTGGTAACCTCCAGCGTAATGGTGCCCGCATCGGCAGGGACATTGCGGCAAGGCAGGACGAACAGGTAATCGCCGCCCAAGCTCTCGGCAGTGTACTCCGTAACGGTGGTTTCACCCTTCGTGTAGCCGCTGATTGCGCTGTAAATCATGTCGGAGGTGTAGTCCTTCGCCTTCGTGGTGGTGCCGTAGTTCGCAACCACGCGGAAGCCGACCGAGGTGTAATTCGACACCTTGCCATCCGTAACGGTCTTGTTGTCATCCGCCAGCTTCAGGGTTGCAACCAGACGGAGGTCAAACTTGTCACCCGCCGCATCGGAAACCTGATAGCCCGCCAACTTCGTAACAGGCGTTTCGGCTGCGTCAGCCTTCTCAATAATCAAATCGCCAAAGGTCAGCGCGATGGTGCGAGGGAGAGGCGTACCCGTGGTGGTAACGGTCCAATCAGTCATGCCTGCGGTGGTCAGCTTGTCGAGCATATTCATGCCGAATACGCCAGCATCGGGAACGTAAATATTGGTAGCAGCCATTTCGTCCGTCAGCTTAACACCGTTGATTCCATAAAGATTCTGGAACTTTTCTGCGCCACGTTTTTTGGTTACATCGGTATAAATACAATTCGTAATAGAAGGAGTGGCTTTAATGATACGCCCCGCCATAGAACCATGTGCATTTGCATCGGATGCCCAAGTTGCAGGAAGAATATCGCCAGCTTCCATGCAGTGGTTAATCGTCATTGCGCCACTGTTAGCGAATCCAACGAATCCGGCAATCGCATTTCCACCAACATCCAACTTGCCCGAAAACAGGCTGTTCTCAATTGTGATGTTGCCATCCGAATTTCCAACAAAACCGCCCCATATACGGAGGTAATCTCCTGTGTTTTCGCACTCTATTGTACTGTTTACAACAGTGTTACGAATAGTCAAATCAGCACCGGAAACAACCCAACCAACCAAACCAGCGGTGTTAGTACCCCAGTTTGTTTGAGGCTTCCCATCCTTATCAAGAGTATAGGTAAGAGTCGAAACTTGATGAACATCCATATAAACATTCTCAATCAGAATATGCGGATTCTTATTCGCTTCGCTTGCAGGAACAGCCCCAAACAAGCCACCAAAGTTGTTTGCATTGGAAGTAACATAGGAATTGGTAATCGCAAGGTTCTTCACGCCAACTGGAGCTTCTGCTGTTCCGCCCTTGGGGTTTCCGAAAATGCCCGTGTGATTTGCCGTTCCCTTCAAGTAGATACCGGAAATGGTGTGTCCGGCACCGTCGAACATACCGGTAAAGCACTTGTAGGAGACATTCGTCCAAACGTTGGTCGGAGCGGTTTCGCTCGCAACCCACTCGGGGTTGAGGTCAATATCTTTGGTGAGGTGAATCGTTTTGCCGGCAAACTTTTTCAAGCTCGCATCAACAGTTGCCAAATCGGAATTGTTACCGTTTGCGTTCAATTCGGTTGAAAGCAATTTGGAGAAACCAAGCAGTTCCGCCGCCGTGCCGATGTAAAGGTCCGTGTCCTCCGTGTGGTCATCATACCACGCCGTATCGGGCGTGAGTGCGGTTGCATCCGCCGCTTCGCCGTCTGCGCCAACGGTGACAGCCATCACCGAGACAACCGACAGAAGCATACAAAGGGTCAAAAACAGGGCTAAGAGCTTTTTCATGGTTCGTTTCCTTTCCACTCGTAAAAATTCACGGGTTTTCCCTCGTGTGCCACCATTGTACCACAGAAAAGCTCCTCTTTCAACGCCGAAAAAGCGAGGCTTTCCATCAAAAAGTGCGCTTTTGAGCCTCCGAGCGTGCTATTTTGGTACTATTTACAGAGCCCCCCCCCCCTGTTTTGTACACCCTGCACAATTTCTGTAATATTGCACCAAAAAAGTCCCCGCACCTCCCAAGTTGCAGAGACTTTTCTGACCGTTGATTCTTATGGGGGTCAATAAATAGGCTTCGCTTCCCGCCGCGCGGCGGGACGTTGCGTGGTGCAGAGCCGAGACAGGACCCTTACACGAGTGCCGAGATCCCGCCTGCTGGCGCCCCTTCGGGGTTCG
>DJSQ01000025.1:8687-8840 GCA_002438075.1 Clostridiales bacterium UBA6330
CTCCGCTCAGGATGACACGGAGGCTTGGTGTTGCGTGAGTGGTACAACTTTCATCCGTCGTAGATAGCGATTGTTTTATATGGTTATCCTTTTCATACTTCTCGAATGGTTGCCCTTTTCGTGCTCTCGTCCGGATGCCCTTTTCGTGATTCA
>DJSQ01000026.1:0-172 GCA_002438075.1 Clostridiales bacterium UBA6330
GGAGGCTGGGTGTTGCGTGAGAGGTACAATTTTCATCCGTCGTAGATAGTGATTGTTTTGTACGGCTATCCTTTTCATGCTTCTCGTATGGTTACGCTTTTCGTGCTCTCGTGCGGATGTCCTTTCCGTGATTCAGTAACATTGCCAAAACGAATAGGTCATATCCCACGGT
>DJSQ01000026.1:322-4009 GCA_002438075.1 Clostridiales bacterium UBA6330
TCTCGGCACTCGTGTAGGGCAAACAATAGCAACCAATAGCAAAGAACCTTCAAAAGTCATAGGCACTATGTTCGCGCCCCCTCAAAAATGCGTTGAAAGTTCTTGGGGGTTTGGGGCGACAGTTGCAAGGCAACTGTCGGTAGCGAAGCGATGCTTCTTTCAAGAAGCCCCCCCATCGCATCCCCGCATCCCCTGCGTCCCCTTCAAATTATTGTTAAAATTCTGTGGAAGGGCTTGACGAAAGAGGGAAAATGGTATACAATATAAGGAGAGCGAAAAAAGGGAAAGGCAGGTGCCGCGCATGAACGAAAACGAGCAGAAAAATCCCGACAAACGGCTGGTGACATGGATCATCGTTTACGCCGTTGTTTTCTTTCTGATTGTCGCGCTTTCCAACCTGAGCGCCATCAACAGCTTCCTTGCAAGGGTGCTGGATGTCCTCGCGCCCGTCCTGCTCGGGCTTTGCATTGCGTACCTCATCAATCCCCTCTTCCGCATCTTTGAGAGGAGGGTCTTTTACCGCGTCCGCCCGACCTCCCTGCGGCGCACGCTTGCCCTGCTCCTGACCTATGCCGTTGTGATTGCGCTGATTGCGGGACTGCTCCTGCTGATTATTCCGCAGCTGATCGGAAGCATCAAAACCTTTGCGGGGAGCTTCAACAGCCATATGGATTCGCTGGTCGAACAGCTCAATACGGTCATCGACTGGCTGAACGCGCGGCTCCCCGAGCAGAACGGCTCCCCCGCCATTACCCCGCTGGACCGCGCCACCGTGCTCAAAAAGGTCAACGAGCTGTGGAGCTCCCTGATGGAGCTGCTCAAAAAGAGCATGGATTCGGGCAGCATCTCGCGCGTGATTGCCATCCTCGGGCAGACCGCCTCGGTTGTGACCGATATCATTCTCGCCATCTTCATCTCGCTCTATGTCCTTGCAACCAAAGAATTGCGCTATGCACAGGTCAAAAAGCTCCGCACCGCGTGGATTCCCGAGCGGATTAACGCCACGCTGACCCGCATTCTTTCCATTGCAGACCGCTCCTTCGGCGGATTCTTACGCGGAAAGCTTTTGGATTCCTCCATCGTGGGGGTGCTGGTCTACCTCTTCTGCCTCATTGCGCGGGTCCCGAACCCTGTTCTGATTGCCGTTATCGTCGGCATTACCGATATCATTCCCGTCATCGGTCCCTTCATCGGGGTCATTCCGTCGGCTGTCATCATCCTGCTTACCGACCCGATCAAGGTCATTTTCTTCCTCATTGCCATCCTCGTTATCCAGCAGATTGACGGCAACATCATTGCCCCGAAGATTCTCGGCGACAACACGGGCGTTTCCTCGCTCTGCGTCATGATTGCCATTATCGTGATGGGGTCGCTGTGGGGGCTGGTCGGCATGATTGTGGGCGTTCCGCTCTTTGCAACCGTGCTGGAGCTGTTGAAAATCCGCATCGGCAAACGGCTTGCCGCAAAGGGGTTGCCCGATGAAACCGAGTCCTACTACGCGCCCGATGCTTACGCGGGCACGCCCGAGTCCGCGCGCGGCATCCGTCCGCGCAGGAAGCGCCGCAACACCGAGGCGAGCGCCGAAGCCACCAACGTGACCACGGGCGCGGGACGGCTCTCCCGCACCGAGCGGCTGAACCTCGGCACGCTGTCGCTTGCCATGCGGCACGGCTTGTTCCGTGACCCGAGCGACGAGGCGCTGGAGGCATTTGCGGCGGACGAGGCGCAGTTCCTCGCCAAGATCAATGCCGCGACGCAGGCGGAGGAGCCGCCGGTTGCGGAGCCCGCCGAAACCGCCGAGGCGGTTGAAGCGGAAGCAGGGCCTGCGGAGACAGTCGAAAAGGTCGAAAAGATTGAAGAAGCCGAAGAAGCAAAAGAAACCGAAGCACCCGAATCGGCAGAGGCGGAAAAGCATTTGGAGCCGACAGAAGCGGCAGAATCTGCGAATTCTTCGGATCCTTCGGACCAAACGGAAGGAGGAGCGGACGCATGAAAGAGAAATCCTCCTTTCGCCGTCGGGCGCTGATCGGCATTGCGGTTTACGCGGTCCTGTTCCTCATTCTGGTGCTCATCATCAACCGCACCAAGCTGGGCAGCTGGCTGGACAGCATTCTGCTCCTGTTCCGCCCGATTCTCATCGGTCTGGCGCTTGCCTACCTGCTCAACCCCTTTTTCCGCTTCTTTGAGCGGAAGCTCCTCTATCGGATGCACCCAATGGGTCTGCGGCGCGGCATTGCGTTGCTTCTGACCTACCTCACCCTTTTTGCCATCCTCGCGCTTCTCGTCATGCTGATTCTGCCGTCACTTTACGACAGTATGCTCCGCTTCCTTGCAAACTACGACAACTACGTCACCACTGCGGTGCACCAGTTCAACCGCGTGCTGGAAAATCTGGATGTCTTTCTGGCGAACGTTGGCATTCAGCAGAATTTCATCAAGTATCTGGACATTGAAAACGTCCGCCAGACGCTCTCGCTCGCTTTTCTCAACTACGACAAGATTATGGATTCCGTCAGCAATTGGATTGGGAGCGGCGGAAGCTCGGTTGTGAGCACGCTCTCCTCGATTCTGAGCGTAGCGGCGGATATCCTCTTCGCGCTCTTCATCTCGCTTTACCTGCTGATGACCAAAGAGCAACGCTACGCACAGATCATGCGCCTGCGCCGCGCGCTCTTCAGCGACCGCACAAACACCTACATTACCCGCCTTTGCACGATTGCCGACCGCTCGTTCGGCGGCTTTCTGGAGGGCAAGGTGGTGGATTCGCTCATCATCGGGCTGATGACCTACGTTGCGGTGCTGATTTTCCGCATTCCCTACCCCGCGCTGGTTGCGACCATCGTCGGCGTGACCAACATTCTCCCTTTCTTCGGTCCGATTATCGGCGCGATTCCGACCTCGGTCATCGTGCTCCTGACCGAGCCGCAGAAGGTGCTGACGCTCCTGATTATCATTGTCATCATCCAGCAAATCGACGGCAACATCATCGGTCCGAAGATTCTCGGCAACAACACGGGCGTTTCCTCGCTCTGCGTGCTGATTGCAATCTCCACGATGGGCTCGCTCGGCGGCTTTATGGGAATGCTGCTCGGTGTGCCGCTCTTTGCAACCGTTCTGATGCTGACCGAGGAGCGCCTGACCCGCCGCCTGCGCAGTCGCGGGCTTTCCTCCGCCACCGAAAACTACTACCCTGCCGACTCCCTGATTGACCCCGCCGCCGACACGGAAAGCCGCAGTGACCGCCTCGTCCGCCGCTTGGAAAAGCGCTATCTGCGCATTCTGATTAAGGAGAAGAACCGCGAGGAGCTGACCCGCCGCGAGCGCATTCAGAAGCGCATTTACCGCACGGGGCGAAAGCTACACCTTCTCCCCGCCCTCTCCGACAGCGTTCTCGTTCAATTCGCCGTGGAAGAAGCCACCCGCGAGGTCGCGGAGGGGGATGCGTAGGACGCGCCAAAGGGGACTTTTGAAAAAGTCCCCTCTGGACTCCCTCAAAACTTTTAACGCATTTATGGGGAGAGTGCGAACATAGTGCCATTGGCGTTTGGTTGGGTGTGATATAGCGGAAAAGGCGTATCGTGGGGTGTAACTCATTCGTTGCAATGCGACTGTCAACCAAAGCGGAACGACACATGGATCGTTCCCTACAACCTCTAACCTTTAATAGCTTACGTACTTTGCAGGGTC
>DJSQ01000245.1 GCA_002438075.1 Clostridiales bacterium UBA6330
AACGAATAGGTTATATCTCACAATGCGCCCAGCCTCCGTGTCATTTCAGAGCAAACGCCTGCGGCGTTCAATCGAACCCCGAAGGGGCGCCGGCAGGCGGAATCTCGGCACCCGTGTAAGGGCAAGCCTTTGCAAAGTCTCAACAGCCATACCCCAACGTAAAAGGTGGTGTTGCCTTACGACAACACCACCAATCCTCTTTAATAAGTATACTCCCGATCCTCCCCTGCGCCGATTCGGGTGAGGTGGATTACGCGGCGGTCAAAGTCGATGTCCACCGCATCGAACGCCTGCTCGAGCGGGGTTCCGACGGTCCGCTCCAAAGCCATATCCAGCTGTCCCGCATCGCTCGTTGTCACAATCAGCGGGAGCCCGCCCTCGGTGCGGAAGAATTCGTCATCGTGCGTGTGTCCCGAAAAGATACCGACCACCGTCCTCTGCCGCGCGCCCGAGTAGTCGTAGCGCTTCCCGCCGAAATCAAAGGTGCCGCCCGCATTCAGTGCGTCCAGCAGTGCGCAAATCGGCAGATGGTCCCCTCGGATAAAGGACGGCGCCGTGTCATTGTTGACAAACGCGTGTCCCACCGCAATGCAGGAATATCCCTCGGGAATTTTCAGGCATTCCTCTGCCAGAAACGCAATCAGGTCGGCGGAAATCAGGCAATCGAAGTCGCACGGTACGGTGAGGTAGCAGACCTTTTCCGCAGGGCGGCAGAGCACATAGCTCCCAAGCGGTCCCCGTGCGGTCATCTGCGCGGCAAAATGCGCGCACATCGCGTCAAACACCTGCTCGGCGGTCGGCTTTCCGCCCTCTGCCGGCGTATTCTCCCAGACATAGTATTCGTGGTTGCCGATAACCGTATAGAAATCCGCTCCCATCGACCCGAACAGGCTTACAAAGTCCCTTTGCGCCGCAAGCATCCTTGCGGCTGTTTTTTCGTGATTGATTGCATCGCCGCCGAAGAAGCAATGCGTCAGTCCCGTATGCGCAAGCAGGTGCCGCACCAGCGCGGGGCTGGTACAGCTGTTGTATTTGGCGTGATAATCGGTCAGGAACACGAAATGCACCCCGTGTTGGATTTTGGCCTCAATGCTTCGGATACGCGCCTCCCACCGCTCCAGCGGGGCGCGGTCGTATTCGGGTATCCGCAAATTCTTTGCTTCCATACAATTCTCCGTCAATAACGCTTCCATGTGCTCCTGCCGAACAGAATCAGCACGGGGAAAATCTCCAACCGTCCCGCCAGCATATCCAGCGTCAGCACGATTTTGGAGAGCGGACGCAATGCCGCATAGCTGACCGCAGGTCCCACCCCGTCAAGCCCGGGTCCGATGTTGTTGAAGCAGGAGAGCGTGGCGGAAAACGCCGTGGTCGTGCTCACGCTGTCCAGCGACACCAACAGGAAGCTGACCACCAGAATGATGACGTAAGCGCCGAGATAGGCGTTCGTGTTCGCAATCACGCGCTCGTCCACGGGCTGACCGTTCATGCGGATGACCCGCACGCTGTTGGGGTGCATCATCTGCTGGATGTTCCGCTTCAGCGTTTTGAGAATCAGGAGCAGACGCGCGCATTTGAAGCCGCCGCCCGTACTGCCCGCCGACGCGCCGACCGCCATCAGAATCAGCAGGACGGTTTTGGAGAAGGTGGGCCAAAGGTTGAAATCGGTTGTTGCAAAGCCCGTTGTCGTGGTGATGCTCGCCACCTGAAAGAAGGCATGGCGCAGGGAGGTCCAAATGCTGTCGTACATCCCACGGATGTTCAGCGTAATCATCGCGCCCGCCGCAAGGACCATTCCCCAATAGAGGCGGAATTCCTCATCGCGCCAGACGCTCCGCAGCTGCCCGAGCAGAATCATATAGTAACAGCTGAAATTCACGCCGAACAGCAGCATAAAGACCGTTGTCACGTTTTGCAGATACGGGCTGTAGCCCGCCATGCTGTCCGCCTTGATTCCGAAGCCGCCGGTTCCCGCGGTTCCGAATGCCGTGCAGATAGCATCGAACACGGGCATTTTTCCAAAGAGGAGGAAGAGGAAATCCACCACCGTCAGAAGCACGTAAATCAGGTAGAGAATCGCCGCCGTCCGCCGCATCTTGGGCACCAGCTTTCCCACGTTCGGTCCCGGGCTTTCCGCGCGGAGCAGGTGCATGGTAAAGCCCTCATTCTTGCCGCCCACGGGCGCAACGGCAAGCAGAAAGACCAGCACCCCCATGCCGCCCAGCCAATGGGAGAAGGACCGCCAATAGAGAATGCCGCGGCTCAGCGCCTCCACGTCGGACACAATCGATGCGCCCGTGGTGGTAAAACCCGAAACGATTTCAAAAAGCGCGTCAATGAAATTCGGAATCTCCCCCGAAAGGAAGAACGGCAGTCCGCCAAACAGCGAAAGGACAATCCATCCCAGACCCACGCTGACCAAGCCCTCCTTGGCATAGAAGCCGCCGCGCGATCGCCTCGTCAGAATCAGGAGCGCCACCGAGACCACCGCAACCGCGCCGACCGTCACGGCAAACGCAAACGCAACGTGCAGGTCCCTGTCAAACAGCGACAGCAGGAGCGCGGGCAGGAGAAAGACCCCCTCCACCGCCAGAAAGAGCGCGCAGATGCGCCCGATCATTTTGTAATTCACGGTCGCGCCCCCTTACGCAAAGATATCGTTGAGCTGCATCAGCACCGTTGCGCCCGAGGAGACCACCACCACGCTGTCCCCCAGCTCAAAGCTGGAATCACCGTTCGGGATTTCGGTATGGTCCCCGCGGTTGATACCCACGAGCAGGATGTTCTCCCGCAGCTTCAGCTTTTTCAAGGGTTCCCCGCAATGCAGGGTGTGCTCGTCCACGGGGAACTCAATCGCCTCCACCTGTCCGTCCGCGATGGTGTGGACCGTAATTGCCGCCCCCGCCTGCTTCTGCATGGCGCGGACATAGCGCACAATGGTACTGCACGACAGCTTGCGCGGGCAGATGACACTTCCCAGCGGCAGGCTGTCCAGCACCCGCCCGTCCTCCATGCGCCCAACCTTGGTGATAATCTGCTTGACACCAAAGCCGCTCCCGTACAGGGAGATGACCATGTTCAATTCGTCCAGTCCCGTCAGCGTGACCAGCGCATCGCAGGAGGCAAGTCCCTCGCCCTCCAGCACCGAGCGGTCCGCCGCGTCCCCCTGAATCACCGTGGTGCGCGGCAAAGCCTTTGCCATCTGCTCGCAGACCTCGGGGTCCTTTTCCACCAGCTGGATGTCCAGTCGGCTCTCCTCCAGCGCTTGTGCCAGATAGTAGCTGATCTTTCCGCCGCCGATGAGCATCACGCGTTGCGCGCGGTGCGTCACCACGCCGAGGTTCTTCAACAGCTCCGAGAGCACCTCGGTCGGCGCGGTCACGAAAATGCGGTCCCCCGCGTGCAGAACGAAATTTCCGTCGGGGGCAATGGCATTGCCGCCCCGCAGGACCGCGCAGACCAGCACGCGGCAACGCACCAGCGTGTTCAGACTGCTCAACGTCACGTTGCACAGCCGACTGTCGGCTTCCAGCTTCAGCTCCACAATCTCCATCCGCCCCTTTGCAAAGGTATCCCGCTTGAGGAAGCCCGGGTAGCGCAGCAGGCGCTCGATTTCGGTTGCCGCCTGCCGCTCGGGGTTGACAATCATGGAAAGCGCAAAGGCATCCCGCATGGAGTACGCCTGCTCCGCATAGTCGGGGTTGCGGATGCGCGCGATGGTATGAAGCTTCGGATTGATGTAATGCGCGGTCGTGCAGGTCAGCAGGTTGACCTCGTCGCTCCCCGTTACCGCAATCAGCAGGTCGGCATTCTCCACGCCCGCCTGCCGCAACACCTCCATGGACGCGCAGTTGCCCATCACGCCCATGACATCGTATCGGTTCAGCCCCGATTCCAGAACACTTCGGTCGGAATCCACCAGCGTGACATCGTGCTCCTCCGAGCACAGCTGTCTTGCCAGCGTTTCTCCGAGCTTTCCGCTTCCCGCAATCAGAATTTTCACGTTTTCTCCTCCGAATCAGACAGTATCAGATATTCCGCAGGACCCAATCCGCGGCAAAACCGCACCAACCTCCGACGTCCGCGCGGTCCTGTGCCAGCCCCAGCCCGTGCGGTCCGTGCGGGTAGACGTGCAGCTCAAACGGAACGCCATGGTCCCGCAGGCTCTCGCAGAACACCAGCGAATTCTTCACGTTCACACAGGAATCGTCCGAGGTGTGCCACAGGAACACGGGCGGCGTTGCATCGGTCACCTTGTATTGCAGGTCAAACGCCCCGTGCTCCGCCTCGTACCTTTCCTTGCCGAGCAATTCCATCCCGCTTCCCACATGACCGAATTCGGCTCCGACCGAAATCACGGGATAGCAGAGAATTGCACCGTTCGGGCGCGCGCTTTCCGCGTCTGCCGCATCGGGCGTGTGCCCCTCAGGGAGCGTCAGGTCCTCATACAACAGCGCGGACGCGGCAAGATGTCCGCCCGCCGAGGAGCCGCACACCACCACGCGGTTCGGGTCGATCCCCCACTCCGCCGCATGACTGCGGACCAATTTGACCGCCCGCTGTGCATCGGCAAGCCCTGCGGGAAAGCGGTTGGGCGAGACGCGGTAGTCCACCGTCACCGCCTGTATCCCGTGGCTGTTGAAGCATTGCGCATACGGCTCCGCCTCGTGCGGCGCGCGGCACATGTAGGCTCCGCCCGCAAAAACAATCACGCAGGGCAACGGCTTGTCGGTTGGAATCAGGTAGGTGTGCAGGATGTTCGGGGTCTCCGCCCCCTCGTTCAGATACGGGATATCATGCTCCCAGAGCTTCAGTTCCATTTCGGTCTCCTTTTACGGGCAACGTACGCCTTTTTGATATCCATATTCTATCACAAAACCGTCCTTTTTTCAAGAGGGAAACGAAAATTTCGGCGGGGAATTCATATCCGCGTCTCCGCTTCCGTAAACTGGAGGGAGGGGGTGAGAAAAATGTACAGACCTTTTCGGTTTGCGCTGTTCGTTCTGGCGCTGGCAGGCATCTGTATCGGCTTTGCGCTTCCGCAGCTTTCGGTCCGCCCGAACCGCTCCGCCGCCGTGACCGAGACCGTGCCCTTTACGGTGGTTCTGGACGCGGGACACGGCGGCGAGGACGGCGGCGCGGTATCAGCGGACGGCTTGCAGGAAAAGACGGTCAACCTTGCCGTAACGTTGGCGGTCCGCGACCTGCTGGAGGCAAACGGCGTGCGAGTGGTGCTGACGCGGGACACCGACGTTCTGCTCTACGACCGCACGGTCAACTACAAGGGGCGGAAAAAAGCGCTCGATCTGGCGGCGCGGCGGAAGATTGCCGAGGAGACAGCGGGCGCGGTGTTCGTCAGCATCCACATGAACGCCTTCCCGCAAAAGCAGTACCACGGCTTGCAGGTCTGGTACTCCCCCAACGATGCGCGCTCGGCGCCCCTCGCCTCGGCGATTCAGGAGGAGGTCCGCACGCGCCTACAGCCCGAGAACACCCGCAAAACCAAGCAGGCGGGCAGTAATATCTATCTGCTTTACCATCTCAATGTTCCCGCCGTGCTGATTGAATGCGGCTTTCTGTCCAATCCCGACGAGGCTTCACAGCTTGCCACCGACGGCTACCGCCAACAGCTTGCGCAAACGGTGGCGCTCGGAATTCTCGCGGGGCTCGGAAAAATTTCCGACGAAATCGCGCCCCGCTCTTGATTTTCCGGTTCGTTTGCGGTATAATGGTAGGGAATGAAAGATACATAATCAAAATAGAATTGTTTGAATATGAACGGATAAAAGTTATCCCCCTCATCAGTCGCTAACGCGACAGCTTCCCCCCAAGGGGAAGCCTTCCGTACACAGTGCAAATAATGAGAAAAACAGTTCAAACGTCTTGCAAAAAGCCTTTCTCCGAGGGGGAGGGTACCGCGTAATTGGCGGAAGGAGCCCGCAGTGCTTTAGGCTTTTGTTATGTATCGCCCCACAAAACGGAAAACAAAAAAGGCTTCCCCTCGGGGGGAAGCTGTCGCGTTAGCGACTGATGAGGGGGGATGAATTTTCTCCTTCAAAAAATTATCCCCCCATTATGTATCACCCCACAAAACGGAAAACAAAAAAGCTTCCCCTCGGGGGAAGCTGTCGCGTTAGCGACTGATGAGGGGGGATAAATTTTCTCCTTCAAAAAATTATCCCCCATTATGTATCACCCCGCAAAACGGAAAACAAAAAGGCTTCCCCTCGGGGGGAAGCTGTCGCGTTAGCGACTGATGAGGGGGGGATAAATTTTCTCCTTCAAAAAATTATCCCCCCATTATGTATCACCCCGCAAAACGGAAAACAAAAAGGCTTCCCCTCGGGGGGAAGCTGTCGCGTTAGCGACTGATGAGGGGGGATAAATTTTATCTTACAAAACAAAAAGGAGCATATTGTCGGATGAAAGGACTGAAAACCGTTTACATTTGCACCGAGTGTGCCTACAAGACCCCGAAGTGGCTCGGGAAATGCCCGAACTGCGGCGCGTGGAATTCCTTTGCGGAGGACGTGGAGGAGGTCACGCCCGGGGCGGCAACCGCCTCCCCCGCACCGAGCCGCCGCGTGGCGATGGTCCCAACGGCGCAGGACAACCGCGCGGTGGGCTTTGCCGACCTCGAAATCCCCGCCTATATGCGGCAGAACACGGGGCTGGGAGAATTGGACCGCGTCCTCGGCGGCGGGCTGGTCCACGGCTCGGTGGTCCTGCTCTCGGGTGAGCCGGGCATCGGAAAATCCACGCTCCTGATGCAGATTTGCGATGTGCTGGGCGAGACGCGGCGGGTGCTGTACGTCTCGGGCGAGGAATCGGGCGGTCAACTCAAGCTCCGCGCCAAGCGGCTTGGTGTGCGCGGGACCAATCTTTTTATTCTGACCGAGACGAACATCGAAAAAATTCTTGCCGAGACCGACCGCGTAAAGCCCGAGGTCGTGATTGTGGACTCGATTCAGACCATCTATGCGGCGGCGCTCAACTCCACGCCCGGCAGTGTGACACAGGTCAAGGAAACGGCGCTTTCCTTCATCAACAAAGCCAAAGGCGAGGGAATGTCGGTTATTATGGTGGGGCACGTGAACAAGGAGGGCAGCATTGCGGGACCGAAGGTTCTGGAGCACATGGTGGACGCGGTGCTCTACTTTGAGGGCGAGCGCCAGCAATCCTACCGCATCATTCGCGCCATCAAGAACCGCTACGGCTCCACCAACGAAATCGGCGTTTTTGAGATGACCGACCGTGGGCTTATCGAGGTGGAAAATCCCTCGGAAATGCTGCTGGCGGGCAGACCGCGCAACATTTCGGGCAACTGTGCGGTCTGCACGCTGGAGGGAACCCGTCCGCTGATTGCCGAAATTCAGGCGCTTGTGACGCAGACCTCCTTCCCTGCCCCGCGCAGGACGACCAACGGCATTGACTACAATCGGATGTGTCTGATCATTGCGGTCCTGGAGAAGCGGCTCGGGCTGAAATTCTATCAGAGTGACGTTTATCTGAACGTCATCGGCGGTCTGCATCTGGACGAGCCTGCTTCCGATCTCTCGGTTGCGCTCGCTCTGATTTCCTCCGCGACCGACCGCATTATTCCCGACGATCTGATTGCGCTCGGCGAGGTCGGGCTTGCGGGTGAGTGCCGCGCGGTGGCGAATCTGGAGGTTCGCGTAAAGGAGGCGGCGCGTCTCGGCTTCACAACGGCGGTGGTCCCCTACCGCAACGTAGAAAAGCGCCCGCTCGAAATCGAAAACATCCGCATCATCCCCATCAAGGGCATCTACGAGGCGCTCCCGCTCCTTCGGGTGAAGGAGTGAGAAAAGGTTAAGACCTTGGGGCGTTGTCCCAAACCCCATTTAAGAGACTTTTTGAAAAAAGTCTCTTAAAAATCTCCAAAAACTTTCCCACAAGGACGGGATTCCGTAAAGAATCCCGTCCTTGTGGGAAATTCTTGAAGGTCCTTAGGGGACTTCTTTTAAGAAGTCCCCTAAGTAGGGTTTGGGGCAACGCCCCAAGGTCTTAGTCTTTCCTTCGCGCTCTTCTCCGAAGAAGCGCGAGCGCGGGTAGAATGAGGACGGCGGGAATGCCGCCGAGCGTGGCGGAACAGCCATGCTTTTGGGCGGAATTGGATGGAGCTTGGGTGGATTCGGCGGAGGCATCGGGTGCTTCAGAGGTTGGGGTATCCTCGGAGGGAGTGGGTGTTGGTGTTGGCTTTGGTTCCGTGGTGGATGGCGTTGGGGCTGTGGTTGTGGCTGTGCCCGTTTCCGCATTCGGGTTTATATCCGTATCTGTAGCTGTATCTGTATCTGTAGATGTAGCTGTGTCCGTTGGTGTTGGCGGTTGGACGCGCTCGGTTTCCGAGTAGGTACAGTCGGAATTGACGCATTCGCGGTATCGACTGCCGTCGGGCAGGACCTTCCATTCGGAGAAGCGATGCGCGTCACACGCTTTGACGAGGACCATGCCGCAACGCTCGCAGGTCACGGGTGTTGTGCAGTCGCCGTCATCCGCTTTCTCGCGGTGCGGGATCTTCTCCAGCCGAGCGCCGCAGACCGAGCAAGCCGTTTCCTCCGAGCAGGACCGCTCCGCCGTATTGCCGCTGTGGTCACAATATATGCTCCATGTTGCCCGACGGGTCAGGTCATGGGCGGGCATGGTGTCGGGAAGCGGGAGGTCCCAGCCGCAGAAGCGGTAGCCGACCCGCACAGGGTCTGCGGGCGCTTGCAATGCCGCGCCGTACTCCACGGTCAGAACGAGGTCCGCCTCGCCGTTTTCAAGCCGAAACGTCACGGTATAGCGATTGACCGTCCACGCGGGATAGTAGACGGTTCCCGCGCCTTCGCTTACGGCTTCGCCGAGCCGATACACCCTGCCGCTCTCCTTCTCGCGCCAGCCTGTCTGGGTGTAGCCCTCGCGGGTGAAATACACCTCGTTCGGCAAAATCAGCGGCATCCCGTCATAGTGCTTGCCGTCCCGCTCATTGCCGATGCAGGTGCCATCGGAACAGTACCGCACCTCGTGAGAACTTGTCTCAATCCGAATATACGGTGACGAATATACAGACACATCCGCAATAAGCTCCGTCACATCCAGCGCGCCTAACCCATTTTCGACATTATCCGCCCAAACCCGCATTTCGGGTGCCGGCGTGATGCTACTCCCTTCCGAGATTTTTATACCGCCCGTAACCGTCAGGCATCCCGCACCGTATAGAGTGAGCGCTCCGTTCACGGTCATGCCTTCGCGGATGGTATTCTCTCCCGTCACCTCCAGCGTCACGGCTCCTTCGACCGACAGCTTACGCAGACTTGCGCCCTTGAGCGAAAGATGCGCGTCCGCCTCCGAATAGCGCACCGTTCCGTCACCCAACACGTCCTCCGCGTTGGCTTGCGTGACCACTGTGTCGTTGACCTTAATCTCACACTTCGTTTCCTCCGCGGAAACGGTCAAAATTTCCAACAGCACCGACAGGACCGCCATACAAAGCATGACCCGCAGCTTCATGTTTCTCATCTCCCTTTGAAAATCACCCCATATTATAGCACAATGCGACCCGTTTTGCAAGCCCCCGCACGCAAAAAAGCGCCGCACCCCAAACAACTTCGGGCGCGCGGCGCTTTTTCTGTCTTTTATTCTATTATCTTCTCGTTACGGTGATGACGTGCTCGCACCGCCCGTTGGAAAGCCAGACGGCACAGCGGGAGGTTGCGTCCCACGTTTTCCCGCAGGAGGAGTAATCAATCAGGCGGACCGTCTCCCCATCGGTTGTCGGCAATTCCACGCACACCCGCGCATCGGGAATCTTGGGACAGTCGGTCAGGCGCGCGCCCGAAACGATGTTCTCGGTGTCGTGCTTCACCGCAAACGCCGCCTCGGGGTCCTTCCCCAGCCTTGCATCCGCGCCGAGCATCACAGGGCCGCGGCGGTAAGCGCAGAAGTCCTCCTCATTGCAGGAGCCCTCGGGCGGCAGGACGGTCTGCACCCGCATATCAAGCGTCAGAATCAGGCTGTCCCCGTTCTTCCACTCGCGGGTAAAGGTCTGATACCCCGTCCCCTCAATCGGCAAATTCTCGCCGTTGAGCGTCAGTGATGTCTCCCTGCTCCACGCGGGAACGCGCAGGGTCAGCGCAAAGGTCTCCGCCTTCTCAAGCGAGAGCCGCATTGCGATTTTTCCGTCCCCGTAAGGATAGGTCGTTTCGGTGCGGACCGTAAGCAGCTGCTTTGCGGGGGTCATGACGCTTTCCTCGCCCGCAAAATAGAGGTCCAGAATCGGTCCCTCCTCGCTGTGCATGACCGCCGCCTTCGGAATCATGCCGATGCCCGCCGAGCCGATGCAGGCGCAACAGCCGTAGAAGGTGTTGTCGGGCATGACATTGTAGCCGCCGACCATCTGTCCCCGCTCCCCCGCCAGAAGCGGGCTGTAGCTGTCAAAGGTCAGCACCTCGGGCGCGGGCAGGTTGCCGTTCTTTCTCGGGTCGTGCGCGTCTGCCTGAATCCGTGCAACCGAGGCGATATGCCCCGTGTTCAGCGCGCCGAGGTAGGCATTGAAGAAGGACTCCTCGATGCAGTCGGCATAGGTTGCGTCCCCCGAGAGGCGCAGGGCTTGCAGGGCGAATTTCATCCACGTTACGGTCACGCAGGTCTCCTGCATAATCCAGTAGTGCGTGGTCGCGGTCTGGCGCAGAGCACCGCCGTCATACTGCTCTTCAAAGCAACCGCAACAGCCGATGATGCTCTTCTCCACGGTCACAATACGGTGCGCGAAATTGAGGACCGCCGTCCGCCACTTCTCCTCCCGCGTCACGCGGTAATATTCCGCCAGTCCCTCAAAGCAGGACATGACCTCGTAGGCTTTCACCACGGGATAGCGGAAGGGCGGCAGCTCGTCACGGTACGCCAGTTCAAACAGGCTCTCCCCTCCTGCGCAGGCGCCCGAGCGCACGATGTGGTCGGCAAATGCAAGGTACTCCTTCTTGCCCGTCAGCTTCCACAGCTTCATCACAGGTTCAAGAATCGATGCGGAATTGGCGCCTTTCCACATATCGGAGGTATTGGTTACTGACATCTGCCCGATTTTGTCCCCGACCCTTGCAACGATATAATCGAGATGGCGAATCATTGCCGCTTTGACGGTCTCGCGCAGGTCATTTTCGGGGCAGACCTCATAGAAGCACTCCAGCCCGAGCAGAACATATTTGCGGCACCACATATCCCAGCCGCGGAACTCCAGCTCCTGCGCATAGGTGGAAATTCTGCCGCAGGGCTCCGCATTTCCGATGAGCTGAAGGACGCTTTCCCGCAGAATTTTATAGAGTTCCTCGTCACGGTTATAGGCATAGACCCACGTTGCGCCGCGCATCATTTTGCCCCAGTACTCCCCCGACCAGCCGTGCTTGGCATCGGGCTTGGTGCGGTAGAGGTCCGCAAATTTCCGCCACAGCTCGGGGCGCATGAGCTGATATTTCATAATAAAGCGCAGCGCCTCGTCAAACGCGCCCGCAAAGCGGCAATTCACCTGCGGCTCCGTATTCATCACGTCGGTTCTATCCTTGCAATGCACAAAATTCTTTTTCATAGTCCGCAATACTCCCATCCCAGATTGTTCTGCTTATATTATACCACAAACCCACGCAATTGTAAATTGTAAAAACGCGCTCATGCTTCTTCAAATCATGCAAAAACGCTCCGGTTTCGATTGTGGGAGCGAAAGACCTCGGGACGTTGCCCCGAACCCCACTTAGGAAACTTCTTAAAAGAAGTTTCCTAAGAACCTTCAAGAATTTCACCCCAAGACGGGATTCTTTACGGAACCCCGTCTTGGGGTGAAAGCTTTTGGAGATTTTTAAGAGACCCTTTTCAAAAAGTCTCTTAAACAGAGCTCGGAGCAACGCTCCGAGACCTTTTATCACAATTGTAAACAAATATATTGACAAAAACGGGCTCTTGTGTTATAATAGAGAGGACAAAAAATCGAATCAGGTGTTTTTTTGTTGTCGACATCATGATTTATGCGAAAACAGCTGTCAAACACAATCATATTTTGGAGAGAAAGGTATTATGAATCAGGAGAACGAACAAAGCACGGAACAGGGAATCGACTTATCACAGATTTTTTGGGGCATATGCAGAAAATGGAGAATGGTGCTGTGCTGGGTGATTGCCGCGGCGGTCGTTGTCGGTGCCGTGAAATTTGCGCTGGCGGTGTACTCCATGAATCACTCACAGGAAGCCGCAATAGCGGAGGCGACCTATAAGGCACTGGTTGCAAACAACAAGGCGGAAAGACAAGCCACACTGAACCGATTGCAGGACATCACGGAAGAACTGGACGAACAGCAAAAATACCAGGAAAGCTCCCGCTATATGCAGATTGACCCGTATGCGGTCGCGGTGGCAAAACGCACCTACTATGTAAAAACCGATTATCAGATCATGCCGGGCATGGATTACCAGAACCCCGACTACACAAGCACAATCATCAACTCCTATGTTTCGCTGTTAACGAGCGAAAGCAACCTTCAGGCAATCGGCGAAAAGGTCGACATGGAATTGCGCTATATCAGCGAGCTGGTGGGGGCATGGAGCAGCAATTCGGGAACCTTTGTTGTGCGGGTCATCTCCGACAGTGAGAGCGAAGCGGCAAGAATTCTCGGTCTGATGGACGAAATCGTGACCGCAAGCAAGACGTTGGTGGAAGCGGCATTGGACGAGCATACCGTTGGAAAGCTATCCGACAGCGTTTACACCACGGTTGACATGGGTCTGCTGGACCGTCAGCAGGAAAAGCGGGACGGGCTCTCGGCGCTCAGAACCGAATTCTCCAAGCAAAGCGAGCACTATGAGGACCTGAAGGACGAGCTGTTGAATATCAAAAAGCCCACCACCGATCTTTTCGGTGCCTTGAAGAGCGCTGTCAAGATGGCGATTGTGGGTGCCCTTCTCGGGCTTGTGATTGCCTGCGTAATTGTCGGTATCAGAATGACGGTCAGCGACCGCATTTATTCGGCGGATGCGCTGGCACGGCGGCAGGGCTTGAGGATTCTCGGCACACTGCCCGCAGATGCCGCAAAGGTCGGCTCGATGAAGAAATTCGATCGGATGCTGCGCGGCAAGGCGGGGCTTTCCACCGAGACCGATGCAACGGGCGTTTACGCAGCGGCAATGTCCTTTGTGGCAACCGCTTACCCCGAGGCAAACACCGTGCTTGTGGCGGGTGGCGCGGATGAGAAATCCATTCGGACCGCTTGCGAAGCCTTCCAAGCGCTTCTCCCCGAAAAGAAGTTCTTGCAGGGAAGCCGCGTTTCCTCGGATGCCGAGACCATCCGCAAGGTCGGAGAGTGCGATTTGGTGGTGCTGATTGAGCACACCGGTACCTCCCGCTACAGCGACGTGAGCAAGGAAGCGGAAACCGTCAAGCGCCTCAACCATCGCAACGAAACGGTTGGCGGCGTCCTGATGCTGGAGGACTGAGCGCCCCACGGCAAATATACAAAAGGGCTGTTGCAAACAGGTTGAAATTCCTGTTTGCAACAGCCCTTTTCTTTTTGTTTTCAGAACAGACTGTACACGGGCTTTCCGCCGTTGCGGACACGGAGAATCGACTCCGCGCAAATCAAGCCGCCGTTGTAGTTCGTCTCATAGGTGATTGCCGAGCAGTGCGGGGCAAGCGCCGTATGGTCAAGCGAAAACAGCGGATTATCGGGCGTGACGGGCTCGGTCTCGTAAACGTCCAGCCCCGCCCCCGCCAGCTTGCCGCTCTTCAGCGCCGCGACCAGCGCCGCCTCGTCCACCAACGCGCCGCGCGCCGTGTTGACGAGGTATGCGCCGTCCTTCATCAGGGCAAAGCGCTCCGCGTTCATCAGGTGGTGCGTCTCGGGCGTGGATGGCAGATGCAGGGAGACCACATCCGAGCGCCCCAGCAGAGCCTCAAGCGTAACCTTCTCGCCGCCGTGCAGGTGCACGGTCTCCGCGTCCACATAGGGGTCATAGACAAGCAGGGTCACGCCAAAGCCGCCGAGCAGCTCCGCCAAGCGCTTGCCGATTCTGCCGAAGCCGACAAGCCCAACCGTTTTGCCCGTCAGTTCGCGCATCGGGAAGCGTCCCCAGCCGCCCGCGCGGACCTCGCGGTCAAGGCGCGGATAGCTTTTCAGCGCCGAGAGCATCAGCGTCAGCGTGAATTCCGCAACGGCGTTGTAGTTCGCAATCACACCGACCGCAATCCCCCGCCGCTTCATCGTCTCCAAGTCGAAATTATCGGTCCCGACCCCGAAGCGCATGATAACCCGCAGGCTGTCACAGCCCTCCAGCATCGCGTCATCGTAGCGCTCGGTTCCCGCAATCACGGCGTATGCGTTGCGAATCATCTCGTGCTGTTCCTCGGGCGAGAGCTTTTCTCCCGTGTCGTTGCAGACCAACGCAAAGCCCGCATCGGTCAGCATTTTCCGCGCCTCGGCACAAACATGGCTCGCGTGGTGGCGAAACGGCATGGCAACAATCGGCTTGCTCATCTTTCAATCCCCGCTTTCTCGGTGTAGCGCGCCGCCAGCGCGGTGATACCGTCATAGTCCCCCGCCGCAATCAGCTTTTTGTTGACGATACCCGTTGCAATGCCAACCCCTTTGGCTCCTGCGGCAAGGTAGTCGGGCAGATTCTCATCGTTCACACCGCCCACGGCAAGGAAGCGGATGTGCGACAGCGGCACCGCGAGCGCCTTGAGGTAGGAAATTTTCACCTCGCTGTTGGGGAACAGCTTGATGAAGTCCGCCCCCGCGCGGTGCGCCGCCGTAGCTTCGCTCGGGGTAAACGCCCCCGGGATGGAAACCAATCCCGCTGCCCGCGTCGCGCGGATGATATCTGCGTTCGTGTCGGGCGAAATGATAAACTCCGCGCCCGCTTCGGCGGCAAGACGGACCTGCCGCTCGGTCAGGACGGTCCCCGCGCCGATGTGCATCCTGCCCGCAAAATGCGTGGCAAGCGTGCGGATGTAGCCCGCGATGACCTCGTCGGACGGCTCCCCCGTCGCGCTGAAGGTGACCTCCGCCAAGCGGATGCCGCCCTTCTCCATTGCCTCGCAGGTGCGGAGCAATTGCTCCTCGGTCAGCCCGCGCAGGATGGTGATGATTTTATTCACTTCTATCGCTTTTACAATTTCTTCGTGCTTCATTTCTATCTCTCCGTCAGATTTTTCATAATCAAAGTAAAGGGTTCTCCCGCGTGATAGGCGCGCTCCGCGATGTCGTGGGCCAGCAGGTAACCCGAGCCGTCCTTCCAGCTCTTTGCGGTGTATTTCTCATAGCTGACCGCACTTGTGGGGAAGATTGCAACCGTTGGGTTCACCAAGCGGTAGAGCTTTTCCGAGCCGCCGCTGTTCCCGTGGTGCGGGACCTGTAGAATGTCGCTGTGCAGCTGTTCGCCCCAGAAGTCCATCAGCTTCGAGGACGGCGAATTCTCGCAATCCCCCATCATCAGCACACTGTTTCCGTCCAGCGTAACCCGCGTGACCATGCACCCCTCGTTGCCGTATTCCAAGCGGTAGGGAGCAACGTCCTCCGAGGTCAGCAGAATTTCCACCGTGGCGTTTCCGACCGCCAAGCGCTGTCCCATGTGCGGCATCACAACCCGCCGCGTGCCCGAGAAGCGGCGGATATCCGCCGCCAGCCCCTCGGCAAGATAGGAATCGTCGGCACTGTTCTGCCAACGGTACATGGAAACGGGACTGACAATCACCGATTCGAGCGACACCGCCTTGCCGTAGTCGGAGGCGAACTGCTTAAAACCGCCGTAGTGGTCCGAGTGGCTGTGGGTCAGGACCCACGCGGCAATCACGATTTTTCCGTCCTTCCTGCGGTTGTTGGCGGAAAGGAAGCTGTAAAGCGTTCCCGCGTCCACCGCATGACCACCGTCATAAATCAGGTAGCTGCCGTCCGAGAGCGTGAACACGAACGAAAGACCGTTGTTCCCCACCTTGACCCAGCCGTTGTTCCACTGTGCCTGATAGTTCAGCGCCAGAACCGTCAGGGTGCTGTCGGTCACCTGCGCGTTGTCCGAGACGGGATTTTCGGTTGGCAGGACCGCCTGCGCACGCGGGGTGGAAAAGATGCGGACCGTGTTGTCCGCCGCGAGGTAGTTGACCACGAGAACGGTTTTTCCGTCCGTCAGCGTTGCAAAGCGGTTGGAGCCGACCTGCTCGCTTTGATTGACGGTATACCCCGCATCCAGAAGCCGCCCGAGGTAGACCGCGTATGCCGCCTCGGTGGTCCCGCTTGCGATACATTCAAGCGTATCGTTCGCGCAATCGACCCATGCAAGCGTTCCGTCGGTGTAAAGCGGATAATCCGCCGCGTAAGCGTCATAGGTGTAGCGGAGCGGCGCGTCATAAAGCAGGCTGACATCCCAGCCACCGTCCGCATTCTGCTCCAAGGAGTAGCGGAACAGCCTTCCGAACTGCTCCATGCACAGCCGCAGGGTGTGGTCGGTCTTTCCGAGCAGGCAGACGCGGTCCCCGTCCGCAACAATGCCGTATTCGTTCGGCGCAAGGCTGTTATAGAAGGTCCTTGTGACCTCGCTGTCCCCTGCCGAGCCGATGAGAAGCAACGCCTCGGGCGGCAGGTTGGTCCCCGCGCTCTCGGTTCCGATGCGCAGTCCCGTTGCCTCGCTCATCGAGGTGGCAAGCGACCGCACCGCGCCCGTCATCACAGACGAGGTCAGCGAGCGGTCATACACAAGCCGATAGCACATCGCCCCCTTCCGCACGAGCGCCAGCGCGGAAAGCGGGTCACTCACGGTCCGCTCGGTTGCCTGTGGGACCAGCAGTCCCGCATCGGTCCCGTAACGGGTCAGCAGAAAGGTCACGGCGGCATCAAGACAGGTGTCGTTGGAGGCTTGCAGGACCGCACCCGTGGGTCCGACCTCGGCAACGTAGCGCGTTCCCGTCACACCATCTCGCGCCGCGGTCGACTGCGGGCGGTTGGTGTCCCCCACCGCAATCTCGTAAGCCTCGGCAAGCCCGCTCCGCGTGTCGGTTACAAGCTCCGCTTCGGCAAAGCCCTCCAATGCCGTGCGCAAGCGCTTTGCCGCCGCCTTTTCGGGCTCGGTCGCACTTGCGGAATACACCACGCGGAGCTTGGTAACAAGCGTTCCCGTCTGTGCCTCGGTTGTCGCGGGCGCGCTTTCCGTTGCGTCCGCCGTCCGCTCCGAGGTGGACGCGCCACCCGATGCGGGATTTTTGCACGCGGAGAGCAGACACAGCAAAAGGGTCAGAAACAGCGCGCAAACGATTGATTTTTGTTTCATTCGGTTCTCTCCTTTCGGTAGGGTCTGCCGACCGCCCGATACGGGAGCGTCAGCGTCACGGTGCCGTCGTTTGCAACAAAATGGTCGGTCACCGTGGAGTCCGCGCCGAAAATCCACGCATTGACTCCCTCGATGTGCGAGGAATCGTAGTCAATCTGCGTGCGGCAGGCGGGCCACAGCGCAACGCGCGGCGCAATGCGCGACAGGGCGGTGTTATCCCCCGCAACCGTTCTGCCGTGATGCGGAATCTGGCAGATTTCCGAGCGAATCAACTCCCCCGCCGTCCGCCCGGCGCGGTCCAGCGCGGGATAACGCGCGTCACCCGTGAAGAGCACCTGCTCCCCGCCGACCCGCACCGCGAAAATCAGCGACTGATTGTTCAGGTCGCGCGCAAGCGCCTCGGGGTCGGTCCACGCAAGGTCCTCACAGGTGTAAAAGACCTCCAGCTGTACCTCGCCAAAGTCGAACAGGTCCCCCGTGTGGGCGGTGATGGCTTTCTCGGCAAAGAACGGCACGCTCTCTGCCATGTCCGCACACGCCGCATCGCTGATGCCGTCGGGCGGGAGCGTTGCAAGGTAGGCGCCGATTTCCGCGTCCTCGGACTTCCACGAGCGCAGAAGCCCGTAATGGTCAACGTGTGCATGGGTGAGGACCCACAGGGCAACCTGCGGGCGTGTGCCGCCCGAAAGCTCCCACAAAAGGTCGCGGAAGCTCGGGTAATCATCCCCGAAATCGGGGGCAAGATGAAAGCCGCCGTCAATCACAATCAGCCGCCCGTCACGCAGGCGCAGGACGTATCCCATCCCGCTCGCGCTCCCCCGCACCCGCGTGGAGTAGGAGGTGTGCGTGGCAAATTGCGTCAGCGTCACGGCGGGATAGCGGGCGGGTCCCTGCGCCGCAAGCGTCAGCGTGCGAGGCTCCGCCTCAACCGTTGCACGCAACAGTCCATCGGCGGCAAACAGGCTAAGCGTCAGCTTGCAGTTTTCGCCCGAAAGAGCGGCGAAACAATTTCCGCCGCTCTCCCGTTTTGAGGTGAGCCGATAGCCGCCCGCCGCCAGCGCCGCGAGCGTTTTTTCAAAGGCTTCCGCGTCCCCGAGGCACTCCGCCGCAACCGCGCCTTTGGAGATTGCGCAGAAGTCGGAGAAAGAACCGCAGGAGGAAAAAAGCCCCGAAAGCAGTTCCGAACACAATTCATTTATCCGTTCTGTTTCCATGTTACCGAATCCCTGTGTGCATCGTCATAATCCGAGGGCTGTAAGCCACCGCCGCCGTTTTTGGCGCGCACCCACGCGCCCGCGGCATTGCCCGCCTCGGCTCCCACCAGATTGTATGCGTCCTGATAGAAATGAAAGTCGTCCTTCATGCGGTCCCGCAGATCGGCAAACGAGGTAGAGACCAACAGGAAATCCGCCGACTCCGCGCAGAGCTTCTTCTGCGCCTCTTGGATGTAGACGAACGAATCCTTCGGGTCCTCGGTGCCGTTGTAGTTGCCGATGCCGATGAGGGAGCACTGCTCCACACCCGCCGACTGCATCACGCCGTACATCGCTTTGGTCAGCTCCAGATAGCGCTCCGCCGTTGTATGGTTGCGCGCATCGCTCTCGCCCTGACACCAGACCATGTAAATGCCGCGGATGCGGTAGTCCTCCGAGGCATTCAGGAACTGCTTTGCGGCGTTCAGTCTTGCCACCGCATCCTCCAGCTTGCCGCCGCCCATCTGCCATTGGTCAATCCGCGTGCCGCCCTGACTGCACGAAACCGCCACGACGGGCGTGCCCGTCACCTGAAAATAGCTTTCGCAGAAGGCGGGGACCAGCGAGCCGGTTTTCTTGCTCCCGTCATCCGCGCCGCCCGCGGTGTTCTCGTTCAAGCCGAAATTCGCCCGCAGGGGGTAGAGCTTGGTCGGGTCACTGATTGCGCGGAATTCGTAGGCGTGTCCCTCCCCAACGGTTGTCGATTCTGCATAGCTGCCGCGCCCCGCCATGTTGGATTGCCCCATGAAGAGAAGCAGGTCCACCTCGGTCACGTCGGTCTTGTCGGGGTCCTCGGGCTTCTCGGGCTGTTCGGGCTTCGCGGGCGTTGTCGGCTTTTCGCTTTCCCGCTCCGAGGAGACAGTCGGCTCGCTCTGCCCGCCCCCGTTCGTGCGCCCTGCGGTTGCAGTTGAAGTTGCAGTTGTTGCCGAGGAGCCGCTCCCCTGCGCCCCCTGCCCACGGCAGGAGGCGCAAAGCAGAACCACAAGCAATAAAGCAAACGGAATCATGTTTCTGAATCTCATACCCGATTCCTTAAAGCTCTGCAATTCCCCAGCTGACACGGTCGGTTTTATCGTCATCGGTATAATTTGCAAGCGACAGCGTGAGGATGTCCGAGCTCTCCGCCATCATGACAATCAAATCGGGCGTATTGTATTGCTTTTTCATATTCTCAGCCCTCCGTTGTTTGCGCGGGTGCGTCAACCGTAACGCTTCCGCCGATTCCGGCACTTTCCGCGTCACCCGAGACGGTATACACGCGGACCGTCCATTCCGACGATGCAACCGATGCGGGAATGCCGTCCACGTGCAGGACCACAAAGTAGCTGCCGCCGAAATCGGTTGCTTCGTAAGGTACGCCGTCCCCCAAAATCGAGTTGTAGACATAGTGACAGGTGCCCGTGACCGTTTGGGTCTCGCCTTCGCCGTAGGCAACAGTTGCTTCAAAGTCGACCGCGTCAAAATCAATCGAATCCACCACCGCAATCAGACGCACACTGTAGGTCCCGTCGGTCACGGTCTTGGTTGCCTGCGCGCCGCAGAACACAACGGTCTTGTCGGTGACCTGCGTATAGGTGTCCTCGGTGTTGGCGGCGATTTCGGTCACCGTCTCACCCTTTGAATTCTTCCATTCCGCGCCCTCGATTGCGGGCAGGGTCTTTGTCGCGCCCATGTCAAGCGTGACCTTGCTTTCCCGCCCGTAAAGGTCGGTCAGCGTGGAGGTAAAGGTCACCTTCTGCTCCTCAAGCACCGTGCCGAGGGAGTGGAGCACCTCCGCACCGTTCACCGTGCGCGCCGTGCCGGACGGGTACAGGACATTGCCGCATCTGCCAACGGTCAAAAACTCCGCAGAGGACCCCGCCGCATTGCCCGTGGTCGGGTACTTCACACCGCGCAGAGACACCTCATTGGCGGTCGCATTGACCGTTACAAAGCTGTCGTAAATACCATAGTCGCTTGCGCGAAGCAGGATTGTGGAAAGCTTGTTCATCAGGCTTGTGCCATCAACCGTAGGAGCGGATTTGTCATCACCTTCAAATGTTACCCGACCGATTCCAAGCTGTGCCCTGTCTCCAATTGCAAGGTCACGGTCGCTGTAGCAATAGAACACCTTAGATGCAATATTGTATTCCTCTTTGAATCCATCAAGTGTTTTCGGCGCAACAATTTCACTCGTTCCAATCGCGTGTGACGGAATATAAAGCACGGCACATTCACCGGGGTTCAAAATGCCGTCCTCATAAGCGGGATTGGTCAAAGTCACCGATGTGTCATTTCCCTCAATGGTCTTGTTGCCGTCTACCACAAATGTCGTGTAATTGTAAGTATGCTCTCCGGCAATCGGGTATGCAACCGTTTCGGTGTTCGTTCCCCACTTGCCTCCAATGGTATATTCGGAATTCACCTGCCAATATGCTCCGCAGGTTGCAGATTGCGAAACATACAGACAATGGTCGTAGACATTGACCTGCTTCAACGTGCTGTTGTAGACTTCAACCGCTGTCACACCATTGGTCATAACCTCGGTGATTGTCAGTTCAGGCATCCGCTCCCGAACGCAGACCGACTCCAGTTCAATCGTTGCCCCTGCGTTGACCTGAAGCTGAATATAATCGCCCAAAACCTTTTCCACATTCGCCTGCCAGAGCTTCACGGCTTCACTTGAGTTCGTCATGGTCTGTGCCAGTTGTCCGTTGATATAGGTATACATTCCGTAGTTATAATCAATGCTGACCGAAAGGTCCATCGGTGTTTTCACGTTTTCCGTGTAAGCAGCCGATTTCGCAGGCAAGCGCGTATAAGTCGTTTTCTCATCTTTGGTTGTCGCTATGGCAAGGTGCTTACTGCTATCTACACTGGTGCCCCCCGCTGCTTTGATTGCAGGGTCCAATGTATACCCCGTTGTATCAATCACAGGTCCGGTTTGAAGCTGCATCTTGTAGCAATTATCGTTGCCTGTGCCTCCCATAATCAAGTACGCCCACCTTACCCCCGATGTAAAGCCATCGGCAACCTTGCTCACCACAACTCCACCAAGGTCCGTCTGCACCGATGTGCTTTTCAACGAGCTATCCCGTGCAAGGTCCAGACACGATATGGAGGTCGCCGCAATCACCAGTCTGCCGTTTGCGAACGAATAGGTCACATTTCCGCTTCTCTTGACAATGCCGAGCTCTCCGAGCTTCGCCGCAATTTCGTCCGAGGACATCTCCTCGGTCAGAATATCCGAAAATTTCACGTCCTGCCAAACCTTCGCCGAAACCGTCCCGTCCGACACGGCAGTCACCGCACCGACAGACAGCGGCACCGCCGCAAAGGTCCCCGCCGCCAGCACGGTTGCCAGCAGAACCGAAAGAAGTTTACCTGCCTTTTTCATGATAAGTCCCCCTTATTATTTATAGAATGAAAGGAATTCGGACAGCTTGGGCGTGAAGTTGCCCTTCGCAATCAAATCCGCCAGACCCGATTTTCCCTGCACCACGTAATCGCGGAACACGAACACGGGCTTGCCGATCGCATTGGAGTAAATATAACCGAAGTCATACACGCGGCTCGAAACCAGCAGATTGTACATCCGCACCGCCGCGGGGTTATCGCCCGAATACTGGTACTGATATGCCCGCTCAAACAGCACGGGGTGAACCGTTACATAGGAGTTATACGCCAGCGATTCCGTCACCGCGCCAACCGCCTCGTACATACTCTGCGGCAGACTGCTCATGATGCTGAAGCAGGAGTATTCGTTCTGCGGCGTGGTGCGGTAGCCATCGCCCTCCTCCCACATCGGGAGCGGCATGATGCCGTATTTGAAGTTGACATCCCGCAGCTTGTTGCGTGCATAGCTGAACACGTCCACATAGAACAGCGCCTTCCCCTCGGAGAATGCGGTTCTGCCCGTGTACTGCGTGCCGTTGATGGAAGCCCAGTCATTCGCCGCCGAGCCGTTGCTGTTGTAAAGGTTCTTCAGCGCGGTGCAAATGGTGTCGTTCTTCTCGTCCGACATCACCAGCGTCGGAATGTCCTGCGCGTTCTTCTCCACAATCTTTACACCGAGCGCAATCAGGAAGCCGTCCGCCGAGGTGGAGTTATACCCCAGCCCGATGCCCCATGTGCCGCCGTTCGATTCGGCTTCTCCAACCTCCGAAATCGTGGTCAGCATTTCGTTAAAGGTCCACTTCTCGTCAAACACGGTCTGATAGAAGTCTCTGTCGGGAAACACCGAAGCCGCAGCATTGAAGTTGATGAAGCAGACGTGCAGACGCTCGGTTGCCAGCGTGTTCGCCGTGCCGACCAGCGAATAAACCTTATCGCCGTAGGAGGAGGCTTCAATATAGCTGCTGTCCCACCAGCCGCGCGAGGTGTCGAGGTACGGCAGGACCGAAAAGTCGCTGTAAACGCCCTGCGTGAGCAGAATCACGCCCTTTGCCGCATAGTTGGAAATCAGATGGTAGCAGTCGTTGGGACCCGCCGACATATTCTTCACCAGCGCCGCCTGCATTCCCGTGTCCGTTTCGTAGGTCTTGTTGCTTCCCGTTTCGCTGAGGTAGTTCAGGCGCACGCCCAATTGCTCCTCAACCGCGTTGTTCCGCGCCCAGATTGCCTGCGCAATGGTGTCGGGGTCATCCTTGGTTGCCTTCATTTCGCTTTCGTATTCCTTGCGTTGCAGAATACGGATTTCCACGTCGTCAAAATCCAAGTCGGACGGAAGCGTGGAATAATACGGGTCGTTTGTCGGGTCCGTTGCAGGCTCCGAGGTCCCGCTCGGGTCCCCTGCTTCGGTCTTTGCGTCGGTCTCTGCCGGTGGTTGCTTTCCGCCGCAGGCGACCAGTGTTACCAGTACACCCAACAGCAGAAAAAGGGATGCGAGTTTTTGCAGCATGGAAAATATCTTCCCCAATAAATTTTTCAAAAGCCCTTGACAAACCGTCCGTTTTCCTTTATACTGTGTTTGTCAATTCGCTTTCCGAAATTGATTATACCATATAAAAACACAAAAAACAATGCGACAAACGGTATATTTGCGCCCCAAAAACTCAGATTTCACACACGGGAGGAAATTTGCGAATATGGATTTTTTCGTCAATTTCGGTCAAAAATTCAACTATATCAAAAGCAGCCTGTCCAACACCCTGTTTGCGCCGCATATTCACCCCGCGTATGAGCTGTATATCTGTCTGGAGCCCATCCCCCGCATGGCAATTCTCAACGGGCAGGAAATCCCAATCGACCGCCCCTGCGCCATCCTCTATGCCCCCTATTCGGTCCATTCCAACGTGGCGGAGGATAAGGAGGCGGTCTATACGCGCTATTCCTTCTACTTCGGGGACGCGTTCCTCTCCAAGCATTGGAGCTGTCTCTCGGACCTCCCCATGCTGAAAAGTAAGAATTCCTGCATTTTCCTCCTCACCCCGCAGTGCACGGAGGAGCTGAAGCAGATTCTTGATCTGGTGGACGTTACCGCCATCCGCTCCATCCGTCAGGAGGTCCTGCTGGTGTATCTGCTCCGCCACCTGCACCATTACAACATCAACAATAAAATCCTGCCGCAGGACATCCTCCACATTTGCAGTCCGAGCTATATCCCCGAGGTCATCCGCTATGTGGTGGAAAACATCGGCTCGCCCCTGCGCATCTCCGACATCGCCGCGCGGTTCTTCGTCAGCAGCAATAAGCTGAGCAAGGATTTCCGCGCCTTTACCTCCATCCCCGTCCACCAGTTTATCGTCCACGTCAAGGTCTCCATCGCACAGTACGAGCTGAAGCGGGACGACCAAAGCGTCCGCGAGGTCGCGCACCGCGTGGGCTTTGAAAACGAGATTTATTTCTTCTCCTTCTTCCGCAAAAACACGGGCATGACACCCCTGCAATGGAAGAAGGGAAACCAAAAGCCGAGCGGCTATCTGAAAGCGGAGACCTGACAACGGAATAACAAACGGGTCGTCCCCTACAAATTCCCGAGAACTGTAGAGAACGACCCGTCTGCCGTTCTGCCTGACCGTGTCAGGTCTCCAATTGCTTGCCGAGGAAGCCCGCCGCAGTGAGAATCAGCTTCGTCTCCACCTCACCCGTCGGAGCATCGCGGCGCGTGTCGCGGGAGCGGTCAATCACCGACGCAACACAGCCCACCACATCGCCCTCGCTGATAATCGGCATCGCACAGCTGACCTCAAATGCGCTGTCCTCGCTGAGAACAGGCATGGGAGCATCCCCATCGCGGTGGAAATAGAGATTTCTGCCCTCCATCACGTGCTCCAATTCAGCCGAGAGGGACTTTTCGGAGTAATCCTTCTTGGGGACCCCCGAGCAGGCAATAATCGCGTCACGGTCGCAAATAATGACCGCAAGCGAGCAAACGCGATGCAGCGTCTCTGCATATTGGGACGCAAAGGACGCCAGCTCCCCAATGGGAGAATATTTTTTGAAGATGACCTTTCCCTCGCGGTCGGTATAAATTTCAAGCGGGTCGCCTTCCCGAATACGCATTGTGCGGCGGATCTCCTTCGGGATCACCACGCGTCCGAGATCGTCGATCCGACGGACAATTCCGGTTGCTTTCATAGCTGCCTCCAAATGGGAATTTTCTTGGGTTTAGTCCTATTATTGGTGGGTTCACCGTTATTTATCCCTTGTTGGTTTCGGAAAAATCAGGAAATCGACACTTTGAGATTTCTTTTTTCAAAGTGCGGTAAAAATTCACGAGTTTTTTTGGAGGAATGACAAGAAAGCCACCCGACGGTTGTAATCGGGTAGCTTTGGATTTGTTTTTCGTGACCTTTTGCGGAGAGAGCACTGCACCGCGTTGCTTATAAGTTAATCAAAAACGAAAAGCGGACTTCACATAAACGAATTGGTTGTTTTTACAATTCCAACTCTTCAATCAGATTTCTTGCCGCTTGTTTCTTTTCTCCCGAAATGCTTTGATTGAGCTTGATTTCGTTCATTGCGCGCTTTCTTCCGCCACAGAACAAAATTCTGCACCATCTTCGCACCTGATAAAAAGGAAACAGAATCGGACATTTTTTCAACGACGGATAATAGATTGCCATGTATTTATAAGAGAGAAATACACGACTCATCAGATGTCTGAATTTTCCCCCCGTTTTATTTTGCGACATTGCAAGCTGCTGCTCCAAGGTCCCGTACACGCCGCCTTGCAAGATATAGTTTTCCATTTCCCGAGTAGTCGCATCGTATTCTTCATTGCCGAACCACACCGTAGACAGCTTCTCCGCTTCTTTTGCAAATTTGAAAAGTCCGCCGTCAAGAAGCAATTCGTTCCGTTGTTCCGTTTTTTCGGTATTTACACAATTCAAAAGCCACAAATCGACAAACGGTCTCACTCCGCACCCGCCGTGAATAAAATGTTTTGCCATAT
>DJSQ01000149.1 GCA_002438075.1 Clostridiales bacterium UBA6330
TTTCATGCGCACCTCCTCAGAACAGCCCGCCGAGCGAGGTCAGAAGCACCTGCCCGATGACGGCGATATAAATGAGCATGAAGCAGCACAGCAGCGCCATGGAAAGTTTCCGCACCTTGCGCGGGACGGCATTTGCCTGCGCCCGCAGAAGCTGTCGCTGGTAGTCCGAAAACTTCATCGAAAGCTGCGCCCAGTACATGGAGTTGTCGTCCCCGTGAATCAGGGAGATCAGCCCGCGCGTGACATCGGACAGCATGGTCGAGCCGACGCGGGATTCCAGTCTTGTCAACGCCACCTCCTGATTGCCCGACCGCATATCCGCTACGGTAATCTCCAGTTCTTCCCGCATCTCCTCCCCTGCGTGGGCGCGGTAGGAATCCAGCATATAGATGACATCATGGCTATGCTGCATGGTTTTCTCAACCGTGCCGACCAGTCTCGGCAGTTCGTATTCGATTCTCGTGCGGCGGGTGCGGATCTTCTTTCCGACCTTGCGGTACTCCAGAAGCCAGACCGTCACCGCAATCGCAAGAACCACAAGCGACAGCACCTTTGCCACGAAGAACACGGGGATGGCAAAAATACCGACCGCCAATGCTTTGGTCAGTGCGTCCGCAACATACCCTTCGGGCGTGGTATCCATGCCCGCCGTCCGCAGGTCCGCCGCAAGACTTGCCTTGCGGTATTCGCCGAGCCGGATTTTCCCGGCAAGGAAAGCGGAAAAATCTTTGAGCAGAATTTCCGCCACCCCGACCTTGCGGTTGCCCTTTTTGCCGAGGTTTCCCGCCGCCCGTGCGGTTTTCATAGTGGGAACACGGTAAAGGTCCAGAAGAATCAGGCACAACCCGATGCCGGAGAAGATACCGACAAGCAGTTGCATAACTGTAAAAATCACCGTCTTTCCTCCTTTACCGTTTGTATTCGACCGGCTTTGTGATGCGGTGCATCAGGAACGCCGTGACAAGAATCACCGTGCCGCAGACCGCAAGCACGATTTTGCCGAGTGTGGTGTGCATGAGGGCGTTGTACCAATCCCGGTTGAGGCAGTACAGAAGCGGGATGTTGCAAAGCACCATCAGTACCATGAGGTAATACTCCCGCCTTGCCTCCGCAAGCATGGTTTTGAGGGAACTGTTGACCAGTCTCACATCGGTGAACTTCGCAACGACCGGCATCAGCGTGTCTTTGAGCGTGCGGTCGTTCTGACAGGATTGGAGCGTTTCGCACCATTCCTCAAAGATGGTGTCGGAAATCTTCTCCTTCAGGTGGACGATTGCTATCTGCACATCCGGTGTAATGGAAGTCGTTTCGGCAAGAAAGCTCTCAAAAATGCCCCTCACAGGCGGTTTGAGATAGTCGATGTTCTCTGCCACCGCATCGATGATGCTGTCGCTCCGAACATACGAGGTCGTGATGATCGACAGCGCGGTTTCCAGTTCCGCTTTGACATGGCGCTCGTAGGTGTCGAGCGTCCGGCGCAGGTAGGCAAACGGGATCATAGCAAAGGCAACCGCCAGAACGGGGATGAGAAACGGATTTCCGATGGCAATGGCGACCGCACAGCCGACCACAAAAAGCAGTCCCGATGCGGCAAGCGCAACCGAAAACTGCTTCCCTTTCCCCGTCTCCTCCAGCGCCGTGCGGATGTTCTGCACGGCAACCGCGATACGGCGGGATTTCTTCTCCCCCCTTGCGTTCAGCGACTGCTCCCGCAAAGACTTCCTCCGCTGAAAGAGTCCCGCAAGGTCACGGGTCAGTTGCTCCGGCGTCAATCCCAGCACCAACACGATGCCGACCGTCAGGGCGAGAAAACAGACAATATAAATGGCACTCATGCGCCCCCTCCTTTCATAAATCGTTGTAACGTTTCCTGCGGTACTCCGCCGCGCATGAGTTTGGCACAGAGGGACGGGGACGGCGTGTTTTCCTTGCGGAACTCCCCCTCCATGCGGAACGCACCGTCCGCAAAGCGGTTGTCCGTAATATGATACTTGTACAGCGTCCGGTAGGTCAGTCCCCCGTCCTCTCCGACCACGCATTCCGAGATATCCATGACCTTGCGGCTGTTGTCCTCCAGCTTGTGGGCAAAGACAACCACGGGAAATGCCTGCGCCGCCTGCCGCATGGAAATAGAAAAATCAATCGGAAATCGCCGCTGTGAAAGAAACGCAATGCGTTGGTGGGCGAAGATGCCGCCCCCGCCGTGAACGGTTGTTACGACCGTATGGTCGGTACTGGATGCCTCTACTGCCGAGTGCGCCTCGGCGTCCCTCATTTCGCCGACACAGATCACATCCGGATCAAAGCGGAGCGCCGCCATGACCAGATCCTCCTGTGAAATGTCGCTGTTCGGATTCTCGGAAGGTCTTGACAGCGTGTGAACCACATTGTTGATGACCCTTCCCTCCGCGTCCCGTTTCAGGAGCGACAATTCCCGCGCACCGGATTCAATCGTATAGATGCGCTTGCTGTCCGGAACGGAGTTCAAAAGACTGTTCAGCAGCGTTGTCTTGCCCGACGAGGTTCTGCCCGCCACGACAAAGGACACGCCGAACCGCAGGCACATTTCAAGGAACGACAGCATTTCGTCCGTAATGGATTGGGTGTGGAGCAGGCTTTCCCTGTCCACTCTCTGCGGGTGCAGCATTCGGATGGAAGCGGCAATCTTACGCTCCCCGTCCACAATGGGATCCATCAGGACGGTGATACGGGTATTCCCCGGTAGGTGTCCCTGCGACATCGGTCTTGCGCTGTCGATAATCATGCCGGAATGGTGGAGCAGTTTCTTGATGACATCCACCGCGTGCCCTGGCGAGAAGAAATGCTCCGTCAGTTTTTCAATCTGCCCGTCCAGATGCGTCAGGGCGATGTCGTCCCAACCGTTGACATTGATCTCCTCAATATCGGGATTCTTCAGCCACGGTGTCAGGACGGAATACTCCGCCATTTCGGAAAAGAGTCTGTCCGTCAGCGTTTCGCGCGTGTACCCCGCCACCGTATAGCCCGTGTCATACAGATACTTTGCAATATACGCCCGCAGTTCTGCTCCCTTGCTCCGGTCCACCAACGCCTGCGCATAGTGTGCGGACAGATACCCCTGCGCCAGTTGCAGGAGCGGATACAGTTCCATCTCTTTCATCGGATCACCGCCTCTGTCACCTTTGCGATACCGGAGAGGTACCGCCTGTCCTTCGTCGGCTGAATCAGCGTCCCGACGAGACTCTGTTCCCGCAGGGCTTCGCTGTACGGCAGAATGACCTGCGCGCCGAGGTGGGAGGCAAAATCCGAGGCAAGCGGTGCGGTGTCCGGCTCGCGCACATTCAGGATGCTGACCGTGCGCGCCTTCGGTGTTCCGAATCCTGCCCCCGTCTGCGACTGAAAGAAGGACAGCGAGGAAAGATCGGGGGACGACACCCGAATCAGCGTTCCGGCATCCTGCAAGGACACCGCCGTCAACAGGTTGCTTTCGGGGTCTGAGGTACAGTCCACGATGATGGAATCCGCAAGGTCGGACAGGACGGCAAAGAACTCCGTTACTTTTTCCTTCCCGAAGGTCGGGAAGCTGTAACGGTTCTCCCCCGTGCGGTAGCCCAGAAAACCGAGGTTCTGCCGCTCCTTGACCGTTACCAGATTGGATACGATGTCACCCCGGAAGATGTTCGGCTTTGCCAGCACCGTCCCGACCGAAAAGAGATCCTGCTCCCTTGCGTTCGGGAACAGGATCGGCAGGGTCGGCGTCAGGAGGTCGCAATGCAATACCACGACCGCCCCGCGCGTCCTCTGATACAGGTTCTCCGCAAATTTTACGGCGAACGCCGTTTTTCCTGCGTGCGGAGAACCCCAGACCGCAATGATCTTTTCGTTCGTCGGCATTCGTCAGTCCCTCCCCCTCGGATGGTCGATAAAATACTGCGCCTGTGCGTCCAGATACTTCTGTGCGGTGGCACGGTCGCCACGGTATTCCAGCGCAAAGTGCATGGAGGCGGTCTTTTCATAGTAGGCAAGCTGCTCCGCCTGCGCCTGATTGACCAGCAGCGTCACAGTTACCGGCTGTGTGGCGTCGGTCACATCCGACTTGTCCACGCCCTGCGAGGTGGTACTCGTAATCACCCGCAGATATTGCAACTCAGGCGGCGTGAAGGCGAAGGCGTCCTTGTTGGAATAAACGATAACCGAGATGATGTCCCCCGTCTCCAGTTTGCCGGAAAGTCCCTGCGCAAAGGAGCCGATGGTAACAGACATCGCCTTGCGGTCGTTGCCGAGGGAATCCAGAATATCCGTTGCGGAATCCAGGTCTGCGGTCAGGTTGCCGGGAAGAATCCAGTCCCCCGCATAAAGATCGCCCGTCGCATACTTTCCGACCGCATCGGCTTTCTTTCGGATGACATTCTCCGGCAGGTTATACGCCCCGACCGTTACGGTTTCAAGATCGCTTTCATTGATACAGGTGCCTTTCGGAATCACGGTCTTGACGCGCACAATCTCGGTCTTGCTGTCTGCCACCCGATTGATGACGGGGGCAACGCCGAAACAGATGAGCAGTGCGACAACAATGGAAAGGATGCCGATGAGCGTCCGGTTACCGATTTTTCGGGTTTTCTGCACCTTGATTTTCGGCGGCTTCGGCGCTTTCGGTGCCTTTGGTGTTTTCTTAAACAAATCGACTCCTCCTTATACGAAAAATACAACCGTTGCCGCCGACGCAAGGAACGGAATCAGGGCAAACGGCTGTCTGCGTTTTTTCTTGTTCAGCTTCTGGACGGTTGCCATAACGATGACTGCAACCAACAGCCCCGCCATCAGTGCAGCAAGACCTCTCTGCCAACCGAGCAGGAACGCAAGCGCGGTTGACAGCTTGATGTCCGCACCGCCGAGCGTGTTCCCTTTCCCGACGAGCGACACCAGC
>DJSQ01000015.1 GCA_002438075.1 Clostridiales bacterium UBA6330
TCGTTCCGCTTCGGTTGAAAGATATATCCATTCCCGCCAACCGCTATGCCATTATTATACCGTTTTTCTGTCCCCATGTCAACACGGCGGGAAAAGAAAAAGGTTTTTGTAATATAAAAACGGCGGACAGCACAATCGGGGGGCTATCCGCCGTTATTCAGTTGCCGTTCTTCGGCTGATAGGCAACCCCGCAATAGGGGCAGACGCCGCGGTCACCGCGGTAGGTAAAGTGCGCGTTACAGCAGGGGCAGACCACATCGTGGAGCGCTTCCTCGGGCTTTTTGCGCGGGGTCGGCTCAACCAGTCGGTCACCCTCGCGGATGAACGTGGGAAGGTAGCCTTTTGTCAGGCAGACATCCAGCTTGGCGCGGACCTCCTCCTCGGAGCGTCTTAAGTGGGAGGAAAGCCCCGCAACGTCCCGCAGTCCCAGCACCTCAACCGCGTAGACAAAGCCGCGCAGGTCCCGCTTTGCGCCGTAGGCGACCCACAGGAGCGGCACGCCGTAAAAGCCGCCGCCTGAAAACACGATGCCGAGCACGAAGAAGAACGTGGGGATAGGGAGCCATTCGGGTTTGGATGCGCCGAACACAATCAGCGGCACGCCGACAACCATCAGGACCGACCAGACCAGCGCAAACGCGAACAGGATACGGATGGATTGATCAATTTTCTTCATGGTGCTCATCGCCGTCCTGCGGCTTCTTTCCCTTCTTTGCAATCAACAGCTCGGAGATATACGAGAACCCGAACTCCATATACAGCACGCCCCACAGGATGAATTTGAGGATATAGAAGCGTCCCGTGAAGTGGTCCGCAATCGAAAAGGCGAGCACTGCGACCAGTGTCACGACCATCACGACCGTGTAAGCAATGACCTTACGAATCGGCTTGCTGTCCTTTGCGTTCGTTGCCCACGCGGGCTCGCAGTTCAGTGTCGGCTTGAGCTTGCTGAGCGTGATGAATGCGCCGAGGACCAGCACGAGGAGGACAAAGTACGAAACCGTGATGCCGACCCGAACGGGGTCATCGTCATGCCCGTGCAGGAGCGTGGCAATGATGATGTACGAAATGCCCAGTCCGATGGTATCCGCCAGCCCCGAAATCGTGGTCCATTGGCTGATGGCGTACTGTGCCTGCTTGGATATCTCGGGCTGACCGTTCTCTGCCACCGCGCGGCGGAACCGCTTCATGGTGACAACGCTCAAAACGATGAGGCAGACCTCCGCCACCGCGCCGATTGCCGCCGTGAGAATCCACGGCAGGGAATTGTCCGGCTGTGCCTTATAAGCGCCGAACACCGCAATCAGAAGAATCAGGGGGAAGGCAACGCTTGCGCCCGTCAGCACGCACCCGCGCACGGCAGTCCGAATCATTTGCTTCTTTTCCATGATAAAAATCACCTCTTTCGGATTTCAAACCTTCTGCACCTCTATTATATCACCCCCGCCCCCCAAAGTCAAGCACTTTCGCAAAAAAAGCGGTTTTCCGAGCGGGAGGGGAGGACCTTGGGGCGTTGCCCCAAGCCCCACTTAGGGGACTTCTTAAAAGAAGTCCCCTAAGGACCTTCAAGAATTTCACACAAGGGCGGGATTCCATACAGAATCCCGCCCTTGTGTGAAAGTTTTTGGAGATTTTTAAGAGACTTTTTTCAAAAAGTCTCTTAAATGGGGTTCGGGGCAACGCCCCGAGGTCTTCCCCCTCTCACTCGGAAATCCGCTTTGCGTGGGAGAGGAGATAGGCTTCGGCTTCTGGGCACCATACGTTGCCGTGAGACTTGACCAACTCGTCCAGCTGCGCGTAGAGCGGGTCGGTCTTGCCGAGCTCGGCGAAATCGGAGAGCGCGACCAGCGGGAGGTCAAGCGCATTGTAGCAGACCTTCTTCGCACCGTTTGCGTGCTCCATCGCGTAAATCGTGTCGGGGACCGCCGCAAGACCGAGGATGTGAGACACCATAACCCCGGGGTTGATGATGCCGCGCTCAATCAGGTCAATGGTCTCCACCGTGTCCTCGGGAATGCTCCCCGCCGTGCCGACCAGATGAATGCCGTCATAGTGCACGCGGTAGAGGTTCAGACTGCCCTCAAGGTCGTGAACCGCAGGACCCGCAAAGAAGTTGATGCAGCCGTCAAAGCGCGCAATCTTCTCCGCCATCGTCAGAAGCCCCGCAACGGGAACCATGACCATCACATCGTCAAAGCCGCCGTCCGAAAGCTCCAGAAGCAGCTTGACGGGGTCGGCAACGCCCGAGGTGTTGCAGTAGACCAGCTCACAGCCCGCCGCCTTCGCCGCCTCGGGACTGCACTTGCCCGCCGCGTAGTCCAGACGGTCCTGATTCAGGTCGGTGACAACGACCTGCGCACAGCCCGCATAGTGGACCGCCAGCTCGACTGCCGCCAGACCCATCGGTCCCGCGCCGCCGAGAATTGCGAGCCTGCCGCCGCGCTTTGCGCCGTCGGTGCGGTGGTAGTTGGTGTAATCGGTGTGGTACATTCCCTTGAATGCCCGCAGGACACAGCCGATCGGCTCGACCAGCGCGCCCTTGTAGTAGCTGTCGCCCGCGTAGGGGAGCAGACAGCCGCGCTCCAGAACCACCTCGGGGACAACGGCGTAAAGCGTGTCGCCGCCAATCCAACGGTAGGAGTAGCCGGGGTCGTAGTTGTTCTCCAGCTTCAGCGCGGGTTGGATGACCACCCGCTGACCGACCTTCCATTTATCCGTCAGTTTTTTGCCGACCGCCACAATGTCGCCGCACATCTCGTGCCCGATGATAACGGGGTGCTCCGCGATATCCGGCGGGACCCGCTTGTGCGCGGTGCCCTGAATGACCGCCTTGTAGGTGGAAGCGCAGAGCGAATCCGCAACCACGCGCATCAGAATTTCGCCGTCCCCCATCTCGGGCAAGTCAAAGGTTTCCATGCGCAAATCCCGCGCACCGTAAAGGCGTACCGCTGTTGTTTTCATAAATTTTCAGCCTCCTCTTGATTTTTCGGGTGTTTTATGATACAATCATATCATATCAATCAAAAACTTTCAAGACTTGGCGGCAAAAATGACAATCAATCGCCGAATACGGTGATTTCGGTCAAAAGCAATCAAAAGCAATCACGGAGGTGCGGGATGCTGACGGTAGAGCGGCAGGCGGAGCTGTTGGAGATTCTGAAGCGCGAGAAGAGTGCGACGGTGGCGGCGCTTACAAAGCGGTTATACGCGAGCGAGGCAACGGTGCGGCGGGACCTTGCGGCGTTGGAGGCGCAAGGATATCTCAAGCGGGTGCACGGCGGGGCGGTAATCGGCGGTGCGCCCGACCGCGAGATTCCCTACGAGGTGCGGGAGAGCGAGCAGGAGCGGGCGAAGGAGGTAATGGCGCGGCGCGCGGCGGCGTTTTTGCACAAGGGGGACGTGGTGTTTCTGGACGGCTCGTCCTCGGCGTTTCACATGGTGGGACCGCTCGCGGAGACGGAGGACGTGCTGGTTGTGACGAGCGGGGCGCGGACGGCGCTGGCGTTGGCGGAGCGTGGGGTACGGGTCATCAGCACGGGCGGGCAGATGATTACGCGGTCCTACAGCTATGTCGGGACGCACGCGGAGGCTTGCATTCGCGGGATGCACGCGGATGTGGTCTTTTTCTCCTGTCGCGGCTTATCCGACGAGGGGGAGATGACCGACACGTCGATTGAGGAGAACAATCTCCGCCGCGTAATGCTGGAGCGCGCGCGGGTTCGCATCCTCCTTTGCGACACCTCAAAGCTCGGCAAGCAATACATCTACTCCCTCGGCTACCGCGATGCGCTGGATGAGGTGATTTCGGAGAGGTGAGGGGGGACAGGAAGACCTTGGAGGCGCAGGACCCCCTCTTTCGGAGAGGGGGTCCTACCCTCCAAACCTCCCTGACCTCCCGAGAACTTCCCCACAGGACCCCGCTATTACGTGAGCGAAAATTTGGTTCGCTTTGCGTGGTGGCGGGGTCCTGTGGGGAAGTTTTTGTCGTTTGG
>DJSQ01000214.1 GCA_002438075.1 Clostridiales bacterium UBA6330
CCCTCTCCGAAAGAGGGTTCCCTGCGCCTCCAAGGTCTTTCTCCCCCTTCCTACCCCTTCTCAACTCTCCCCGCTAAGGAAGCAGTGGACAGTTGCGAAAAACAGATTTGTACCTTGCGCGTCCGCCTGTCGCGATAGAGGACGAAGGACTTGGGCAGCTCCATCGATGCAAAGCGGACCGACTTTGCCGCTTCTGCGGCGGAGAGAAACTTTTTCGTCACCGCCGACACCGTTGCGCTGTCCGCGTCGAAAATGCCGATGACATCGGTCGTCCGAATGTTCCGATTGTTCCCGATATGCAAATACATCATGTTCCCACCTCGCGGAAGGTCCCGTTTTCCACCGCGATTACCTTTCCTCCGACCGTTGCATCGGGCTCGCAGGACGTGATGATGACCTGCCGCCCCACAATCTTTTCCCGCAGGTACGCCCGACGGTTGCGGTCCAGCTCCGAGAACACATCGTCCAGCAGGAGCACGGGCACCTCGCCGCAGACCTGCCTGCAAACCTCTCCCTCGGAGAGCTTGAACGCCAGCGCCAGCGACCGCTGTTGCCCCTGTGACGCGTACAGCCGCGCCTCCTTGCCGTTTAAGCGAATCATAATATCGTCCTTGTGAATGCCCCAGAGCGTGGTCCCTGCGCCGATTTCGCGCTCGTGCCGCGTCAGGAGCAGCTCCCTGTATTTCGCCTCGGTCGCCGCGCTGTCCGCGTATTCCTCGGGAGCCTGTCCGCTCGACCCGTCATATTCCACCTGCGGGACCTCCCCGCCGCCCGTCATCTCTCCGAAGCACTCCCGCACGCACGCATCAACCGCCGTCAGGTACTTCTGTCTGTACCCTGCCAGCACTGCCGCCTCGTGCGCCAGCTGGACCGACCAGAACTCAATCGTATCGCGGAACGTCTGCGGGTCATCCTCGTAATTCCGTATCAGCTGATTCCGCTGTTTGAGAATCTGGTTGTACCGTTGCAGGGACCGCAGATACATGGGGTACAGCTGGGACAGCGCGACATCCAGAAAATTCCGTCTTTCCGCAGGTCCGTCCTTTATCAGCGACAAATGCTCGGGGCAGAACAGGACCGTGCGGAGCTGTCCCACGATATCCGAGACCCGCTTGACCTTGACCCGATTCTGCTCGATTCTGCGCTGTTTCCCCCGCCCGAGGCGGACCGTGATGTTCTGCCGCCTCACCGAGTCCGTGAAGTCGACCGACACCTCCGCCATGTCCGCGCCGAACCGTATCATTTCCTCGTCCCGCATCGCTCGGAACGACCTCCCCAGCGCCGCATACGCAATCGCTTCCAGCAAATTCGTTTTCCCCTGCGCGTTCTCCCCGCACAGGACATTCACGCCCTCGTCAAACTCTACCTCCGCCCGCGCGATGTTCCGGAAGTTTTCCAGCGCTATAGAGTTACAAAGCATGGAAGACCTCGGGACTCTGTCCCGAACCCTGCTTGAAAACTTCTTGAAAGAAGTTTTCAAGACTTTCAAGAACTTTAAGCAAAAAGGGGGGTGCGATTGGCTTTACACTGTGCGGATTCTGTGTAGCCGGTTTTGTTCTACCCATTCCGGACGTCCCGCGTCCAATCCCGTCCAGCGGGATTGGCACGGCGGCAGCTTGCTGCCTTGCCTCGCTCCGCCACCGGATATTAGTGGGAAAGACCTCGGGGCGCCGCCCCGAACCCTGCTTGAAAACTTCCCCCAAGAAGTTTTCAAGACTTTCAAGAACTTTAAGCAAGGGGGTTTTTGCGATTGGCTTTACATAGTGCGAATTCTGTTTTTCCATTCTCCCCCTCCAATCCAATCAAATTACTACCAACCAAACGAGCGCGATAGCCGCACCCCGAGAGGCATACCTCCCGAATCCGAAAATAACTTTCCTCCCCACGGCAACCGAATCTTTTCCCAAAGAGCGTACCACTCCAAGCCCAGCAACACCAAACAGACAGAGCTGTTTGTGCGGTTGCCGTGGGGAGGAAAGTTAGGGGAGATGAGGGAGGTTTGGAGGGAGAAGGACACCCTCCGAAAGGGGGTCCTTCTTCCTCCAAGGTCTTTCCCATCCCCCTTACTCTTTCATCCTCACCGGCAGCAGCATAAACAGTTCGTGAATGTTCTCGTCCTCGGCGGGCTCGATGTTGATGGACGTCAGAGCGGAGGAGAGAGAGATTTTGACAATGTCGGCAGAGCAGGACTTCAAGCTGTCAATCAGGAAACGGTTGTTGAACGCTATCACTAAGTCCGCCCCCTCGTGCTCAATCGGAACCTCGTCGTAGGTCTCCCCTAACGTCGACTGCGCCGAAATCTTCAGGGTGTCTCCCGCAAACTCCAGCCGAACGTGCGCGCGTACACTGCCAACCACCTTTTCCTCGGTCACCAGCGCCGCACGGTCAAGAGCCGCAATCAAACGGTCGCGGTCTGCCTTCACCGTAATCTTGTGGTTCGTCACAATGATGCGGTCGAAATCAATGTACAGCCCGTCAATCAGACGCGAGAAGAAAATCAGATCGTCAAAGTGGAACACAATGTTCCGCAACGTCTTTGTGACCCGCACCGTTGCCTCCTCGTCATCCTTCAGCATTCTGTACAGCTCGCCCACCGACTTCGTCGGCAGAATGAACGCGTGGTTCAGCTTCGAGCCGTTCGTGTTGCCGTTCTCAATCGGGACCTCCACCGAGCACTTCGCCAGCTTGAAGCTGTCGCACGCCACGGCAAGCAGGTTGTCGGTTGTGACCTTGAAATAACACCCGTTGAGCACCACGCGCTGGTCGTTTGTCGCCATTGCGTAGCTGCACTTTGCAATCATCTCCCGCAGGACCGCCTGCGAGATGGTGAAGCCGTCCTCGGTCTCCAGCGGCGGGAGCGCGGGGAAGTCCTTTCCGTTCAGGGCGTTCATGCGGTGCGTGGATTTGCCGCTCGCAATGCACGCCTGCAAGCTCGGGGTGACCGTCAGGGTAACGGTATCGCCCTCCATAACTCGGACCGTTTGCGAAAACTTCTGGGCGTTGAGGATATAGGACCCTGCCTCCTCGACCTCCGCCTGAATCGACAGTCTGATTCCCTTCTCCAAATCAAACGTTGTAAGGGTACAGGTGCCGTTCTCGTCAGCCTCAATGAGGATGCCCTCGATGGCTGTCAGCGTCGATTTCCCCGACACTGCGCACATGAGCGGTGCGACGGCGTTACAGATTTCCTGTCTATTGAATACGATTTTCATGGTAGTACCTCACTTTCTTGGGAAGGTCAAGGGCGAAGACCTCGGGGCTTTGCCCCGAACCCTACTTAGGGGACTTCTTAAGGAGAAGTCCCCTAAG
>DJSQ01000163.1 GCA_002438075.1 Clostridiales bacterium UBA6330
GGGTCGTTCCCTACGGTTCACTCCCCTAAAAGGTTAAAATCCGCTTGGGAGTAAGCGTTGTAGGGAACGACCCATGTGTCGTTCCGTTTCAATTGGAATTTACATTGCAACGAACAGGTTACATCCCACGATACACCTTCTCCACCAACTCCCCCCGATAAACGCCAGTGTCACCATGTTCGCACTCTGTAAGTCTGGGTGAAAGTTTTGAGGGAGTCCAGAGGGTGACGGTTGCTTGCAACCGTCAGTAGCGAAGCGTTGACTTTCTTCAAAAGTTCCCTCTGGCGCGTCCCCCCGCATATACTGGAATGGAGGTGATGCGAGATGCACGAGATGGAACGATACTTTCAGAGATGCCTTGACGCGAGCTATACAACCGAGAGCAACGACGCGGACTGGGCGGTTGAGCGGGACGGGGACGAACTGCTGATTCTGTTCGAGCATAGCCGCGGAAGCCTTGACTGGCTCAATAACCTCAATTTTCACGCGGTCCCCTACCGTGAAATGCACCCGATCTGGCAGGTGCACGCGGGCTTTCTCTCGGTCTGGCAGGCGGCAAAGCCTGCGGTTGCCGAGGCGGTCGAGCCGTACCTGTCCCTGCCGCCCGCAAAGAGCGCCGTCAAGCGGGTCACGGTTGTCGGCTACAGCCACGGCGCGGCACTGGCGGTCCTTTGCCACGAGTGGCTTTGGTATCGCTATCCCTTTTGGCGGGCGGTCCTGAACGGCTACGGCTTCGGCGGACCGCGCGTCCTTTACGGTTGCCCCACGCCCTCGCTTGCCGCAAGGTGGGCGCAGTTCCGCCTGTTGCGCAACAACGATGACCCCGTCACCCACCTGCCGCCCCGCGCATTCGGCTATTGCCACGTTGGGAACCTGCTCCAAATCGGGGACGGCGCGACTTCGGGGCTGGATTCCCACCGCCCCGAAAACTATCTTGCCTCGCTGAGGGCGCGAAATCTGTAAAAAATTCACTTTTTTCAAAAAAGGGGTTGACAAAATCCCTTTTTTATGCTATTCTTATACGATGGTTAGTTTGTACTAACTGTAAATTATCAGAACAGGTTAGTCAATACTAACCGAATTCAAAAAAAGGAGAACAACAATGGCACTGGTTGAGCTTTCCAATGTAAGCAGGATTTACACAAGCGGCGACCACGAATTGCGCGCGCTGGACAACGTGAATCTGTCCCTTGAGGAGGGACGGTTCGTTGTCATTCTGGGACCGTCGGGAGCAGGAAAAAGCACCCTTCTGAACCTGTTGGGCGGACTGGACAGCCCGTCCTCGGGGACCATTACGGTTGACGGGCGCGACATCTCCACGCTCTCGCCCGATGAGCTGGCGGAATACCGCGCGGAGAAGGTCGGCTTCGTATTTCAGTTCTACAACCTGATTCCCACGCTGACGGTCCACGAGAACGTCAAGCTGGTGGATGAAATCGCACCGCATTCGCTCTCCGCAACCAAAATGCTTGCGGAGGTCGGGCTATCGGACCACCTGAAGAACTTCCCCTCCGAGCTGTCGGGCGGCGAGCAGCAGCGCGTTTCGATTGCACGCGCACTGGCAAAGAACCCGAAAATTCTGCTCTGCGACGAGCCGACGGGCGCTCTGGATTCCGAAACGGGCGTGATGGTCCTGAAGCTGTTGCTTCGGATGGCGCGCGAATACGGCAAGACAATTGTCATCGTTACGCACAACCAGAACATTGCAAAAATGGCGGACGAGGTGATTCACGTCCGCAACGGCAAGGTTGTCTCGCACGAGGTCCAGTCCGCTCCCCTTTCGGCGGATGAGATCGAGTGGTAAGGAGGCTCCCATGCTACGGAAAAAACTGTTCCGCACAATGAAGCTGTATCGGGCGCAGTTCATCTCCATGATTGTCATGATTGCGCTCGGGGTCGGCATTTTTGTCGGCTTCAACATGGAATGGGTCAGCATCGAGGAAAACACCTCGTCCTTCTTCAAGGCAACGGGCTTTGCCGACTACCGCATGATAAACGAAGCGGGCTTTTCCAAAGAGGACGCACAGGCGGTTTCGGACATCTCGGGCGTTTCGGCAGTCTCGCGCTTCCTCTCGGTCAACACCTCCGTGGACGGGACCGATGGCAACAGCCTTGCGCTGACCGTCACCGAAAACGAAGCGGTTTCGGGTGTGCTGGTCGTGGAAGGAGACGCATATGACCGCACCTCAACGGACGGCATCTGGCTTTCCGAGCGGTACGCCGCGGCAAACGGCATCGCGCTCGGCGACAGCCTGACGGTCAATTATCGCGGTCTGCGCATTACGGGAACCGTGCGCGGCTTGGTCCGCGCGGGCGAATACCTGATTTGTGTACGCGATGAGACCCAGCTGATGCCCGACTACAAAACGCACGGCTTTGCTTACATCACCCCCACGCTCTATGAAGCAACGCTCGGCGGGGTTGGATTCTATCCCCAGCTGAACGTCATTTCCGACCTTTCCAAAAAGGACTTCATCAACGCTTGCGACACGGCACTCGGAAAGACCTACATGGTGCTGACGAAGGACGAAAACAGCTCTTGGTCGGGTGCCTCGGGCGAGACGGAGGAGGGACAGACCATGGGCTCGATTCTCCCCGTGCTCTTCCTGCTCATCGCCGTGCTGACCATGGTGACCACCATGCACCGCCTGACCGTCAAGGAAAAGACGCAAATCGGCATTCTCAAGGCGCTCGGCTTCAAGAACCGCCGCATCCTTTTCCACTACACCTCCTACGCGCTGATGATCGGTCTGATCGGCTCCACAATCGGAATCGCGCTCGGCTATGGCATTGCGTGGACGATCATGAATCCCTCCGGCATGATGGGAACCTACATGGATATGCCCGACTGGAAGCTGTACATTCCGTGGTTCTGCTGGGCTGTGATGGGCGGAATTCTCCTGCTTCTGACGCTCATCGGCTGGCTGTCGGTTCGGCAGATGCTCCGCGGCACGGCGGCGGATTCGCTCCGCCCCTACACGCCGAAAAAGATGAAGCCGCTCCTGATTGAGCGGAGCCGCCTGTTCCACAAGCTCCCGTTCGGCACCCGTTGGAATCTGCGTGACGTCATCCGCCACAAGGCACGGACCGCGATGAGTCTGATCGGCATCATCGGTTGCACGGTGCTGGTTGTCGGCTCCCTCGGAATGCGCGACACCATGGCGGCGTTTCTGGACACCTACTACGAAAAAGCCATTCGCTACACCTCGCGCGTCTACTTCACCGAGGACGCGACCGCCGAAGAGCGGCAAACGCTCATTGACCGCTACGATGGTGACTGGAGCGCGTCTCTCGCCGTGCAGGTTGAAGAAAAGACCGTTTCAATGGACATCTACAACGTCACGCACGACAGCGTGCGCTTCCCCGACCTGAAGGACAATTTCCCCGCGCTCCCCACGGACGGCGCGTTCCTCTGCAAGCGGCTTGCGAAGGAGTTCGGCGTTTCTGCGGGTGACACGCTGACGGTCACGCTCTACGGGACCGACACGCACTACACTCTGCGCGTTGCGGGCATTGTACGGAGCATCAGCGAATCGGTGATTCTGTCGCACGCCTATGCGGAATCGCTCGGCATTGTGCACACGCCCGATTCGGTCTACACAACCGCCGCCTCGACCGACATTGCCGCCGACAGCGCCATCAAGACGATACAGGCAAAGCAGGCGATTGTGGACTCGTTCGACTCCTTCACGGCGCTGATGGACATGATGGTGGCAATCCTCGTGGTTGCGGCGCTGGTGCTTGGCACGGTGGTGCTCTACAATCTCGGTGTCATGAGCTACACCGAGCGTTACCGCGAAATGGCAACGCTGAAGGTTGTCGGCTTCCGCGACCGCAAAATCGGGCTTCTGCTGATCGGGCAGAACCTTTGGACGACTTTGGTCGGAATCGTGGTCGGTCTGCCGCTCGGCTATCTGACGCTCCGCTATCTCTGCGATGCGCTCGCTTCCGAGTACGAAATGCGGGTCACAATCGGTCCCCTGACCTTCCTCATTGCCTTTGCTCTAACGCTCGGAGTTTCCATGCTTGTCGGTCTCGCGGTGGCTCGGAAGAACCGCAAGATTGACATGGTGGAGGCGCTCAAAGCGGGCGAATAATCTGCTCGCCCCACTCCGCGTTCTTCTCGTTCCGAAGCTGCACCGCAATCTGTTCGACGGCGCGGTGCAGCTCCTCGGCGTTATGGATTGAACCGCCCCACTCCGCCAGTCTCTCCTGCATCTGCATATTCAGCGAGCAATAAAACGCTCTACAGCTTCGGCTCCCCTCATAAAGCGCTCGCAAATCCTCGTAATACACGCCATCACCCCCCGACGTTTGTTTTTCCCGTCGGGGGGTGATATTATGCAAGGGGGCGGAAGCCCTCGGAAGACCTCGGGGCGCTGCCCCGAACCCTGCTTAGGGG
>DJSQ01000164.1 GCA_002438075.1 Clostridiales bacterium UBA6330
CTTAGGGGACTTCTCCTAAAGAAGTCCCCTAAGTGGGGCTTGGGGCAAAGCCCCAAGGTCTTTCCCTTCCTCTCAATTCGACTTCGGAATCAACTTGCCGCTTGCGAAATCCTCGGCGTATTGCGCGAGCGTTTTTACCTCGTCGGCAAGAACGTAGAAGCCCTTCGTGATGGAGGACGGGTTGGGCGTGGCGTTTTCGTCAGCCAGAAGCTCAACCGTCAGGAGCGCCTTGCCCTCGGTGTAACGGTACATCCGAATCACAAGACTTTGCTTGTTGTTCGAGGAATAGTTGTCGCGGTTCAGAACCGATGCCAAATCCTCCACATGAATCGTGATTTCCATCGTCGGGTCGTGATGCTTCACATAGTCCACAATCCCCTCGCCCAGCTCCGTTTCGCTCACGTCGCCCTCAATCGAGGACCACAACAGCTTGGAATAGAGCCGACGGAAGTTGTCAAGCGCCGTGTACGTCTCGGTTTCGGTCTTGCCCGTGTCGGTCTCAACCGTCTCCGTGAGCGTGTAGTCAATCCGCGTCCCGTTGCAAATGACCTGTAGGTTCTGCGTCCCCGCACTGACCGTCATCTCCGTGCCGTAGCTGTCGCGGTAGAAAATGTTGGTGGTCTGCGTCTTGTTCTTGTTCGTGTAGGACTCCACCTGCGTTTTGGAGAAATCAATCTGCCGCACGCTGTAGGTCTTGCCCGTTTTCGTGACCGTGTACTTCGTCCCGTCCGCGCTCAGCGTGCCCTTTTCAAGGTCAATCAGCGTGCCCGTGCGAATGTAGGTGCAGTAGCCCGTCATCGTCCCGCTTTCATCGTATTCAATCCGCACGTTCGAGGATGCGAGCGTGTAGGTCTTTTTCGTCTCGGGGTCGGTGTAGCGGTAGCTCCCGTTGCTCAGCTGGACCAGCGCGCCCGTCAGCAGGCTCATCCTCGTGCGGTTCGGCAGGTCGGAGCCCTCGTCCTTGTCGTAGTACGCATAGGAGAGCGTGTTGTCCATCGTCATGTCGTACAGCTTGTCACCGTACTTGATGGTCATGCGCTTCACATAGGAAATGTTCTGCTGGAAGAAGTACTTGTTGTACCAATGGCTGTCCGACCACTCCAAGAAAGCCAATTGGGAATGGTCAATCTCGGCAATCATGTTGTAGGTGGACGAATATGCGTAGTAAACGGTGTCCCCGTCCTCGTTCTTCTGCTTCTGGCTGATGAAAATCCAGTTGTCCGCCCAGTTCTCTTCGTCCGAGCCGCCCGAGGCAACCTGCGGGTCGTACTTGAAACGCAAGAGATAGATATCCTTGTCCAGCTTGTACTTTGCAAGGTCCTCATCCGTTGGGTTCAGCACCTTGCAACCGAGAAATTCCATCTGATAGAGGCTCCCCAGCACCGTGGAAACGCTGTCGTTGTCCAGCACAAAGCCGTCACCCATGCTCGCGCCCAGCTTTTCGGTAATCCAGTACGGCGAGGAGGAATAGAGCGAATCCTGCCGCTTGGCAAGATCGACATAGTCGAACATGATTTTGATGTTGATGTTTTTCTTGCTTTCTTCCTCGTCGTCCTCGTCAATCTTGCTCATGTCAGCAACCGTGCCGAAGAAGAAATCGTTGACCATCACGTAGGTGCTGACGGTCATCGGGTAAATCAACGCGGGCGTGACCAGCGCCTCAACGGGCTGGAGCACAGTCTCCGCAATGGAGGAGCTGACGATATAAACCGCATCGCGCCCGACGAGCTGGACATAGTAGCCGCCGCCGGACAGAATCGCGTCACCGACCCGAACCGTATAAACCGTGTCGGTCGGGACCATGCTGCCGGGCTTGTCGCTCTGATCGCCCAGCGTTTCGCCCTGCACGATTGTGTAGACCGTCGGCGTGTAGGTCAGTGCGCCGTTTTCGTCGTAGCGGTCCACCAGACCGTAGGCGTTCAAATCCACGCTCCCGTCCGCCTTGCGCGGGGTTTCGGGGTCGGTAAAGTCCAACTTCTGCATGGTCAGCGAGTAGCCGCAGCTGACGCACAGGCTTGCGAACAGCGTGGGGTCATACGCCGCCAAAACCAGCGTGGCGTCCTCCCCCTCCCCTTTTGTGACCGTTACAGCCGTTGTGTACGCATCCTTGCCGTTGACCTTTTTGTCGTTCGGGACGGATTCACGATAGAATTTATAGGTCCCGTATTGATTCTTCACCTCAATGGAGTAGGTGTTGTCCTGCCCCACGCGCGGGAACATCATCACGCGGCGGTTCTTGACGGTTCCGCCGAGCGATTCGCCCGAATCGGAATCGTAGTCCACAATGGCATAGGTCTCATACGAGCCTGTGGAGGTGTTGAGCAGATATTGGTTTCCGCTCTTTTCGGCAACATAGACCTCATAGCGGACGTTGTCCGAATTGGAGGTGTAGCCGTTTTCGGTGGTCTCCATCAGCTTGCCGTCGCTGTCAAACAGCTTGTAGACCCCTTCGGACTTCTTGATGGTGTATCGGTCGGAGTGATGTACCCCTTCGGCGTCGGTGTATTCGTCGGTCAGGTGATAAATCAGGACAATCTGATTGGCAATCAGGATTGCCGCCGTCAGAAGCACGATTGCCGCGGCAAGCACCGCCGCCGTGAGCTTCTGCTTCCACATGACCGTCTTTTTCCGTTCCTTGCCGCCAACCTTTTCCCATTTTGCGGTCAGCCGCAGGTCCTCGGTCCCCTCGATAAGGGTCCCCGCGTTGACCTGCCGCTCGCCGAGGTACCAGCCACCGAAGGTATACCCGCTCCGTGTGGGGTGCGGCAGGTCTCCCAGCGGCGCGCCGACCACACCCTCGCGGCTTGCAATCGGTGCGGTTCCCCGCCCCGCGTCGAATATGATATTAACAACTGATTCTTCGCTTCTCATTCCCGTTCCGCGTTTTCCTTTCTCTCATTTATCAATGACGGAATTTCCGTCTGACCAGAACGACCGTTCCGAGCGTTGCCATCACAACTGCGGGCAGAACCGTCAGAACTGCCGTGCGCGCGATGTTGCCCGCCTTCGTATAGTAAACCGTAGCGTCACCCGAGGAAGAGGACGAGGAAGAGGGGGATTCCTGCATTTCCGCATCGTACATCGGCTTGAAGTTCAGTCCCACGGGGACCACCTCGCGCCCAATGGAACGCAGGGTTTCCAGAAGCACGTCCGTATTGCCGTAGGCGTTGGAGCCGAGCAATTTGTTGCTGGCGAATTCAACCGAACCGATTGCGCAGACATACGAGGAATCGTTGACGTTGGTGTACCCCTTGCCCTCGCCCACCGTGCGGCTCTCGCGCGTCAGGGTCATCAGGCGGTAGTTGCCGAGCGTGTCAATCGGGTCTGCGGTCACCGTGCCCTTCATCAGCCCATAGGCTTGGGACTCGGCGCTTGCGCGGAACACATCGTATATCGCGCGGGAGTGGTTGTTGCGGTAGTAGGAGCCGTAGGTAAACGCCCCCGTGCCGTTTTCGCTGTCCGCAGGCTGCGGGACCGTCTCATAGGACTTGGAATAGGAGATCGGCATGGCGTTTCCGAATACGACCTTCGGAGAGCCGCCCCGCTCCCGCATATTCTTGGTGATGCTTCCGCCGAGCGCTTCCTGCTCATAGTCGGCAATGACCGAAAGCCCGTTCGCGTCCAGCGCGGTGCTCGAGCGCACCTGCCAGTTGCCAATCCAATCCTCCTCCGCGTTCTTCTGACGGTTGAAGGTAATGCCCCACTGCTCCAGATACTCCTCAAGATTGGGTAGCAGAGGCGTGTCCGCATCGACAAAGACCATATAGGAATATGCCTTGTCGAGGAAGGCGCCCAGCTGGGTCAACTCGGAGGTCGTGCCCTCGGGCAGGTCATCCTCGCCGAGGAAGTCTTTCTGCGGGTCAAAGGTCAGGAGCAGGCGGCAATTTTCGGGAATCGCGTCTTTGGTCAGGTCCAGATACTGAATCTCATAGCCCGCATTTTCGATGACCTTCAGAAACTCGCTGTAGTCGGCTCTGCCACCCTCGGTTGCAAGCGCCTCGCCGTGGTTCACCGTGATTCCGCAAATCGGGGATTCCGCCCGCGTAACCGCGATAATCGACTGCGTGAACTTCTTTTCGGCGTTGTACGCCCACGGCTCCTCGTCACCCGAGGAATCGGAGTTATAGGTATAGTAGGTTTCAACAGAGGTGATACGGAACTCCGAGCCGCTTGCCACGATGATGTTGGACTGGTAGATGGCGGAATAGGAGTTGGTGCGATAGCGGTCCACCGACGACGGGTTAGTCCACACGTTCGTGGTGGAAACCTTGATGCTGTCGGGGAATTTCTTCTCCAGCGCCCGCGCGGTGTAGTAGATATACCGCATCTTTTCGTTGCCCTTAATCAGGTCGGGGTCGGCGCAGAAGATGATGTCAACCGTGACATCCTCCTCACCGCTCTCCTCGCGCTTCTCGTTGACCTGTCGGAAGGTGCCGTCCAGCATCTCCACGGTCTCGGCGGTCAGCGTGTACATTTTTTCACTGGTGAGGTCAATCATCCACATTCCGAGGTCCGAAAGCACCCCGAAGCCAACGTTGAGGAGAATCACCGCAACGACAACCGCCGCTGTGATTGCAACTGCGGAAATGCCGTGCCGCAGCTTACCGGAATTGATTTGTTTCATGCTTCACTCCTCCCCTCATGCACGGCGGCGCCGAACCAGAACCGTGATACCGAGCGCCGTGCAGACCACTGCGGGAACCAGCGCAAGAATCAGCGTCCAGCGCCACATCTGCGCGGTTGTAATCGTGCTGATGCCCTTGGACTGGAACGGCTTGATGGTCAGTCCCTCGGGCGTGTTGGTCTTGCCGATGGTGGTAAACAGCCGCATCATGGTGTCGGTGTTGCCATAAACCGCCGATTGCAGGAAATCCTCCGAGGCAAAGTCCACCGATGCGCAAACGCCCACATAGGAGCGCCCGCCGTCCGAATTGGACTGCTCGGTCAGCGTCATCAGCATGGAGCGGTTGACATCGGCGGGTCGACCGTTTGCCCACGCGACCGCGCCCGAGCCGCTCCCGTACAGACCGTACAGCGTGCGGTTATCCTTTTTGTAGCTTCCGTCCCCCTGATTGGCAAAGCCGTTTGCCGCGCGCAGTGCCGTGGCGTTCTTGAACACGGTTTTGCGGCTGAGTCCTTCCAGAACCTCGCCCGCGTGCCCCTCGGTTGCCGCGTCACCGTAGATGGTATAGCCGTCCGAGGTCAACGACTGCGACGGATTCTGCACCATGTAACGGAAGCGGTTGCCGTTCTCATCCTCGGGCGTGTAGAGCGTTTCCACGCCCCAGCCCTGCAAAAATGCCTCGAAATTCGGGAGCGACGGGGTGCCGTCCTCCAAAAAGAGCAGGAAGGTGTTGCCCGAATCGCTCAGAAAATCGGTCAGAATGTCGGTCTCCGAGGTTGCCGAAACACCGTCGGAAACGGTGAGGTCGGAGTTCGGGTTGTAGCTGATAATCAGCCGACAGCCTTCGGGAATCTCCTCCTTGTAAAGGTCGATGTACCGCAGGGAGTAGCCCGCATCGTCAAGCAGATAGAGCAGCTCGTAATCATAGAACGCCTCGCCGTGGTTGTTGGTCAGGCAGGCGATAGGTGCGTCACCGTCAATCGCGTGCAGAATGCCCGCCGCCAGCTTCCGCTCGCCGTTGTATGCCCAGAGGTTGGAGGTGTTGCCGTCCTCGAACACGAAGAACTCGCTGTGGTCATACACACGGTAGTAGTCCGCGCCCGCGATGATGACACTTGTGGACTTCAGCGTGGTTTTCACGTCCTCCGCCGTAGCGGGGTTAAAGGTGGTGCTGTATTCCCGCACGCTGTCGGGGTCCAGCCAGATGTTGTGGCACTCGATGGCAATGCGCTCGGGGAACCGCTCCTGCAATTGCTTCGCGGTCCTGTAGACATAGGACACGGTGTCGCTTTCGGCAACATTCTCCGCCGTGTCGCAGAAAATGATGCGCACCTGCTCGTCCTGCTTGCCGAGCGTTGCGTCAAGCAGACGGTAGCAGGTTTCGGTAACCCTGTAATCCGCGCTTCCCGTCATCGGCGTGTACCACGAATAGCGCTTGGCAAGCGTGCTGACCAATACATTCGTCAGCACCACCACAGCAACCAGCAAAACCGTCAGAAGCACGGTCATGCCGCCGTAGCGCGCGCGTCTGGAGCGGATGATTCGTTTCCTCATATATGAAAATTCCTTTCCGTTTGTGTTCCGTTCGGGTCAAATCAACCCCAACGGCGCTTTTCATATACCCGTACCGTCAGGAACAGGAAGATAAACGCAAGTGAGACATAGTAGAGCAGTGCGGAATAGTCAAACACCCCTTGGCTGAATGCCGAGAAGCGGCTGATAACCGACACCCAGCTGATGACGAAGCGGACCGCATAGCTGCCGATAATCGGCTGTCCGTCGCTGTCGGTCAGCAGGTTGAACACGTTCAGAAGCACCATGACCGCAATCACGCCAACGGTGATAACCGCCGCGGAAAGCTGGTTTTCGGTCAGCGCCGAAATCAGGGTTCCAACCGCAATCAGCGCCGCGCCGAGCAGGATGACCGCAATCACACTGCCCACAATCTCGCCCGTTACGGGTCCGATGTGCGTCAGCGCGTAGTCACTCTCCCCTGCGCGCTCCGCCGCGCCGATAACGTACAGCGGAATGAAGTTGACGCAGGAAATGAGGATGCCGCCCACATAGAGCGTCAGCGCCGCGAGGTATTTGCCCATGACCATTCCCGTAATCGTAACGGGCGCGGTCAGAAGCAATTGCTCGGTGCGCAGCTTCCGCTCCTCGGCAAAAAGGCGCATGGTCAGAATCGGAATCAGAATCACGAAGGAGAAAATCAGATAGGTGAAGTAAGACGAGGTGCTGTAGCTCGCGGAAATCAGCGTGGTGTAGCAGCAGAGCAGCGCCGAAAACACGAGGAATACCCCGAGATAGATGTACCCGATGGGGTTGATGAAATAGGAACGTATTTCTTTACGGTAAATGGCAAGCATAGTATTATATTCCTTTCTGTTCAGTCGTCATCCTCGGTATCGTGCAGAGCGGCTTCGGCTCTCTGCTTCTTGGCATCCTCAACCAGCGAGGCACCGATTTCCTTTTCCGCCGTGTTCTTCTCCATCGCCTTTTGCTTGCGGGAGACGCGCTGTGCGCCGCCCCTCTGCGGGCGCTCCTCGGAGTGGTCCACAACCGAGATGAAGATATCCTCAAGGCTCATGCCCAGCGCCTCCAGACCAATCAGCGCCCAGCCGCGGTTTGCCAGCTCGAAGAACAGCTTCTTGCGGATGTCCACGCCGTAGTCGGATTCAATCATGTAGGTATACGCATCCCCATCGCGCTCCGCAAGTGCCTCGGCGTAGGAAATGCCCGAAAATCCGCGCAGCATGGTAAGCACGTCCTTTTGCGGTCCGCAAATCTTCGCGTTGAAGCGGCGGGAGCGGTCAACCGCGCTCGAGATGTTCTCGGTCTTCTCGTTCGCCACGATTTTGCCCTTGTTGATGATGATAATTCGGTCGCAGACCGCCTGTACCTCCTGCAAAATATGCGTGGAGAGAATCACGGTGTGTGCCTTGCCCAGCCCGCGAATCAGGTTGCGGATTTCAATAATCTGCTTGGGGTCCAGACCAACGGTCGGCTCGTCGAAAATGATGACCTTCGGATTCCCAATCAGCGCCTGCGCAATGCCCACACGCTGGCGGTAGCCCTTGGAGAGACTGCGGATAATCCGCTTGTAAACATCCTTGATTTTTACGGTGTCGCAAATTTCGCCGATGTGCTTCTCGCGGTCCAGCTTGCACCCCTTCAGCTCGTAATTGAAGTTCAGGTACTCCTCAACCGTCATGTCCAGATAAAGCGGCGGCTGTTCGGGCAGATAGCCAATCAGCTTTTTCGCACCGATGGGGTTGGACAGAATGTCAATCCCGCCGATAAAGGCTTTTCCCGAGGTAGAGGACAAATAGCCCGTCAGGATATTCATGGTCGTACTCTTTCCCGCGCCGTTCGGACCGAGAAAGCCGACGATTTCCCCCTCTCCAACCTCAAAGCTGATGTCGTCAACGGCACAGTTGGAGCCGTAATTCTTCACAAGATGCTCGATTTTAATCATAAAAGCAGAGATTCCTTTCTCCCGCACCCGCCCCGAGGGACAGGTACAGCTTTGGATTTTACTCCTATTATTGTACCACGCAAATATGAACCCCTCGTGAATACGACAAAAATACATCCCCGAGAGTCTGATTTTTTCGTGAAAATTTGATATCGCGCCCGAATCGCGCCCAAAGAAAACTTTTTTTGGGATTGCTGTATAAATCCGCCGCAAACGGCAAAAATAAAACCAGCAAGACACGCGGATGAGCCGCGGGGTCCGCAATCACAGAAAGAGCAAAGGAGTTTTGATCATGTGGGAAAAATGGAAGCAGTCTAAATTATGCAGAAAGCTGAAGCAGGTGCGTGTGAATCGGGCGGTTTATCTCTCGTCCATCGTCATTCTGTTGGCGCTGGCGGTGGTGCTTGCCATCACAGCGGCAATGAACCGCGCAAAGAAGAACAACACCAAGGTACCGCCCGAAACAACCGCCCCGATTGAGCAGCCGACCGAGCCGCAGAAGCCGACGGGAACCGACCCCCAGCCCGCGCCCGACACCGTTCCGGAAATGAAGCTGCCCGTTTCGGGTAAGCTCACGCAGAAGCACAGCGTGGACGTGCAGGTCTTTTCGCCGACCATGAACGACTTCCGCGTCCACCTCGGCATTGACATTGCAACCGCCGAGGACGCAGAGGTATTTGCGGCGGCGGACGGAAAGGTCAGCAAGATTTGGGAGGACCCGATGATGGGCACCTGCGTGGCAGTGACCCACAGCGGAGAGTGCATCACCATTTATAAGAACCTTGCAAAGGAGCTTGCCGAAGGACTTGCCGAGGGAACGCAGGTCAAGCAGGGACAGCTTCTGGGCAAGGTTGGCGACACGGCGATGGTGGAAATTGCCGAGGAGCCGCATCTGCACATGGAGATGACCGTCAAGGGCTTGCAGGTCGACCCGCTGGACTATTTCAGCGCGGCGGTCATTGCAAGTCTCTCCGAGGACACCTCGCATGAGGCTGGCGCGGGGGAGCAGAAATGACAAAACGGGGGCGTTCTCGTGGAGAACGCCCCTCAAACTATAAATTTTGTCAAATTCTACAAGTCAAAAATCCCCTCTGCCATATGGCAGAGGGGGGAAATTACTGTTCAAAAACTTTAGCGCCAGCAACGGTAACAGTAGTAGTTTTGCTACCATCCTTTACATTCCAAACCGTGCTACCACTTTTAGACCCAGTAGCAAAGCCATTCACATTATCGGCAGTCGCTTGATCAATGATGACTTCATAGCTTGTAAACCTACAATCGACCTCAATTGCAGCCTTACCATTAGCCGGAGCCGAAGCGTTAAACTTGCAGTTTTGAAATTCAACAGTCTGTGCAGTCAAAGTTCCCTCATTGTAAATAAGCACCGACTTGCCCTGACAATCAAATTCGCAATCCTTAAACAAAACCTTGCCCGCTCCATAAGTCCAAATATTATAATCTACAACATCTTGAACAAACTTGCAGTTGATAAATTCAACTTCTTCCGCGTACAAGAACTGTTTGCCTAATAACGTGCAATTCTGGTAAACGACCTTCTTGGAATGCTTAATGCCCTTGTAATCATCATTAGCAAACTGCACTGTTACGCCATCAAAGGTGATATCAAGACCTGTATTTTGAGCATCAATGATGTCGCTCTTGGTCATATCAATAACCGTGTTTTTCCCACCGGAGATTGTAAGCTGTTTGTTCGTAATCGCAGGAATCGTATAGGTTCCATTGGATGCAAGTTTAATATTTGCACCGGATGCGGCATTTTTAATCGCATCATCCACAACCGACTGCGGCACTACTTCCACGGTTCCGCCGTTGTAGCTGTGCGCAGGACCAATGGACGACTTCACCATTACAGTCTCATCCGTTACGATGGTCGCGGTGAAGGGATTGGAAGCCTTGCCCTTTCTGTAGTCACCCAACAGGATATCGCCGTTGGTACCGATGGTGCCTTCAAAGACATTGTTCTTCAGCGTGACATTCAGCGTACCCGTTGCGCTGTTGTTGACAAAACGTGCGGGAGCGAAGTAATCATCAGCCGGATTAACCTTACCGCAAGCGGAGAAGGTGCTGTTCTCAACCGTAACGGTCATCGTTCCGCTCTGCTTGTGCGCAATGTTAATCGGCGCGCAGTTGCTGATAAACAAGCAGTTCTTGATGGTAATAGAACCGTCCGCCGTTGTATGAACAGTGGAATCGATGTACCCCGTTGCGCGGCAGTTGGTCATGGTCAGATTGACCTTCCCGACTTTGTCTTCATTGCCTCTGTACATCAGGAAGTTGGAACCTTCGTTGACGCAATCATAGAAGTTGACATTCCAGACATCCTCGCGCTCTGTCGGATTGCCCCAGACAACCAGATTCTTTGCGTTGTAGATGTTGATGGTCGTCTCTGCCTTTTCGGGAGCTGCATTGAAGCCGATAGCAAGGTCACCACCTGCAAGCTTTGTAGTCTCCGTATAAAATTCTGCACCGTTTGCATAAATAGTAAGGTCTTTTGTTACGTCAACATGAGAACCTACAGTGAGAATTACTGCCTTTTCCTTGCAATAGATTGTTGTCGCACCGTCTGCCATCGCAACACGCAAGTCTGCGGCATATACCATCTCGCCGTCCTTAACATATGCCAAAACTGCGGGATGTGCGGCGAGATCCTCTTCGCTCGTTGCAACGCCAATCGAGAAGCCGCCCCAAGTCTTGCTGTATTTTACAGTTGTTGCCTTCGCAAAGCTATCCGCCGTCACACCCTCGGGATAAACAATCGGTGCGTTTTCGTCGTAGGTGTTGCCGTTGCTGTCGCTCTCGCCCGTGTACTGCGTTGCGTAAACCGTAATCGCAATACCGTCAATGCGCAGTCCCTGATACTCGTTGCCCGCGGTCTCCTTCATGTGACCCGAAATCGCAATGTCAGCGGAGGTTGCGCCAGCCGCAAGGTTACCCGTCTTTTCAGCGGGAATCGTCCACTCAATCGCCTTGTTCAGCTCCGCGTCACCGTCAATACCCGTGATTACAATCTCATACTTCAGCGAAAGCTTCCCCTTGTTGACCACTCGCAGAAGCGGGAGGTTGTATGTACAGCCGGGCTCCCAAAGGATTTGAGTCCCCTTTGCGGGAAGCTGCCCATCCACAAGGAATTGCAGGGTCTTGCCCTCTGCATCTTCCCATGTTGTCCCGTTGTCGGTCGACATTTCAAGCGCCACGTCAAGCGTACCC
>DJSQ01000089.1 GCA_002438075.1 Clostridiales bacterium UBA6330
CTTGAAGGTTCTTAGGGGACTTCTCTTTAAGAAGTCCCCTAAGCAGGGCTTGGGGCAGCGCCCCAAGGTCTTTTTCACTCCGTTTTCGCCATAAAATCCGCCAGAAGCGCGTCCTGTAACAGACAAACCGTGTGCGGCGCCTTGCCGCCGAGGGGCTTGCCGTCAAGCTCAACCACGGGAACACAGAGAACAGACGCAGAGCATACCAGAACCTCGTCGGCAGTCCATAGGTCCGCAGGGGCGTATTCGCGCTCCTCAACGGGGATTCCGTGCGCGCGGCATTCGCGGAGCAGGTGATTCCGCGCCGTCCCCGCGTAAATGTGACAGTTGGCAGGGTGCGTGACCAGAATCCCGTTTTTCAGAATCGAAAGATTGGAGTGCGCACACTCGGTTACAACCCCATCGCGCACCAGAACGCACTCGTCCACCCCCGCCGCGCGCGCCGCCTCGGACGCGAGAACGTTCGGCAATAGATTGAGCGACTTCACGTTGCAGTGTGAAAAGCGCGTGTCGGGGTAGGTGATGCAACGCATCGGCAGATGCAGATCACGAATTTTCATCGGGCGGAGCATGATCCAAAGATTCGTCGGAACCTCCTCGCTCGGGAACGCATGACCGCGAAACCCCGTCCCGCGGCTGAATTGCATATAAACCCATTGCTCGCCGTCATCCACACGCGCAATCAGGTCGCGTACCAAAACTGCCAACTCGTCGTGCCCCAGCGGGGGAACAATGCGGACCTGCGCGGCGCTTTGAAATAAACGGTCAATGTGCTCGTCAAGCTCAAACGGGTTGTGGTTGCGGGTGAAGGTCACATCGTAAACCCCGTCACCGAAGTAGCAGGCGCGGTCGAGCATCGGGACCCGCATTCGGTCCAGCTCGTCAACCGTGCCGTTGTAGTAGCCAAGCGTTTTCATGGAAGCCCTCCTTTGAGAAGCGTCAGGATATCAGTTTTTGCAGGAATGAGATGACCGTTTCCGTGTAGTCGGTGGTCTCGTCGGCAAGCGCGGCGGTTGCAACCTTTACGGCGGTCCGTTGCGAGGATTTTGCGGTCAGCGTCCGCTCGGTGCCGTCGGAATAGCGGAGCGCGAGCGAAAGAGAGACCGAAAAGCTGTCCCGCACCTCGGCGGCATTTGTAAGCTCGGGAGAGAAAAATTGAAGCGCCGTGGTTTTTCCGTCCTTGTCTTGAACCCGCGTAGCGGCGCAGGCGGTCCCTTCACCGTCGCGGTACAGCGTAGCCGTAAGCGTTGAGACTTCGGCGGGAAGCGCGTCAAGCGCACCTGCGGGAAGCGGGACTTCAAACCGCAGGCGGGTCACAGAGCCGTAAGGCGCACCAATGTAGAGCGCCGCCCCCTCCGAGAAGGAGAAGGGGAGAAACACGGCGGTGTAGGTTACGCTGTGGGTCAGCGTCAGCGCGTAGCCCGAGGGGTACAGCGTGCCGTCCGAGCCCGCGTAGCCGATGAAATCGGGGTCGGTGCAGGTCGGGAAGGTGTAGACATCGCCCTCGTAGCGCATTTTGACCTGCTCGGCGTTGCCCGAACGCAGGGTCAGTGTCACGGACGGCGGCGGGACCACCGTCACGTTCAGCACCGCGCAAAGCGTGTGTGTTGCAAGCCCTGTTTTGCTGTAGGTGTGCCGCGCGCGGATTGTCAGCAGATGGTCGCCCCACGCGGGAAGCGCTTCGGGCGGGACCGTCAGCGTGAAGCTGCTCTCGGCGGGAAGCGGGAGCCATTCGCCGCCGTCCCATGCGTATTCGTATGCCGCGGCATTGAATGTCCCCGTAAGACCGCCCGAGACCGTCAGCGTCTCGTTGTGCATCACGCGCGTGTCGCCAAACAACGCGTCATGGGCGGCGGCTTTGGTGAAGGGGGAGGTGAGGGACACGGTGTAGTCGGAAAGGCGGCTTGCGGCGGATGCGTAGACCGTGCAGCTGCCCCCTGCGGGGTCCTGCGACACGAGCGCGGGCATCCCCGAATAGACGGGAATGCGGAACAAACAGCCGATGTCGGTCAGCCCGTTTTCCGCAAAGGAGCGGTAGAGCGAGCGCCCCTCGCTGAACGCGCCGCCCACGTTTTGCATATATTGGTGCAGGCTGTCGGTGGTGCAAACGTCGAATTTTTGCAGGTAAAGCGTGGACTGCCCGCGCGTGATATAGTCGTTTTTCAAAAATTCCGCGCCGCCGCGCAGGGCTTCCTCCTTTGAGGTCCAGCCCTTTGATTTCGCGTATTCCAGCGCGTTTTTGTAGACCGCAAACACGCCATCGCCGCTCGCCCCGATGTTGAACAGGTTGTAGTAGCCGTCCAGCGCGGTCAGGTCCGCACTGTCCAGCGTGCCGAGGGCAGGGGGCTTGATGGGCTTGCCGCCTTCGGTGGTCGCGGTTTGATTGATGTAGTATCCGTTCAGAAGCGAGCCGCATTTTCCGCCCAGAAGCGGGGACTTTCCGTCACCCTGCTCCTGACGGAGACGGACCGCGAGAAAAACGGGGTCAATGCCAACCTCTTCGCCAATCTGCAACAGCGCCGAGGCGTAGGTCCGCCCGCTTTCCAGCACCGCATTTTCCATAAAGGTCCCCGCAAGGACGGTTTTCAGCGCCTCGCGGCTTGTGGAGGAGGCGGTGCGCTGGTCGTAAAACTGGAAAATATCGGCTTCGGTGAAAAAGCTGCGGGGGTCAAGAAAATAGGAGACCGCCTCTCGGGATGCCTGATAAAAGCCCGTGTCGTAGAGCTTGGTGTTGGTCTTGTGGCGGTAGGCACTGTATCTTTCGGCGGAGTGAATCAGATTGGTCTCGGGCTTTGCGGTCTCCAGACTGACCGTCTCCTTCCACGAGCGCGAGACCGCCAGAGGCTCAAATTCCCACGCGGGGTAGAGCAGATGCAGGCGAGTCAGCGGCGCGGCGTAGTCGGCGGGAAAGCCCTTTTCAATCAGACCGTTGTAATATGTAAGCGCCTCGCCCGTGAACGGCGGCTGGGAGCCCGAGGTGCCGAAAATCAGCGAAGCGGGAAGCAGAACGACCAGCAGGGCGGTGAGCAGAACGGTCAGAATCCGATGTCTTGTTTTCATAAAACATCCTCCTCTCGGGGGAATCGGGAGCAGGCGAAAGCCGCGCGGTCCCGTCTACCTATTATTATAGCACATTTTCGCCGTTTTGGGATAGATTTTCCTGAAATAAAGAAAAAAACTTTTGCCCGTCCCGCCGCCCCGAGCACGGCGAAAGCCCGCCCGCAGAAAGAATTGTAAATTTTAAGAAAAAGGGGTTGACAAGTGGCAAACAGTGTGGTATAATAACAGCGCAAAAGAAACAAAAGGAAAAAGTTTTCAAAAAAACACTTGACAAGGAGGAAACGGGT
>DJSQ01000059.1 GCA_002438075.1 Clostridiales bacterium UBA6330
CTTAGGGGACTTCTCCTTAAGAAGTCCCCTAAGTGGGGTGCGGGGCAAAGCCCCGCGACCTTCCTTACTCCTCCCCTTCTTTCTTCGTAATCTTTCCAATCAGCTCGGAGAGATCAATGCCCGTCGCCTGCTTCAAGCCGTCAACAACCTGACTCGTGCTGTTCATCACATCGCGGACTAAGCGCGTGCTGTTGCCGTCACCGTACATGACAATCTTGTCGGTCTTTTCAAGCGGCATCGCGGCGTTTTTGACTACCTCGGGCAGGGCTTGCAAGTACATTTCCAGAACCGATGCTTCGCCCATCTTCTTCTGCGCCTCGGCTTTCCGCTCGATGGCTTCCGCCTCGGCAAGTCCCTTTGCACGGATACCTGCGGCTTCCTGCTCCATCGCGTAGCGCTGTGCCTCGGCTTCCGCCTTGCGCGCTTCGGCTTCCTGCTCGGCGCGGTAACGCTGTGCTTCGGCTTCGCGCTGGCTCTTCACCAGCTCTGCCGCCGCCTGCTGCTCCGCCTGATACTTCATCGCGTCCGCCTGCTTGCGGACCTCCGCGTCCAGCTGACGCTCGCGCAGAGCAATCTCCTTTTCGGCAAGCTCGGCTTCCTTTTCCTTTCTCGCAATGTCGGCGTTGACCTTCGTCACCTCGATGGTCTTGCGCTGATTCTCCTGCTGAATGGAGTAAGCCGCATCCGCCTCGGCGCGCTTCGTCTCGGAGCGTACCGTCATGTCCGCCTGCTGAACCGCCAGCGCCGCGTTCTGCTCGGCAACCTTCTTTTCCGCCTCGACACGCACGGCGTTCGCTTCCTGCTGGGCGTTCGCGGTCGCAATGGAGATGTCGCGCTGCGCGTTCGCCTTCGCAATCTGCGCGTTCTTGCGAATCTGCTCCACGTTGTCAATACCCATGTTCTCAATGGTCCCCGCCGCATCGCGGAAGTTCTGAATGTTGAAGTTTACCACCTCAATACCCAGCTTCTGCATATCGGGCACCACGTTTTCGGTGATTTTCTTCGCCACGCCCTGACGGTCCTGTACCATCTCCTTCAGACCCACCGAGCCGACGATTTCACGCATATTACCCTCCAGAACCTGCGTAACCAGCGCAATCAGCTCGTTCTGGTGCATATTCAGGAGTGCCTCGGACGCGCGCTCCAGCAGGCTCGGGTCGGAGGAAATTTTGATGTTCGCAACGCCGTCCACGGTGACGTTGATAAACTCGTTTGTCGGCACCGCCTCGCTGGTTTTGACGTCCACCTGCATAACGCGCAGGGAGAGGCGGTCAACGCGCGTGAAGAACGGCATTCTCCAGCCCGCTTTACCGATCAGGATTCGCCGCTTGTTCGGTCCCGTGATGATATAAGCGGTGTCCGGCGGCGCTTTGAGGTAACCGGAGGCAAACAGAATGATAACGAACAGGGCAACGGCTACGCCTGCAATGATAGGTCCCATTTTGGGGTCCTCCTTCAAAATATTTTTTGATACCGCGTGTATCTGTCTCTATTATATCATGCAGTCACATGATTGTCAATAGTTTTCGCATGAATATTTGAAAATCAGCACCTTATACAAAAGCAACGCACTGTTTTTGTGCAGTTAATCCACCGCTCACATCTCAACGCACTATGTTCGCACCCTCTCCTAAATTGGTGAAAAGGTTTGGGGAGTCCAGAGGGGGCTTTCCTTAAAAGCCCCCTTTGGCGCGTCCCCGCATCCCCCGCGTCCCCTACGCGTCCTCTACGATTGTCGTTGCCCACGTGCCGCGGCGGACGAGAAGGAGCCCAATCGTGCACTTCGAGAGGTCAATCAGCTGACAGCAGAGGTAGATTGTTACAATGGGGAGGGTCGTGAAGTGAACCAGACAGAACGCGAGCGATACGCTCACCACCCACGCGTAAACCGAATCGAACAGGAAGGTGATGATTGTCTTGCCGCCCGAGCGGAGCGTGAAATAGGAAGCATTCGTGAAGGCGTGAATCGGTGCCGCCAGCGCCGCAACCCGCATGAAGGACCGCGCCAGCTCCTTGACCGCAGGGGTCGTGTTGTAAATGTCGGGGAAGAAGAACGAGCAGGCGAAAATGACCGCCGTGGTCGCAAAGCCCGTCAGGAGGGAAAGCGTCATCAGCCGCGGCGCGTCCTCGCGCGCCTTGTCGCGCCCCGAAGCGCCCAGCGTCTGCCCCAGCACGATTGCAATCGCGGTCCCGAGCGACATATACAGCACCGACGCGGTATCGAAAAACGCATTGGAAATGCTCAGCGCGGGGACAACGTCGGTCCCCCATGCGGAGTAGCACTGCATGAGCATCGCCTGCGCCATTGCCCAGAGCGTTTCGTTGATCAACAGCGGCGTGCCCGTGACGAAAATTCTGCGCGTCAGTCCGCGCGACACGCGCAAGGAGCGGTACAGCCCCTTTGCAAACGGGCATTTTCCCGTGTGGGTATGGGTCCAGACGATGACGAGCGCCAGCTCGGTAAACCGCGCGATGACGGTTGCAAGCGCCGCGCCGCGCACGCCCATTACGGGTGCGCCGAGCTTGCCGAAAATCAGGACGTAATTCAGCGTTCCGTTGACGGCAACGCCGACGATTCCCGCGACCATTGGCGGTGTGGCGTGTCCGCACTCGCGCAGAGTGCCCGAATAGACCTGTGTAAGCGCGGTGGGGAGCATTCCGACCATCACAACGGCGAGGTACTGCTTTGCGTAGTGCATGACGAGCGCGGGGTCGCTCCCCTCGCCCTCCGCGCGCAGGTAAAGCTTCATAAGGCTCTCGCCGCAGGTGAGGAAGAGGGTGACTGCGGCGGCGCACAAAATCAGCGCGCTGTACAGCTTATAGCGGAAGGTTTGTCGGATTCCCTCGTTATCCTTTTTGCCGTAAAACTGGGCGGTGAAAAGTCCCGCGCCCGAGACTGCGCCGAAGATGCACAGGAAGTAGACGAACATAAGCTGATTGACGATGGTGACACCCGACATCTGCTCGGTCCCGACCTGCCCGACCATGACGTTATCCAGCAGGCTAATAAAATTACTGATTGCGTTCTGAACGGCGATCGGGATTGTGACCGCCAGAACGGTTCGATAAAACGCTTTGTTTCCGAAAAATTTGTTCATGGGTACCTCTCGTTAAGACCTTGGGACGCTGTCCCAAGCCCTGCTTAGGGGACTTCTTAAAGAGAAGTCCCCTAAGAACCTTCAAG
>DJSQ01000064.1 GCA_002438075.1 Clostridiales bacterium UBA6330
TCTATTTTTGTTCCCATTTTCTTTGATAGCTGTTTTTCATGATTTGTTCTCCTTTCAATCAATCGTAAAGATCTGCGCGGGGGCATCGCTTCCCCACACGCGGAGATACGCGTTTTCATCGTGCAACAGAATTTCGTAAAGTCCGCTTTCCGCAAGCGCCTTCCGCACCGCACCGTTGCGCCGCCAGTTGTTGTAAAAGGCTTTGCTCTCGCCAAAGTCCCCGTTCTCGCCGCCGTAGAGCAGATGCCCCGCGGGATAGAAGAGGACCTTTGCGCCAAGCGATTCGTAAAACGCAAGCGGGGAATTGCCCACGCCGTGGTGCGCCACCTGCACCATGTTTGTACGGAGGTGGTCGCCCCAAATCGTCTGCAAACGGGATGTGACATCGTTCAGCACGTCGCCGAGGAAGAGCATACTGTCGCCGTCTCCCGAGAGGCGGTAAACCGTTCCCGTGGAGTTGAAATCAAAGTCCTCGGGCTTGCCGTCAATCAGCCGCTCGTCAGGCGTGAAGAGAATTTCAAGCGTCAGATTGCAGAAGCGGAAGACCATGCCCGTATGCGGGACGGTCAGCACCGCGCCCGCATACAGCGCGACCACCTTTGGCAGAGTGACATTGAAGCACGGGTCTGTCGCGTCCGCCGCGTTGACGGGAGCCGCGATAAAGCGCTCCAGCGTCACGCGCCCTGCATAGCGGTTTGCAAAGGTCTGCAAAATGCCGTAATGGTCGCCGTGCGCGTGGGTGAGACACCATGCGCGGATGACGATTCCATTCTCGCCACCGTTCTGCTTCACCAGCGTTTGCCAGAGTTGGTCTGCCTGCTCCGCATAGCCGCCGTCGAAAATCAGGAAGCTGCCGTCCGCCAGACGGACCACATAGCCCATGCCGTTGGAACAGTCGTTCGCCTCGGTCCGCGGAAGCTGTAATTGGGTCACGGTCGTTTCCTTCGTGCCGTCCGTCACGGTCGGCGCTTCGGGCAGGTTCGCATGGTCGGACCGCACCACGCGCAGGGTGTTTTCCCTGTCGGCGGGGATGTAGAAATGATAAAGCTCATTTCCCTTGCGGTAGGTTGCGAACACGGAGCCGTTTTCGGTGTAGTCGGAGAGGCATTCCCACCCCTGCGCCGTCAGCAGGCGGCAGAGGGTGCGGAATTCCTCGAGTTTTTTCCCGTATACGACCGCAGGACGGAGCCGTCCCCTGTCGTATAGGAGCTGTCGGGCTCGCCGAGATAGTCCATGATATCACTCGGCGTTCCCGCGAAAAAAGTTGAGAACGTCTTGCTGTGCGTCATCGTTTGCGTTCCACGATGCGGCAAGCTCGCTGACCTTTGCGTTCAGCTGATTGCCGTAGAGCGTAAAGGTTCCCAGCCCCTCCACGGTCACGGTGACATAGCCGATTCCGACCAGCTCGCCCGAAATGGTAGCGGAGGAGAGCTTTACAAGCACGCCCTGATAGAAGTAGAAGTGGTCATTCTCGGCGGTGGCGGCATTGTACCAGCCCTCGTTGACGATATCCACCTTGCACTGCTTGCCTGCGGCTTCAATCGCCTCTTTGGTAAACACGCCGTTTGCCGCGTCGACATAGCTCTTCGGAACAATCAGCGTGCCCATGCTGTTGATTGTCACGCCTTCCATTGCGGCAATCGCATCGTACCAGTTCTTGTCAACCTTTGTGGTGAAGGAAACGCCCGAGTTGTTCTTGGTTGCAACGTTGCCCGAGGGCATATAAATGGAAGCCTCGGTGTTCTTGAATTCCTCGGGGGTCGGTCCGCGGAAAATCACCTTGCCGTTGAGGGTGATGGTGCCGCCGATGGTATCCACCATATTCTCGGCAATAATCTTTTTCACGGTATAGGTTCCGCCAAGCAGATTGATCGTGGGTTCGGTTTTGCCATAGGTTGCAATCAGATCGCTTTCACTTGTGCTGATGAAAGTTCCGCCCTTGATGGTCAGGGTATGCCCCGAAGCATTTGATTCCCACATCCAACGGGCGGTTGTAATCTTACCGCCGTTAATGGTAGTCGTGGTCGGAGTTACCGCATTTGCCTTGAAGGTGTTTCCAACGGTCGTAATCTCCGCACCATCGTTAACAATCAATTCGGCATTTGCAGTATGGAATCGCACACCAACGCTCTGGGTACCATCAGCCGCAGCACCCTCGGAAACCACCTTTGCACCGCTTTCCAAAATCAGTTTACCGTTTAGAATGACTGTTCCCATGGGTGTTGTCACCGTGCACTTAATAGAGGAATCCCGAACCGTTGCAGTTGCACCCGCGTTGACCTGCATTGCCGCACCTGCGCCCGTCTGCACGATGTTCAGGTTGCGAACCTCTGCGGTGGAATCAAAACGAAGCGCATAGGTGGTGGTATTCGCAGAAATGGTGTGTCCGTTTCCGTCAAAGATCACATTTTTCGTAATAAAAAAGCGTTCATGATCGTTCCCCGTTGCTTTGTAATCCGCAAACAGGGTTACGGTATCACCCGCTTTTGCCGCAGACATTGCGTCCGCAAAACGAGTGTAGTAGCGGTTGTTCACACCTCCGCCCAAGCCAACCATTGCGTTCGGAGCATTGGTCAGGTCAAAGGAAGTATTGATAACCGTTGCACCGTTTCCGGATTCGTTGTTATTGAAAAATACAGGCTTATCCCCTTCCGAGGTATATTTGAAGGTCGAATTTGTGAAGGTCATCTCCCCGCGCTGAACAAAAACTGCCGCGCTGGGCGTTCCGCTGACAACAATATTGCACCCGTCAAAAACAATCGTGTTTCCGGCTCGGCTCTGCATAAAGCAACCAAAATACCCGCCCGTCATCGCCATTGAGAAATTGACATTGCGGAAGGTAACCTTCGCCGCCAAATACCCCTTTGAAGTATCAATATCATCCGCGCGCCAAGAAGCGCCGGTGATGGTATGACCGTTGCCTTCAATCGTCACCTCGTTCCGCAGATAAACCCGCTTGTTCAGTGTGATATCGGTCAACAGCGTAATGGTACTTCCTTTTGCCATATTCGCAGGGTCAAGTGTCATGTCTTGATTGGTATCGCCTTTATCAAATTTTCCGTAAGTCACACTTCCATCCGAAGCAGTCACCTTGAAGTGATATCCTTCTGCCACCGCCGTCTCGTCATCCGACGGACCTTCGGCAAAGACCGAGAGCATACAACAGGAGCAAAGGAGCGCGAGAATCAGGAGCCACGAGATTGTTTTTTTTGAGCATTTCAACTTTTCCTCCGTTTTTTTGATTTCGGAATGGAATCCCTTCCTGTTTTGTCATTTTATACAAACAGCAAGGCCCCCCCCCGTTCATTGTCAATTATGCCATATTTCATGTGCTTTGTAAAGTGTAGAAACGCTCCTCCCTTTCCTTAAATCGTGCAAAAACGATTTTCTTTTGGTTTTTCGCTTTTTTTCTTGGCTTTTTTGCCAAGTCTGCGGATTATTTCCGCTTTCCCTCTTGACTTTTCGTCCGCGCCGTGTCATAATATAAATGGATTATTTGTCCGACTTCCGAAACGGAAAGGAGCCTCGCCATGAAAGACCTCGCCACCCCGCCGCCCACCCTGACAGGCGGCACCCTCGCCGAGCCGCTCCCCTGCCTGTTTGAGACCTCCCCCCGCTACGAGCGCTGGCCCATGTGCCGCGTCAGCACCTTTCATCTGGACATCCGTCCGATTGAATTCCTTCATTACCACATGGAAATGGAGATTGGGCTCTGTCTGGGCGGCTCGGGCTTGCTCTACCTCGGGAACCAAATCATTCCCTACCACGCGGGGGACGTGCAGATTATTCTGCCCTACCAGAGTCACTACAATGTTGCAATCGGTCAGCCCGCCGAGTGGCATTTCATCAGCTTTCTGCCGACCTCTCTGCACTCGGCGCATCTGTCTCCCGACCCCGAATTTCTGAAAAGCCTACTTGACGGCTGTCGTTTGGGTGGCGTTTTCCCGCCCTCGCGTTTCCCTGCGCTCTCCGAGGCGATGCAGGCAATCACCACGCTGTCTCAGGGCTCGCCCGAAACGCCCTTTGACGAGGACTGTCTCCTGACCGAGCTGGTCAATCTGCTGGTTCTGCTCTCGCGGACGCAGGACGAGAGCGCCGACACGACGCAGGTCATCAACGTTGAGACGAACAAGCTGATGCCCGCTCTGGTCGCCTTTTCCAAGGGGTTGGAGAGCGGCGCCTGCATCGGCATTGCGGAGATGGCGGAGCTTTGCCATTTCAGCCAGTCCTATTTCCGCAAGCTATTTACCGACCTGATGGGCGAAAATCCGAAAAAGTACATCACGCGCGAGCAGCTATACCGCGCGTCGCTTCTGCTCTCGACAACGAATCTGCCCGTCAAGGAAATTCATCGGCGGGTCGGCTTTTCCGAGCCCTCCATCTTCTTCCGCAGCTTTCTACGCCGCTACAAGATGTCCCCCACTGCCTACCGCAAGATGAAGCGCGGAGCGCGGCGGGGAAGACCTCGGGGCTCTGCCCCGAACCCTGCTTAGGGGACTTCTTTAGGAGAAGTCCCCTAAG
>DJSQ01000080.1 GCA_002438075.1 Clostridiales bacterium UBA6330
GCAGGCGGGATCTCGGCACCCGTGTAAGGGCGAACATTTGCAAAATCTCAACGGGTCTCATTTCCGAGCAGAAACAATAATAAAAACAAAATCAATTCTAAAACGAGAAAAAGAAAATGGTAAAAACAACACTGAAAATCGACGGAATGATGTGCGGAATGTGCGAGGCACACATGAATGACGCGATTCGCGCGGCGTTCAAGGTCAAAAAGGTGACCTCCTCCCACGCAAAGGGGGAGACGGTGGTCATCAGCGAGGAGCCGCTTGACGAAGAAAAGCTGCGGGAGACCGTCAAAGCAACGGGCTACACGCTCGGCGATATCGCAAGCGAGCCGTATGAAAAGAAAGGGCTGTTCTCTTTCGGAAAATAAAAACAATCCGCGCCACCCGATTTTTCGGGCGGCGCGGAATTGCGTCAGTAGCGGAATCCGAGATTTGCCGCAGTGAAGCCGAGTTTTTCTGCCGCCAGAAATTCGTCCAGCAGGAGAAGCGCACGCTTGGCAGCTTGGCAGGCGCGGAACCCGAACAGAATAACCGTTCTTTCATAAGCGGCGAGGGGGGAGGATGGGGACTGGTTAATGCTGATTTTGGAAAAAGTGAGGGAGCTTGCCTTGACCAAAGCCTCCGCTTTGAACATTCCGTTGCCGCAACCGCAGACCGTGTTTTCCGAATCCGTTGCAATGTAAGAAAAGCGGGATACGTCCGATGGGCGGGATACGGAAAAGGAAATCCGTTCGGTTTTGCCATCCTGACACGGTGGAATCGATTGGAATAACGTAACGGTAGGTCCTGATTCCGAAACAGCAATCACAAGCCGACTGTTGGGAAAGTGTTCGGAGCGGAATTCACAGGCGTTGCATCCGTCGGCGGCGGTTGCTTTTATCCGGTCGGATAGAGACCTGATTCTTTCGGCATCCGGACACACGTTACAATTGATGGCAGAGGTTGACATGGTTTGTCGGTTTCCTTCCTTTGTCAAGTTAAAAAATGCCTACACGAGTTTATTATAACCTGTATTTAACTAAATGTCAATAGCTTTTAGTTAAAATTGTTATAATAAGGGTATCCTATTTTTGCTTGCAGGGGGAAAACATGGATTTCGGAGAAAAAATTCGCGCGGCGCGGGAGGACCTTGACCTGTCACAGGCGGATGTGGCGGGGCAGATTCCCATGAACCAATCCAATTATTCCAAAATCGAGCGCGGGGTACAGGAGCCGAGCATGGACCAGCTCAGGAGCATCTGTCGGATTCTGCATCTGGACCCTTCCTATTTGCTGTCCTTGAACCGTTACGAGACCGTTTCTCCCGAGGACCTCGCGCTTTTGCGGGATGTCAAGGCGCTTCTGAAGAAGTATGGGGCGGGAAATTGAGGGTTTCCCCTCCAAAAAGCGGTTTGCGTGGGAATTTTTTTCAAAAAGGTCTTGCAAAGAACCGATAAATGTGGTATAATAAATCCGAAAATGTGGTTTTCAAAACCGGAAAGGCGGAATATCAATGCCGAAGTATCAGAATTATCCTGTTGATATTTACAAAAACCTGAAAGAAATGTTCAATGCGAGCGCCGAGAAATTCGGCGACAAGACGCTGTTCATGGAGAAAGTGAACGGCACATACCGCAGTCTCAGCTTCAAAGCCTACGCGGAAAACGTCAACGCGCTGGGAACCGAGCTGTTGGCGCGCGGCTTTGGCGGCAAGCGCCTGATTGTAACGGGCGAGAACTGTATTGCGTGGGTCACTGCGTACATGGCGGTTATCTGCGGCGTGGGTATTGTTGTCCCTGTGGACAAGGAGATTCCTGCCGAGGAGATTGCCAACATTGCAAGGATTTCCGAGGCTTCGGCGGTCCTTTACAACAAGAAAAACGCAGAGAAGATTGCGGGCATTGACGCGAATGTCACGCGCATTTGCTTTGACGAGCTGCCCGCGCTGATGGAAGCGGGGAAGGCGAAGCTCGCCGCGGGGGACCGCTCCTACCTTGACGCGAAGATTGACGAGAACGCGCTTGCGTCCCTGATTTTCACCTCGGGCACGACGGGCGTTTCCAAAGGCGTGATGCTCTCGCACCACAACATCTGCTTCAATCTCTCCGAGATGTGCCAGATGCTCTTTATCGGTCCGAAGGACACCTTCCTGTCGGTCCTGCCTTTGCACCATGCTTACGAGTGCACCTGCGGCTTCCTTTGCCAAGTCTATCGCGGCAGCACGGTCGCGTTCTCCGAGGGCTTGCGCTATATCACGCGCAATATGCAGGAGGTCCATCCCACGATTATCAACTGCGTGCCGCTGCTTGTGGAGACGATGTACTCCAAGATTCAGGCGAACATCCGCAAGAACGGTTTGGAGAAAAAGGTTGCGGCAATGGTCAAGCTGACCAACGCAATCCCGAGTGTCAAGGCGCGCATGGCGGCGAAAAAGAAGATTTTCAAGGCGGTGCACCAGACCTTTGGCGGCAACCTGCGTCTCCTGATTTCGGGTGGCGCGGCAATCGACCCGCAGGTTTCGGCAGGGTTGCGGAATCTCGGCATTGCGGTGCTTCAGGGCTACGGTCTGACCGAGTGCGCGCCGCTTGCCGCGCTGAACCGCGACAATTTCTACAACGATTCTGCGGCGGGTCTTGCCACGCCGAACACGTTGCTTGATATTTACGACGTACAGGACGACGGCACGGGCGAGATTCGCTTCAAGGGGGACAACCTGATGCTGGGCTACTACAACCAGCCCGAGCTGACGGCGGAGGTGATCCGCGACGGTTGGTTCTACACGGGCGACCTCGGGTATCTGGACGCGGACGGTTTCCTGCACATCACGGGGCGCAAGAAGAACGTGATTGTGACCTCGAACGGCAAGAACATTTTCCCCGAGGAGCTGGAGACGTATCTCTGCCGCACGCCGTATGTTGCGGAGTCGGTGGTGGTTGGCTTCATCAACCCGAAGAAGAAGGATTACGACATTGTTGCAATCATCTACCCCGACAAGGAGCGGATGAAGGAGGTTTACGGCGAGAAGTGGACCCGCGATCAGCTGGACACGGAGCTGACCCGCGCGGTTGCGGAGGTCAACGGCATTGTGCAGTCCTACAAGCGGATTGAGTACTATGTAATCCGCGATGTCGAGTTCCCGAAGAACGCGTCCCGCAAGATCAAGCGTCAGGGGCTTGCCGACACGGTCAAGGCAGAGTACGAGGCGAAGGTCAAGGGGTAAGGGAAGGAAAGGAAAGACCTTGGAGGCGCAGGGAGACCCCTTTCGGAGGGGTCTCCCTACCCTCCAAGCCTCCCTGACCCACCCCGAACTTCCCCACAAGACCCCACCATTACGTGAGCGAAAATTTGTTTCGCTTTTTGTGGTGGCGGGGTCTTGTGGGGAAGTTTTTTGTCGTTGGGGGAGGTGGAGATTTTTTGCAGGGTGCGGCTATCGCGCCCGATTGGTGGGGGGATGCGCGGGACGGTGCGGGGCGCTCCCTGCGGATTGCGCCCCTGTAAAGTGCGGAATCTGTTAGAAATGAGGTTTGTAGGGAACGACCCATGTGTCGTTCCGCTTTTTTGGTTTTTGCGGGGGAAAATATTTTCGCTTGCGCCCGACCGAATCGGCTCCTATTTCCGTGCGGAATGGCTGCCGCTGACCTTTGTCACGATTTCGGGGGTGCTTTACAATGTCGGTCTGCTTGCCTCGCCGTGGTTTGAAGGGCGGCTCGCCCAATGCCTTGTCGACATTCTCGGCGGGAACGGGACGGCGGGGGCAATGGCGGCGTTGGTGGTGGCTTATCTTGCGGTCACGCTGGCGGTGCAGGGGGCGCGCTTTGTCAAGCGGTTTTACGTCAGGCGCTTTGCAAACAACATCAACCGACGGATGAAGGACATTCTGTATGCAAATCTGGTGCGCAAGAGTCGCGCGGCGCCGGAAAAAGAGGGCGCGGGCGAGCTGATGACCAAAGCGATTTCCGATGTGGACGATTGCGCCGAGGGGATGCGGAAGTTCACCACCGAGGTCTTTGACACGGGCGTTGCTCTGCTCTGCTACGCGGTGATGCCGGTTGTTTACGATTGGCGGCTGGCGCTGATGAGCCTGCTTTTTACGCCGATTTCCTACTTCTGCGCGGCGGGCATGAAGAAGGTCATTCAGCGCGCGGGTGCGGCTTACAAGAAAGCCGCGGGAGCCATGCGTGCCGCCACGCCGGACCGCGCCGAAAATGCGGTGACCTACCGCGTTTACGGCTGTGAGGAGACGCGGGAGGCGCGCTATGAAGCGGTTCTGGACCGCTACGAGAAGAGCGCCGTGCGCGCCAACGTGTGGCAGTCCGCGCTGTCGCCACTCTATCCGGCGGTGTCCTGCATCGGCGTGCTGTTCATCCTGTGGTTCGGCGGAAAAAACGTGCTCGGCACGGGCCGGCGGGCATGGGACATTGCGGCGTTCACCACCTTTCTTTCCTGCTTTACCAAATTGACCACCAAGTCCTCAAAGGTGGCAAAGCTGTTCAACTCGGTGCAAAAGGCGGAGGCCTCGTGGAAGCGCATCAAGCCGATGATGCAGTCCCCCGAGCCGCTTGAGGAGCTGAAGGTTCCCGCGCCGCAGGACGTGACACCGGAGAAGGTGTCCTTCTCCTACGGGGACGCGCCGATTTTCTCCGACCTTTCGCTGGCGGCGCACGTGGGGGATGTCATCGGAATCATGGGACCCGTTGCCTGCGGGAAATCCACTTTGGGACGGGTGTTTCTTTGCGAAGCGCCCTACGGCGGCTCGGTCCGCTTCGGGGCGCGGGAGCTTTCCTCACTTTCCCCGCGCGCGCTTGCCGCAACGGTCGGTTACCTCGGGCATGCCCCCGAGCTGTTTGCCGACAGCCTGCGGCGCAACGTCCTCTGCGGAAGCGCGGGGGACCCAATGCCAAGCCTTTGTGCCGTCGCGCTGGACGGCGAGGCGCTTGCGATGGAGAACGGCGTTGATACCGTCATCGGGAGCGGCGGCACGCGGCTGTCCGGCGGGCAGGCACAGCGGCTTGCGCTGGCGAGAACGCTGGAGCACCCGCGCCCGCTCCTGATTCTGGATGACCCGTTCTCCGCCCTCGACAGGGGGACCGAGGACAAGGTGTTTGCCAATCTGAAGGAGTACGCGCGGGACAAGGTGGTCTTTCTTATTTCGCATCGCCTCTACCACTTCCCCGAGCTGAGCCGAATCGTTTTTATGGAGGACGGGGACACAACGGTCGGGACCCACGCCGAGCTGATGGCATCGGTTCCGTCCTATCGCACGCTGTATGAAAGTCAGACAGGAGGGGCACAGCATGAAGCACGGGAAAACGAATAAGACCAAAGCGGGGGTATTTGCGGCGGTCCGCGCGGCGGCGCTGTCGCACCCGATTCTGACGGTCGGCACCCTTGTGTGCGTTGCGGCATCGGTTGGGGCTTCGCTGATTCCGCCGCTGGTGCTCGCCCGCGTGATTGACGACCTCACGGGCGGAATTCCGCTCACCTTTGCGGCGGTTCTGCTCTATTTCGGCAGTCTCGCATTGGAGGGCGTGCTCTCCGCCGCGCAGGAGACCCTGCTCGTGCTGTTCGGACAGCGGATGACCCACGCCCTGCGCTCCGAGATGTCGCGGAAGCTGACGCACCTGCCCGCAAGCACGCTTGTTGCGCAAAAGCCGGGGGAGGTTGCCGCGCGCTTTTCGGGGGATGTGGACACCGTGGAGGCGCTTTTCACCTCGGGTATCATCAGCATGATTGCCGATGCCTGCCGCATCCTTTCCATTCTGGCGGTCATCGCAGTGCGGAACACGGGGCTTGCATTGGTCCTGCTCGTGGTGCTTCCTCTGCTCGCGCTTTTCACGCGGTTTGTGCAGAAGCGGATGCTTGCCGCACAGCTGGAGAACCGCCGCGCGGTTGCCGCCGTGTCGGGGCAGGTCCCCGAGACCCTGCACAACATCCGCACGGTCCGCGCCCTCGGCATGGAAGCCTACATGGAGCGGCGCTATGACCAAAGCATCGGCGAGAGCTATGCCGCCGTGGAGAAAACCAACTTTTACGATGCAATTTATTCCCCCGTGGTCCTTCTGCTCAACGCGGCGGTTGTCGGCATTGTTATGCTGCTCTCCGCCTCGGGGAACACGCAGGTGCTGACGCTGTTCGGAATGTCGGTTGGAACCTCGGTTGCCGTTATCAACTACATCTCCCGCATTTTTACGCCGATTGAAAGCCTCGGGATGGAGATTCAGACCATCCGGTCTGCAATGGCGGGCGTGCGGCGGATTGATGCCTTCCTCGCGCAGGAGGAGCGCACCCTGCCGCCCGAGCGGGAGACTGCCGCAAGAGGCGAGGTGATCCTCTCCCACGTGACCTTCGGCTACGGGGAGCGGACGGTCCTGCATGACCTGTCCTTCTCCGTGCGGGAGGGGGAGCAGGTCACGCTGGTCGGCAGGACGGGCGCGGGAAAGAGCACCGTGTTTCGCCTGCTCTTGGGACTGTACAAGCCGCAGAGCGGAACCGTCCGAATCGGCGGCGTGGACGCAACCGCACTGACCGACCGCGAGCGCCGTGCCTGCGTGGGCTGTGTGGAGCAGCACTTCTCCCGCGTCCCGGGGACCGTGCCGGAGCAAATCACCCTCGGTGACCCGCGCGTGACCGAGGAGATGGCGCAACGGGCGGCGGAGCTCGCGGGCATCGACGGCGCAATCCGCGCGCTTCCCGAGGGGTACGCAACCCTTTGCACCGACGGAATCTTCTCGCAGGGCGAGTGGCAGCTGCTCTCCATCGCGCGCGCTGCTGCTGCGGACCCTGCGGTCCTGCTTCCGGACGAAATCACCGCCAATCTGGATGCGGAGACCGAAGCGCGTGTGCCGGAAGCGCTCCGCCGCGCGTCCAAAGGGCGCACCGTGCTCTCCATTTCGCACCGCATCTACGAAAACCTCGGCGGCAGAACCGTGGAAATCAAGCCCTGCGATACGGCGAATTGAACCTTCGGCTAAGGAATGCCCTGTTGGGGCTGTCGATGTTCGCCCTTACACGAGT
>DJSQ01000204.1 GCA_002438075.1 Clostridiales bacterium UBA6330
AGAAATGGTTCAGGTTAGTTGGTGGTTGTAAAGGGGCTTCCATTTTAATTGAATAAGAGTCGGTCTGCCACCGGGTAGACCTAATGCTGAAAAAAAGGCATTCGCAACACATCGTCAGGTCTTGGAAGATGTGTTTGCGGATGCTTTTTTTGAGGAAATTTATTTTTCGGAGGAATTTACCATGAAAGAAAAGATGAAATCCATGCTTACGTATTTTTCGGTTGGGGAACGGATACTTTGGTGTATTTCGGTTCTTCTGATTGTTGTATCCTTTTGCTTATTCGACCGTTCGGGGTTTCTTTCCCTCATTGCGTCGCTCATTGGGGTAACGGCGTTGATTTTCAATGCAAAGGGGAATCCCATTGGGCAGGTTTTAATGGTTCTGTTCAGCGGTTTGTACGGGGTGATTTCCTATTCCTTTGCCTATTGGGGAGAGATGCTGACCTATCTCGGGATGTCCGCGCCGATGGCTGTGATTGCGCTGGTAGGCTGGTTGCGGCATCCGTATCAGGGCAAGCGCTCGGAGGTTACGGTGCATTCCCTCTCCGCGCGGGAACAGCTTTTGATGTGGGTTCTGACTGCGGCTGTCACAACGGGCTTTTACTTTCTTCTCGCGGCGCTCGGGACCTCCAATCTGATACCGAGCACAATTTCCGTTACTACGAGCTTTCTTGCGGTCTGGCTGACCTTCCGCCGCAGTCCGTTCTTCGCTCTGGCGTATGCGGCAAACGATGTGGTTCTGATCGTCCTCTGGACACTTGCAACGCTGGAGGACCCCTCCTATCTTTCGGTTGTGGTCTGCTTTACGGCGTTCCTCGCCAACGACATTTACGGCTTTATCAGCTGGCAACGCATGAAGCGGCGGCAGAACGCATAAAAAGCGCCCCTTTTCACGGTCCGAGCGGTGAAAAGGGGCGTTCTTCATTTCGTTTTGGGAAAGAGCTGAGGCGCTCTCCAATCCTTATAATCGATGTCGTAAAAATTCCGATAAAAGCCGCTGTCAATCTGCTTGGTTGCGGGATGCAGACGAATGGAGCCGAAATGCTGTTGCATAATCGGATAGCAACGGTCCCCCGCAAGAATCAGATGCTCGGTCAGCGTAACGCCGATGGCATCGAATGCGCTGACGAGCGTTTCGGTCATTGCGAGGTCATTTTGAGACGGCAGTGCCAGCCCTTGCGGGTGGTTATGCGCCAGAACGACCGTGGATGCTTTTCGGAACAACGCCTTTTGCGTCATCAGTCGGACGGGAACCGTGGAGCTGTTGACCACCCCCTCCGAAACCAGCACGCAGTCAATCATATTCAGTCGATTGTTGAGGAGCATCATATAAAGGCATTCGTGGTCCAAGCCGATAAACTTGCGATAAAAGAAATCCGACAGCTTCTTCAGCGTGTCATACACCTCGGTCGGCGCGACCTCCTCCATCGCATAGCGCTTCATCAGCTCGGGAATCAGCTTGAGCAGAATTGCCGACTGCGGACCGATTCCGTCACACAGAAGCAATTCGTCAAACGATGCCTCGCAGATGCCCTTGAGCGACCCGAACCGCTCCAGCAGTCCGTGCGCCACACCGTTGGTATCAATTCGCGGAATGGAATAGTACAACAGCATTTCAAGAAGCTCATGCGTTGCAAAGTTGTCAAAGCCGTTTTGCAGACACCGCTCCCGCATCCGTTCTCTATGGTGCTGATGCAAGGCAGCTCCCCTCCTTAGTCCTTCTCGGTTTCGCGCTCCGCCTGCGGCAGAATGCGGTCAAGCAAATCGTCCGCGTGGCGCTTGATAACGGTTGCGTAATAGGTCACGACAATGACCTCCAGCGCGCGGTTCAGTCTTTCCTCGGCGCCCGCGAAGGGCTCCACATAGCCTGCGGTGACCTCCTCGATGACCTTCACCACGTCGCTCAGCGCTCCGCCCTCTCCGCTCATCATGCGGTCCAGCGCGCGGCAAATGTAATCGTACAGCATGGAATCGGACACGATATCGTCCGACGTATCCGCCACATCGCCGTTGACATACTGAATCAGGTACGCAATGCGATCCAGCCGCATACATGACCGCAGCATATTGATAATCAGGATATGTGCGACTTGATCCATATTGTAGCGCTTGAGGTGGCTGTTTGCAACCCAGCCGCGCTTGGTCCAATTCTGGAGCGTGGACGAATCAATCCCCGAAATATCGCGGATCTGCGTCAGCATCACGCCCTCGGATACGAAAAATACTTTCTTCAAAAACGCCAGTCCCGTCAGCCCGTCCATGTCGGACCGCTTGAGCTTGGTCCCCGGGATCAGCTCATCGTAAAATTGCAGGTACATCTGTGCTCCTCCTGACTTCATATTCGGTTGATATTGTTCTATTGTATTTTATCACACAATCAGCCGATTGTCAAGAGCATTTTTGCGATTTCCTTATTTTTTCTCGCAAATCGCACTCCGAATCGCCTCCGCGATGTGCGGCGCGTCCAGTCCCGCCATCGCACGGCAGGTCTGCCCCGCCTCGCTCGGGTAGTCGAAGGGCTGCTCCAGCGCCAGAATGCGCGTCTCTCTCCCCTGCATTTCGGGCGCGCCGCGCATGGCATCCGAGAGCAGCATTCCCAGGCCGCCCGTGCGGACCTCCTCCTCCAAGAAAAGGACGGGACAACGCTTTTTCGGCAAAAGACCGAGCACCTGCGCGGCAACCGCTTCGTAGGGCTTGATCTGCTCCAGAAGCAGGATACCGACCCTGACCCCCTCCGCCGCCAGCAAATCGGTTGCGGCAAGCGCTTCCTCCACGATTCTGCCGTGGGTCACAATCACCGCGTCGAGCGTCTCGCGCACGTCGGGACCGCCGACGGGATAGTTGTTCCGAACCGCCACATTCGCGGGGTCCGCGTTGCCGTAGAATTCTCGGACAACCCTTGCCGACTCACAGCCGTTCGGGTATCGGATGGCACACGCGACATCCGCGCGGAACGCCTCGTCCATCGCATTGCGCAGGGCGGTGCGGGTAATCGGCGTATAAATGCGCAACTCGGGCACCTCGGAGAGAAACGCGACATCAAACACGCCGTAATGCGTGGGTCCGTCCGCGTTGTTCAGTCCCGCGCGGTCCACCAGAAAGACCACGGGCAGGTGCTGGAGTGCCACGTCATGCAGAATGTTGTCATACGACCGTTGCAGGAAGGTGGAATAAATCGCCACTGCGGGGCGGTAGCCGTTTGCGGCAAGCCCTGCGGCAAAGGTCACGGCGTGCTCCTCCGCGATTCCGACATCGAAAAAGCGTTGCGGATAGGTCGCGCGGAACTGCGTCAGCCCCGTTCCGTCTGTCATGGCGGCGGTGATGGCGCAGATGCGGTCGTTTTTCGCCGCCATGCGGCAAAGCTCCTCGCCCATTGCATCGGAAAATTTCGTGCATTCGGGCTTCGGCGCATCGGCGGGCGACATTCCGTGGAAGCGGTCGGGCGTTGCCTCTGCGGGCGCGTACCCCTTCCCCTTTCGGGTTTTGAGATGGATGACACAGCTTTGGTGCGTCTTTTTTGCGTCCCGCAACAGCTTTTCCACTGCCGCCTCGTTGTTTCCGTCCACGGGACCGAGGTAATAAAGCCCGAGGCTTTCAAACAGGTTACTGCCGTACAGCGCCGCCTTCATGCCCATTTTGAAGCGGAGAAGCCTGCCGTACAGCCACTTCCCAATCAGCGGGATATGGCTCACAACCCGTCCAACGGCGTTTTTGGTCCAGATATAGCCGTTTGACGCGCGGATGTGGGAAAGATTCCTTGCAAACCTGCCGATGTTCTTCGAGATGGACATCTCGTTTTCGTTCAGGATAATAATCAGATTCAACCGCTTGCGGCAGTTGTTCAGCGCCTCATGAATCATCCCGCCCGTATAAGCGCCGTCACCGACCACGCAAACCGTATACGCCTGCGACCCCGCCATGCGGTCCGCCTCGGCAAATCCGAGCGCCGCCGAAATCGAGGTGGAGCTGTGCCCCGTGCCAAAGCAGTCGTGCTCGCTCTCACAGCGCTTCGGAAAGCCGCTCAGTCCCCCGCTCTGCCGCAGAGTGGAAAAGCGCTCCTTCCGCCCCGTCAGCAGCTTATGAATGTAGCTTTGATGCCCCACGTCGAAAATGAGATGGTCCTGCGGCGTGGAGAACACGCGATGAATCGCCAGCGTCAGCTCCACCGCGCCGAGATTGGATGCCAGATGCCCGCCCGTTTCGCTGACCTGATCCACCAGAAACTCGCGGATTTCCTCCGCAAGCGCGGGCATTTCCGACGCGGGCATTTTTTTCAGGTCCTCCGGGCTGTTTATCTGTCCCAACAGCGGGTAGTGATCCGTCCAGAATGTATCTTCGATGCTCAACAGCCCCTTTCTTCCGTTTCGTACAGAATATTATTATACCACACGGACAGCCTTTTGTCAACCTCGCGCCGCAAATATCGTCATTCTGCCGAGGGGGGACGCGGGGGACGCGCCAAAGGGGACTTTTGAAAAAGTCCCCTCTGGACTCCCTCAAAACTTTCAACGCATTTATTGGGAGAGTGCGAACATAGTGCCTTTG
>DJSQ01000082.1 GCA_002438075.1 Clostridiales bacterium UBA6330
TCCTAAAGAAGTCCCCTAAGTGGGGTGCGGGGCAAAGCCCCGCGACCTTAACCTTAGCAGACACTTTTGTTAATCATTGCTGAAAAAAGACAACCTTTTGCCGAAAATCACAGAAAAATCAGATTTCCATAGAAAATGTATGTTGATTTTTGCGCGGAAGTGTGCTATAATAAAGGCAAGGACAATGTGAAGATCCGACAGGGATACACAAAAAACAAAAAAGGAAAGGTGACTGACATGGCAAGAATTGTTCTGAACGAAACATCCTATCACGGCGCGGGCGCGATTCATGAGATCGTCGGAGAGGTCAAGGGCAGAGGGCTGAAAAAAGCAATGGTCTGCTCGGACCCCGACCTCGTTCGCTTCGGCGTAACCAAGCGGGTCCTCGATGTGCTGGACGGCGCAGGGCTCGCGTATGAGCTGTATTCCGATATCAAACCCAATCCCACCATTGAAAACGTCCAGTCGGGCGTTGCCGCCTTTAAGAAGTGCGGCGCGGATTACCTGATCGCCATCGGCGGCGGTTCCTCTATGGATACCTCCAAAGCAATCGGTATCATTATCGCAAACCCCGAATTCGAGGACGTGAGAAGCCTCGAGGGAGTTGCTCCCACCAAGCATCCGTCGGTGCCGATTATCGCAGTTCCCACAACCGCAGGAACCGCCGCAGAGGTGACCATCAACTACGTCATCACCGACGTGGAGAAGAAGCGGAAGTTCGTCTGCGTCGACGTCCATGATATCCCCGTGGTCGCAATCATCGACCCCGAAATGATGTCCACCATGCCCAAGGGGCTGACCGCCGCAACCGGTATGGATGCACTCACCCACGCAATCGAGGGCTATATCACCAAGGGCGCATGGGAAATGACCGATATGTTCCACCTCAAGGCGATTGAGCTCATCTCCAAAAACCTCCGCGGCGCAGTGGCGAATACCAAAGAGGGCAGAGAGGGCATGGCGCTCGGACAGTACATTGCCGGCATGGGCTTCTCCAACGTCGGTCTCGGTATCGTCCACTCCATGGCACACGCACTCGGCGCAGTCTACGATACCCCCCACGGCGTGGCAAACGCAATCCTGCTCCCGACCGTGATGGAGTATAACGCACCCGCAACGGGCGAGAAGTACCGCGACATTGCAAAGGCAATGGGCGTGGAGGGCACCGAAAAGATGTCGCAGGCGGAATACCGCAAGGCGGCAGTCGAGGCGGTCCGTCAGCTGTCGAAGGATGTCGGAATCCCGCAGGACCTCAAGGCAATCGTGAAGGAAGAGGATGTCCGCTTCCTCGCCGAATCCGCAATGGCGGATGCCTGCCGTCCCGGGAACCCGAAGGACCCGACGCTGGAGGATATTATCGGGCTGTACCACTCCCTGATGTAATCCGAAGTCGTAAAGGAATAACCGACCTTGGAGAGGGCTTCCTCTCCAAGGTTTTTTTCGCAAAAGTCTTGCAAGCGGGAGAAAAACATGGTATAATAAATGGGAATTTTGAAGAACGGAGTGAAATCGAAGCTATGGTCATTTACCAAGCACATAAAGGTGTCAGCTCGGACTACCCCGAGAATACCATGCGGGCTTACCGCGCCGCAGTCCGCGAGGGCTACGGCATCATCGAATGTGACCCCAAATACACAAAGGACGGCGTGATTGTCCTGCTGCACGACAGGACCGTGAACCGCACGGGGCGGAATCCAGACGGCAGTGCGGTTGCAGAGGAAACCAAAATCGCGGACCTGACGCTGGCAGAGGCGCAGAGGCTGGATTTCGGCGTGTGGAAAGCACCCGCATTCGCAGGGGAAAAGCTCCCCACGCTGGCGGAGCTGCTTGCCTTTGCGGAGGAAAGCGGAATCCGACTGAAGATTGACAACGTGTGGGAGTCCTTCCCGCCCGAAATGCGGGACGCGATGCTGAAGCAGCTCGGGAAGAGCCGCGCCCACATCGGCGTGACCTGCAAAACGCCCGAGGACCTGCGGCTGGTGGCAGAGACCCTGCCCGAAGCCGAGCTGCACTACGACGGCGGGGACCTCTCGGCGGAGCGTATTCGTGAGGTCACCGAGATTGCGCGCGGGCGCGAGCTGACCGTTTGGGTCTGCTACGACAACGCCAAAACCGCGTGGTTCAAGGGGACCAAAGCCGACTCTGAGGTCTGCGGACGGGTCAAGGCATCCGCACGGCTCGGCATCTGGATTCTTTCCAAGCCCGAGGAGGCGGAGGAGGCAATCCGCGTCTTTGGCGCGGATATCATCGAAACCAACGGGGAGCTGAAGCCGACCAATGGAACAACAAAGCTGTAAGAAAACCGTAACCGCCTGCTTCATCGGGTATGTGGTGCAGTCGATTGTCAATACCTTCACGCCGCTTCTGTTCGTCACCTTTTCGGACAGCTACGGCATTCCGATGACGAAGATTACCCTGCTTGTAACCGTCAATTTTCTGCTCCAGCTTTGCATCGACATGGTTGCCGCGCGGTTTGCAAGCCGCATCAGCTACCGCGTGATGGCAGTGGCGGCACAGCTGTGCGGCTGTGCGGGGCTGATTCTGCTGTCGATTCTGCCCGACCTGCTGCCCGACCCGTTTGCGGGGCTGATGCTTGCCGTGGTGGTCTGTGCCATCGGCGGCGGGCTGTTGGAGGTCATCGTCAGCCCGATGGTGGAATCCTGCCCGCTTTCAAACAAGCAGCAGATGATGAGCCTGCTGCACTCGGTCTTTTGCTGGGGGCAGGTTGCGGTGATTGGGCTGTCCACGCTGTTTTTCTCCACGGTCGGGATTGCGCACTGGCGGATTCTGACGCGTCTGTGGGCGATTCTTCCGCTTGCCAACGCGCTCTTTTTCCTGACTGTGCCGATTTTCCGCCCGTCGGGGGACGGGGAGAGCGGCGCGTCCATGCGCGGGCTGTTCCGCAATCCGATGTTCTGGCTGTTCTTTGCGATGATGCTTTGCGCGGGCGCGAGCGAGGTCTCGGTGTCGCAGTGGGCATCGACCTTTGCGGAGCGCGGCTTGGGCGTGAACAAGACGTTCGGGGACCTTGCGGGTCCGATGGCGTTTGCAATCTGCATGGGTGCGTCCCGCATGATCTTCGGCTTTTTCGGTGCCAAGCTCCGCCTGAAGCGGTTCATTCTGTTCAGCGCGCTCCTTTGCATTGCGTCCTATCTTTGCATCGGACTTGCGCCGATTCCCGCGCTCGGTCTGCTCGGCTGTGCGGTCTGCGGCTTCTCGGTGGGCATCTTCTGGCCGGGGACCTTGAGCATGGCTTCCGAGGCGATTCCGAGCGGCGGCACCGCGATGTTTGCACTCATGGCGCTTGCGGGGGACATTGGCTGTTCGGGCGGTCCGACCCTTGCGGGAATGGTTGCGGGTGCGTTCGGGGACAATCTGCACATTGGGATTCTTTCGGCGATCGTTTTCCCGATTCTGATGCTCGGCGGTGCGCTGGTTCTGAAGCGTCATAAATAAACAAAATAAAACGGACAGAAAGGGAGTTTACCGCGAGGAAGTTCCCTTTCTGTCTTTTTCTGTCGAAAAAGCACACAATCAGCGTTGGCTTCTCTCTGATAGAATGTTCTCATGCGGTTGCGGAGAATCTATACTAATAGTATAAATGAAATTCTGTCAGGGAGGTTTTCGATGGATTACCGTTCAATCGGAGAGAACATCCGGAAGTACCGGAAAACAAGAAAGATGACGCAGGAGACGCTTGCCGAGCGTGCGGGGCTGAGTGTGAACTATATCGGCTCGATAGAGCGGGGTGAAAAGCTACCGTCTCTTGAGACGTTTATCGTGATTCTCAATCAGCTCGGTGTGACTGCCGACTGCATCCTTCAGGATGTTGTTCAGGCAAACTACGAGCTGAAGATGTCCTTACTCAACGAAAAGCTATCCGTTCTGACCCCCGACCAGCGCGCGACGGTTGAGGATGTTGTGGACGTTCTCGTCCACCGCTTCAAAAACGGGCGTAGGTAGGGAAGGTCAAGACCTCGGGGCTTTGCCCCGAACCCTACTTAGGGGACTTCTTGAGGAGAAGTCCCCTAAG
>DJSQ01000224.1:0-2821 GCA_002438075.1 Clostridiales bacterium UBA6330
TGGAAGAACTGAACATCAATTCATGGGATGATATTGTCCTGACCGACCGTGAGGGGAGAAGCCGAAAGTTGACCGAGCATTTCTTCAGCCCCGAACACGCGGTGGACATCGTCAAGCGCCTTTTGCGGCACAGTGGAATGGTCATCGACAACGCAAAACCGATAGCGCAGGGACATCTGCCGGGGAACGCCCGCATTACGGCAATTAAAACGCCGATTGTCGCAGACGAGGTAGGAATCGCCGCATCCATCCGTTTTTTGCACCCGCAGGAGGTAGACCGCAAACGGCTGTTGACAAGCGGTATGGTGAACGAGGAAATTCTGACGTTTTTGGAATCCTGCGTCCGTTACGGCGTGTCTCTCGTGGTCGCGGGACGAACATCCTCCGGAAAGACCACCTTGTTGAATGCGCTGCTCGAAAGCGTCCCGAACGATAAGCGAATTTTCGGCATTGAGTCTGGCGCGCGGGAGTTCGCATTGGTCAAACGCGACCGCGCGGGTCGGGTGCTGAACAACGTCGTTCTGACGCTCTCCCGCCAAGCCGAAAACGGCTCTTATAGCGTGTCGCAGGAAAACTTGGTCTGTGCGGCGTTGCGGTTCGATCCGGATGTCATCGCCATCGGTGAAATCCGAGACGAGGAAGCGAGTGCAGCGGTGGAGGCGTCCCTGACAGGGCATACCGTGGTCACGACTGTCCATTCAGGACCGGCAGAGGGGGCGCATAGCCGGATGTCATTGCTCTGTCAGCGGCGGTTTGAACTCGGCATGGAAGTATCTTTACGGCAGACGAGACAGGCGTTTCCGATTGTGGTGTTTACGCATAAATGTGAGGATAACATCCGGCGCGTCATGGATATTTCGGAGTGCATCGCCCATGACGAAGCCCCTGCGGAGTATCGGTGTCTGTACCGTTACCGTATCGACGAGAACAAATACGAAAACGGGAACTATACCGTCAGCGGAGCATTCGAGCGGGTAAATGAGCCATCTGCACATTTGCGGACGCTCCTCCTCCGCGCGGGTATCCCGTGGAACGAACTGACCCGTATCGTCGGAGGGGACACAAATCCATGCGTTTAAAATTCTTGGAGTTCTTAGAACCTTCTTATAAGAAGGTTCTAAGTGGGTTTGGGCAAAGCCCAAGGCCTTTTAGGAGGTGAAATTATCAGAAGTCCTGTATCGTGGGTGGGGAATAAAACCGCCCTGCTGCCCTATATCAATGCCATTTTGCCGGAGCGGACGGAGCGATTCGTCGACGTCTTCGGCGGATCCGGTTCGGTACTGCTGAGCCGGAAACCCTGCCCGTTTGAGGTTTATAACGACTTCGACGGCAATCTTGTCAATCTGTTTCGCTGTATGCGGGATAAGACCGTCGCGTTTCTTGGCGAACTCGGATTTTTGCCGCTCAACTCTCGCGCGGAGTTTGAAATGCTGAAAAAGTTCCTTGCGAAAGAGCAGGATGTCACAAGAGCCGGCCTTGAAGCCGACGAACAGCTCGCACGGGTCGCATTTTCGCCGCCTGACGCGGAGGAACTGACAAGCCTCATCCGTTCCCGTGCAGATGCTGAGGACGTCCGGCGAGCGGTCGCGTTTCTCAAACTTATCCGCTATAGCTACTCGTCGGGGCTGAAAAGCTACGCCTGCCAACCATTTGACGTGCGGCGGCTGTTCGGGTTAATCCGTGACCTGCACGAGCGCATGGCGAATACGGTCATTGAGAACCGAGACTTTGAAGCGCTCATCCGCCACTACGACCGCCCGAATACCGTGTTTTACTGCGACCCGCCGTATTACGAAACCGAGGGGATGTACGCCGCGTGTTTCACGAAGGATGACCACCAACGCCTGCGGAATACGTTGGGAGACATCAAGGGGAGGGTGTTGCTGTCATATAACGACTGTCCCTACATCCGCGATTTGTACGACGGTTGGCAGTTGCTCGAATGCAGCCGTATCCACGGCATGGCGCAACGGTATCGCGCAGGGGAAGAATACCCCGAACTGCTCATCGGCAATTTCGATCTGCTCGAAAGTGTGCGCGAAAAGCCGTTGCAGATGACCTTTGACGGCGAACCGATTGATTACGAAAAAATACTAAAGGAGAGTATCCGAAAATGAAAAACGAAGATTATACCCTGTTTCCAATCCCGACCAAGCTGCTTGACCTCATGGGAATCGACACGACCGCCGCATTGCGCGTGGCGGTTGACGCGGACGGCAAGCTGACCGTTATCAAGGGAGCGCAACAGACTGAACTGGAGGACATCACAATCGATGACCTGCCGGAGGAAAATACAGACGAATGCGAAGTCGGATGTGCCAATTGCGAATGCTGGTGTCCGCATTGTAAGCGTTGCCTGTTGGACGATGACACGGAAGGAGACTGGGACGGGAAATGAAAACCTACAGAGTGTTGGGACAGAAGGGGCGCACCACTATCCCGTTTTCCATCCGAATGCGGCTTGGTTTGCGGTGCGGGGATGTGCTGTCCTTTGATGAGAAAAATGGCGCTGTGACCGTGCGGAAGGAGAAAATCTGCGACCGTTGCAAGGACGGGGTGGAGCAACCGAAACTGTCCCTTTCTGAACTTGCGGATAACCTGTCGCAGGACGAACGGCGCACTTTGCTGACCTGCCTGATTGCAAAGTTTTCCGAGGAATTGGGCGCGGGTCATGTGTAGTAACATCCTATATCCGCGCAGCCTCTTAGAAGGGAAGTGATGAGAAATGATGCTATTATACTTGGCGGATTGCCTGCTGTTTGCGGTAGGCATTGTCCTCGCATTGGGTCTGACCCCCGCACGCGTGGAAAGCGATTTGGAG
>DJSQ01000224.1:2945-3933 GCA_002438075.1 Clostridiales bacterium UBA6330
GCGTTGCGGCAAACGCGGGATGCACTCACCGCAACCGGAAAGGGCGGGGCGTTCGCTGTGGCTTGCGCGCTGTCACTCGTGCTGTTTTTCGTCGGCGGGGTGGTTGCACTTGCCATCGGGAATGCGTTCATCGCGCCCGTGTTGGCGGTCGGATTTGCCCTGATTCCGTTCGGATTCGCGCTCCGCACCGTGTCGCTTTACAGGCAAAAACTGCGCGAGGAACTGGAAACGGCGCTGTCTGTTATGACAACAAGTTACCTGCGGACAGATGACCTGACCGCCGCCGTGCGGGAGAACCTGCCGCATCTCAAGCCGCCTGTGCGGGAGGTGTTTGCGGCATTTGTGACCGAAACCTCCTGCGTGTCGGCGAGCGTGACAGGCGCTATCCGGAATCTCGCGGAGAAGATTGACAACTCCGTCTTTCGGGAGTGGTGTCAGACGTTGATTGCCTGTCAGAACGACAGAACGCTGAAAGACACCTTGATGCCAACGGTTGAGAAATTGGGAGACATCCGCCGTGTGCAGGGAGAGGTCAAAGGCATCCTGTTTGCCGCACGGATGGAGTACCTCATTATGGCGTGCATGGTGATTGGCAATCTGCCGCTTTTGTATCTGCTCAACAAGGATTGGTATGCCGCGCTGATGCATACCATCCCCGGCAAGATGACCCTTGCGGTCTGTGGTGCGGCAATCTTGGTGACCGGCTTGCGGATGCTCAAAATTACGAAGCCGATGGAATACGGGAGGTGACAGAATGGTCTGGGGACTTGTAATAACTTGCGCGATTCTGTTTTCCTGTGGCATCGGTTTTCTGCTCGCCGAACGCTTGAAGCTCCCAAGCCGTGCCGCGTCAAGAGCCATGCACAGCATGGGACGAAACCGGAAGGACAAGCCGAACCCGTTGACGCTCCTCATGCGGGAACTGTCGGGACGGCTTGCAGGGCGGTTGCACCTCAACGAATACCGCCGCGCGCAACTGGAGGCAGAC
>DJSQ01000224.1:4064-4415 GCA_002438075.1 Clostridiales bacterium UBA6330
GTCCGCGCAGGAATGGTTGCGGTGTTGGCGATTCCGGTCGCGTTCGCATCCAAGTTCATGGCGGTGCTGTTACTGGTTGCCGCCGTGTTGCTGTACCGCCTCGGCAGTATGACCCTGCGAAAGAAGATTGGAGCAAGGCGGGCGCGGATTGAACTGGAACTACCGCGATTCGTGGCGAACATTGAAAAGACGCTCCCGCACAGTCGGGATGTTCTCGCCATGCTCGAAAGTTACCGAGCCGGCGCAGGGGAGGAATTCGGACGCGAACTGGACATTACGGTCGCGGATATGCGAAGCGGCAACGATGAGGCGGCACTCACGAGATTGGAGGCGCGGGTCGGGTCGTCGGCG
>DJSQ01000209.1 GCA_002438075.1 Clostridiales bacterium UBA6330
GAAAGGGGTAAAAATCCCCTTAGTTGAAGGTCTTGAAGGTTCTTAGGGGACTTCGCCTCAAGAAGTCCCCTAAGCAGGGTTCGGGGCAGAGCCCCGAGGTCTTCCCTACAGTGTAACTCCCGTCTTAAAGAACGCGATTTCGCGTAAGTCCTCGCTTTTGGCGCGATAATCGCCGTTTGCGGTTTGAAGAATCAGCGACCAGAGCGCGTCCGCATCCATCGGCTCGGCGTTGAAATCAATCCACCCCGACTTTTTGGTTGCAAGCGCGCTGTTGGTTGCGATTTTCAGCGTCGGTACGAAGGTGGAAAACGGCGTTCCCCTACCCGTTGTGAACAGCACCAGCTGACACCCTGCGGCGGCAAGCGCGGTTGCGGCGATGAGATCGTTCCCGGGCGCGTTCAGCACGCTGACCCCCGATTCCTTTACGCGTCCCGCATAGGGCAGAACGTCGCAGATTGCGGTATGTCCTGCCTTTTCGATGCAACCGAGCGACTTTTCCTCCAGCGTTGTAATTCCGCCCGCGCGGTTCCCGGGGCTGGGATTCTCGTAAACGGGAAAGCCCTGCGCCGTGTAGTAGTCGCGGAAATCGGTAATCAGCTTGCAGTAGCGTTCAAAGGTTTCACGGTCGCGGCAACGGTTCATCAGCCGCTGCTCCGCACCGAACATCTCGGGCACCTCGGTCAGCACCGCGCGCCCGCCGCAGACAACCAGACGGTCGGACATCTGCCCGACCAGCGGATTGGCGGTCAGCCCCGAAAAGCCGTCGCTTCCCCCGCATTTCAGACCGATGCAAAGCTGCTCCAACCCCACCGTTTCCCGCGACATTCCCGCCGCGCGGTCGGCAAACTCGCAGAGCATCCGATAGCCCTCGGTCAGCTCGTCCTCCACCTCCTGACAGGTCAGGTAGGCAACGTTGTCGCGGTCGGAAAGCGCCTCGCGGATGTCGCACAGGCGGTTGTTCTCACAGCCGAGCCCCACAAACAGGACAAACGCGGCATTGGGGTTGCGCGCAATCGAGCAGAGCAGCTCCCGCAGGTTTGCCGCATCCTGCCCCAATTGGGAACAGCCCCACGGATGGGTCAGCGCATAGATGCCCTCCAGTGACCCCCGAATCAGCTTCTGCGACACGCGCTCCAGCCGTTTGCAGATTCCGTTCACGCATCCAACAGTTGGAATGATGTAAATCTCGTTGCGGATTCCGACCCGACCGTCCGAGCGCAGAAAACCTTGGAAAGTCCCATGCTGTGCGGGCGCTTGTTCCATCGGCTTCGGCTCGTAAACATAGGTCTGCGCCTCGTCCAGATGGGTGCGCAGGTTGTGCGTATGCACCCACTCACCCGCGCGGATGGGTCTTGTTGCCCTACCGATGACCGCGCCGTACTTGACCACCGCTTCGCCCTCGCCGATGTCGCGCAGTGCAAGCTTATGCCCTGCGGGAATCTCGCCGCGCGCGGTCAGCGTTACGCCCACGTTATCGCGCGGGTTGATGACCAACAGTCCGTCCTTCGTCATAGCAGGCTCTCCCCGCGCGCCAGACGTTCGGTCTGCGCGGTCACGGTTTCAAGGAGCTGCGGGTAAGCCGTCAGGTCCTCACCCCAGAGCTTGCGGTCGGACAGGAGGTCCTTCAGCGGCTTGCCCGATGCGAAGAAGGACAGCACCTCTTCATCGTCTTTCAGTTCCGCATACTTCGTCCGATACAGGTGCATCAGGCAGGAGAAGCCGACCGTCAGGTGCTCGGGGATTCTCCCGTTTGCCGCGAAGAAATCGCGGAAGGTGGGCAGAACTCTCGCCCGCCACTTGGAAATGCTGTTGAGCGCAATGCTCGTCAGCTGATGGTTCAGATACGGATTGCGGAAGCGCTCCTCCACATCGGCGGCAAAGCGCTCGGTCATGCTGCGGTCGGAGGAAACGAACGGCACGATTTCCTCCAGCGACGCGCGGAAGAAGCGGTAAAGCGTTTCGTTTGTCATGCAGTCGTAGACCGTCTCCGCGCCCGACAGCAGTCCCGCCGCCACCAGATTCGTGTGACTGCCGTTGAGCACCCGCACCTTGCGCTTCTTGTAGTAGGCAATGTCATCGGTCAGGATGACGTCAATGTTATGGTGTCCTGCGGGGAGCAGGTCGGCAATCTTCCCTTTGTTCTCGATGACCCAAAGTCCGAACGGCTCGGCAACCGACAGCAAATCGTCCCGCTCCCCGACCAGCTTCCAGAGTCTTTCGCGTAAAGCCTCGTCACGCGGGAAGCCCGAAACGATGCGGTCAACCAGCGTGTTGCAGTAGAAGTTTTCGGTGCGGTTCCATTCGCGGAACGCCACGGGCAACTGCCAGAGGTCGATGTACTTCTCCACACAGCGGAACAGCTCGTCGGCGTTGTTCTCGATCAACTCCACGGGGAGCAGGTACAAGCCCGAAAGCCCTGCCTTGAAACGCGCATACAGGAATTTCGTCAGCTTGGCGGGATAGGTAATCTCCGCAAAGCCGTCAAAGCTATCCCCTTCATGGTAGCAAATACCCGCCTCGGTGGTGTTGGAGACGATAACGGCAAGTTCAGGGTCAACCGCCAACGCCGCATATGCGGAGAAATCCTCAAACGGAGAGATTGCCTGCTCCACAACCGAAACGGGGTAAACCGTCTCGGCGGCGTTCCCGTCCTTCACGCCGCGCAGAACCACATGGTAGCGGTTCCCCTGCCGCGCAAAGGCATCCAGAGAGCCGAAGGGAATCGGCTTGACAATCTCTACCGCCCATTCCCCGCCCTCGCGGTTCAGGGTCTCAAAATAGAGGTCCACAAATGAGCGGAGAAAGTTTCCCTCACCGTATTGCAATACTTTTTTCATAATCAATCACATCCTTTTCATTTGGTCAATCAGGACAAGAGCCTCAGCGCTCCTGCTTTCCCGCTGTTTCCGCAATCAGAATCCCCTGATAGTTGTCCAGAAAATTCTCCGCCGTTTTTTTCATCCGCACCGTCACACGCTCCGCATCGACAAAGCCGAAGGTGATAGCCAGATTTCCGAAATAGCTGTCGATAATCTGCACGCGGATGCGCAGCTTCCGCTCCTCCGCCCAGTCCGCGCTGAATGCCGCCCGATAACGGTTTCCCTCCATCGGAGCACCCGCAACCATTCCCGAATAGCCGCGCTCGGGGAACAGCCCGAAGAGGTTACAGCCCAGCCCGAAGGAGAACGCCATACAGCCGTTTGCGTTTTCGTATTCCAGCCTGCCCGCCCCCTCGAAGAAGGTCAAACGGAAGCGCCGCCAGCCCATCGGGTTGTCGCGGCAGACAAAGGTCTTGCCGTCAATCGCCCGTCGAATCGGGCTGTCCGTTTCCCCGCACAGGCTGAACAGCTTGCGGGAGCCCTCATACGCCGCCAGCGCGTTTGCCGCGTCGGAATTTTCCGAAAGCGGCTTTTCATGCAGGCTGTCCAGCAGCTCGAGCAGTGCCCCGTAAACCTGATCGCGGTAGCAGGGGTTCCCCTGATTGTCCGAATTCAGAATCAGCACAGCATCCTCGCGTGGGAAGCAGACCGCCAGCTGTCCGCCCATGCCGAGCATGGCAAAGCCGCCGCGCGGCGCACCCCAGATCTGCCAGCCGTAGCCGTAGCTGTCCGATGTGGCAAAGCCGTAATCATCCGTCACGGTGCGACAGTCGAGCATTTGCCGCACCAGCTCCTCCCGCAGATATTGCTTTCCCTCAACACGCCCGCCGTCCATCAGGAAGCGCGCAAACCGAAGCAAATCCCTCGGGGTGCACATCACGCCCGAATCCCCGAAGGAATAGCCCCCGCGCGCCTTCAGGCAGTAGGCATCCTGCGAAAAGCCGATGTCCTTCAGCACCTTCTCCTGCAAATAGGAGAGGAACGGGCGACCCGTCAGCTTCTCGACAATCACGCCGAGCAGATAGCTCCCCTGACTGTCATAGTTGAACTGCGTCAGCGGCAGCTTTTGCTCCGCCTGCCCGAAGCAGGTATCAATCCTGTCCTCAAGCTCGCTCGTGAACCACCACCCGCGCTCCACGGCGGTGGTCTCCATCATCAGAAGCGAGCGCACCGTGTCGTTGGAGGGATACGGGAAGAATTCGGAGATCGGCGTATCGAGCGTCAGAAGTCCGTCCTGAATGCAAAAGAGCACCGCCACCCCGACAAAGGTCTTGGAGACGGAATACATACGGTGCTTTGTATCGGCATCAAACGGCGCAAAATAGCTCTCGGAAAAGACCCGCTCCCCGCGCGCAAGAATCACGCTATGCGTGGAAAGGCGGTATTCCTCCAGCCGTCGGTAAAAGCGCAGGACCGCCTCGGACGGGCATCCCACCGCTTCGGGTGTACATCTTTTCATCATAAAAGCTCCTTTTCGATTTTGATTATCCGTTCGTATGATATCGGACAGCCGTATTGACAAACCCATGAAAATTTGATATAATAAAGAGGCAGAACAAACCTCCGTCTGTGGAGAGGTATCTAATCAACCGTCCCATTATACCATAAAACAAAAGTTGGTTTCAAGTGTAAATCTTATCCGAAGAACCGAAAATTACATAAATCGTAAAGGCAAAAATGCAATTTATAGAATTTGAAAAGCGGATTGAAGAGCATTCCATGTGGATGAACGCTCCGCACAGCCATGAGTATTACGAGCTGTACTTTCTGCGCAAGGGCGAGCGCAGTCTGTTTGTCGAAAGCGCGATGTTTTCCGTTCCCGAAAACACGTTCTTTGCCATCCCACCCTACCTGCTCCACAAAACCGAGGGGCGCGGCTACGAGCGCATCAATATCAACATCTCCCCCGAGCTGTTGGACGCGCCGCAACAAGCCTTTCTGCGGCAGGTGGGAAGCTGTGGATTGCGCATGGACAACGAAACGGGCGGGCTGATCTTCCGCCTGCTCGACAAGGGCGTGGAGCTACAGCTCCGAAACGCGTCCGACCGACAGGAAAACCAGCTCATTCTTGCCAAAGCAATCCTTTTGCTCCTCTCCGAGCAGACCGCCGCGCCGCTTCATGCGGTCTCCGCCGTGACTGCGGGGAAGCAGGAGACCGACGTGCTGAAGATCGTCTTTTACCTGAACACGCACTTTCGGGAGCCGCTGTCGCTGGAAACGCTCAGTCGGGAATACTTCCTCTCCAAAGCCACCCTGTGCGGCAAGTTCCGCCGCGTGATGCACTGCTCAATCATGGAATACGTTGCGGGGCTTCGGCTGACCAAAGCCAAGCAATTGCTCCGCTACAGCGACAAAAGCGTGGAGGAAATTGCGGAGGAATGCGGCTACTCCTCCCCGAACTACTTCGGGCTGATCTTCAAAAAGGAGGTTGGGCTATCCCCGCTCAATTTCCGAAAATCCAGATAAGAATACACTGAAATTCAATAAAAAAACAGATAAGGAAATCCGATATGCAAACACAACAGTTTTCCACCCCCGCAAGCGCCCGCCCGAGGTCGGTTATTTTCGGCACCGACTGGCACACCGACTGCGATGATGCGGTCGCCGTCCGCGTTCTCGCATGGGCGCAATGGAAGGGCTTGATTCGCCTGCTCGGTGTCTCAATCGATTCGGCAATGGCGTGCTCGGTCTCGTCCATGAAGGCATTCCTTGAGGAGGAACAGCTGACGGGCGTTCCCGTTGCGCTGGACCACGGCGCGTTTGATTACGGCGGCAACGCGGCATACCAGCCGAGGCTTGCCATCGGTCGGGATGCCGAAAAGGAAAACCGCGAAGCGGAGGAAGGCGTGCGGTTATACCGCAGACTGCTTGCCGAAGCCGAGGGTCCGGTCGACCTGATTGAGGTCGGCTTTTCGCAGGTGCTGGCATCGCTCCTGCTGTCCGAGCCCGATGACCTCTCCCCGCTCTCGGGAGAAGCGCTTGTCGCAAGCCGCGTGGGAAGGCTTTGGGTCATGGGCGGAAAATGGGATTCGGAAACCGTCCCCGAATTCAACTTTTCCAAAACTGAAAAAGCAAGGCACGCCATCCATACTGTGGTGGAAAGGTGCCCTGTCCCGATTACCTTCCTCGGATTTGAGGTCGCGGTGGATATCCTCAGCGGCACGATTCTGAACCAATGCACGTGGGATGACACCCTGCGCACCGTGCTTTCCGATTTTGGCGCTTCGGACGGTCGCCCCTCATGGGACCCGTTGCTCACCTACCTCGCCTGCATTGGGGACGCGGAGCGGGTCGGCTTCCAATGCGTCTGCGGCACCGCCTCCATCGACCCCGAGAGCGGCTGTAACCGCCTCACCCCAAGCCCGATGGGCCCGCATTGCTATGTTGTAAAGCAACAGCCGAACGCATTCTATCGGGAAACGCTGGACGCGCTTCTCTTTGAGTACAGCAAGCATCTGGCGGAGCTGAAAAAGTAAATAACAAAATACCCCCGCCATGCGGGGCTCAGATTACCGGCAAAGGGCTCAGAACGCTTGTTTTGAGCCCTTTGTCGATAATCTGTATTAAAATGTACTTTTTGCACACATATACAGGTAAATTTTGCAAAAAGGGGTTGCATTTTGGGTGGAGCTGTGCTATAATTTAGGCGAAAATTTGATTGATTTACGGAGGTTTTTGTTCCATGTGCGCGGCTCGTTCCTCGACCCTATCGTATGTAACTCCAACGGTTGCTGTCATCCAAGCGGTTTCCGATTTTCTGACCGAATCGACAAATTCCCTGCAAAGCATTCAGGGAGATCGAAGAAAAAGCCTTTGCACAATGCGGAAGCCTGACCGAGCTGGTACTTCCTGCATCCTTAACAACGCTTGGAACAGCCATGCTTCCCGACAGCACCGATATTACGCTTCGATACAACGGAACCGAGGCGCAATTGCGGGCTTTATTGGCGAATAACACAGCATGGGGAACGGAATATTGTACATATACATTCACCCTATCCAACGGTATGAAAATCAAATATCCGTTTGAGTGAACCTCAGGGTTAAAGCTTCATCCCGAACCGCTTGCCGGCAATCCGAGGAGGGGCGGACTTATGTCCGCCCCTCCTCGCTCGTTCCCGACATTGTCCGAGTACATCTCACCGGTGCGCGATGACAAATCACCGAAGCAAAAAGAACATCCGAACCCAAAATCCGTAAGGATTAGGTTCGGACGCTCTTGTTTGTCAGACACCTGCAAAAAAGTTTTTTGGCTTTTTTAGGCTTCTCCTCATTCGGTCCGAATTGCGTTTGTCACTTCTGCCAATTGATTCACGCAGGACCTTTGGTATGCGGTCAGCTTCCGTACATCGGCGCTTCTTGCATCCCACTCCATCGTCACGCCCTCAAACCGATCAAGGTAATACTTTGCACAGCAAGGATAGGTCTGCCCCTCGATGGTTGCGGCGAGCCCCAAAAAGTCCTGCAAGAGGGAGGCTTCCCGACTGTAGAGATTCCCCTTGAGCAGTCTTGTGTACAGGTCGGGGTGGAAGTTCGCCATCACGCCGCAGTAGCCGTGTACCCCCTCCCTGACCGTCTCCAAAAGCGTTTGCGCATTGGCATTGAACAGCTTGAGGTGGCTCCCTTTGCATATGCGTCCGGCTGAATGCCGCAGAGGTGGACAGCGGAGAGATCAGCTTTGCCGTCCCGAAATACGCCGCGTACCTGTTTCCATAAGGTCTTGTCTGCGGTCAGCAAATATACAGCCGCAAGATGGTGTGCGGACGGTCGGTGTCTCTTCCGCCTGATGTAGTTCTGAAAAATCTGCCTGTGCTTCTCCCCTCGAAATTCCATGTTGGTTGCCTCCTATATTTTATTATTATTTTTTCCGCTACTGCATCTGCATTCCGGGATCCTGCCCCTGTGCTTCTTCCTGCTCCATCTCCTGTTCCTCCTGCGCATCCTGAATCGCCTGTTTTGCCCAATCCGGAATGTATTCATCCTTGAGACCCCCCGCAAAATCCGTGCGGTACAAAAATGACCGCTCACCATCGTTCAGGAACGTGCCGAAAACCTTTGTCCCCAATGCCCTCGGATTGCAGCCGTTTCCGCTCTGTGCAAGGAACAACTGGTTGTCCGAAGTCTTATACGGGTCCTTTAACACGTTTGGGTCGACAACCAAAATGCGACCGATCAGGGTCTGACCGAGGTGGCTTTCTATTTGCTCCGGCTTCCAACGGTGAAGATTGTCCCACGCCTTGCGAACCTCGTCCACCAACCCGTTTACGATTGCGGGGTGGGAGATAACGCAGAATTCGGGATTGTGAGAATCCAGTGGAATGTGGAATGCCTTTGCCCATTCTTTGTTGGATTGAGAATACCGTCCATCCGCATTTCCCTCCCTGACTGTATTTGCCAATACCCACATCACGCGGTCAAAGCCGTATGCGTCCAGAATTGTTTGGAGACAA
>DJSQ01000166.1 GCA_002438075.1 Clostridiales bacterium UBA6330
ATCTGCGCCTGAATGGAAACGTCCAATGCCGACACAGGCTCATCACAGATTACCAGCTTCGGTTTGACTGCCAGCGCCCGTGCAATGCAGATTCTCTGTCGCTGTCCGCCCGAAAACTCGTGTGGGTAACGGTCAAAGAACTGCGCCCTCAGACCGCATCGGTGCATGATGTTCAGCACATAGGAATGCACCTCAGAGGCGGGAACAATATGATGTACCCGCACGGCTTCGGAAATAATGTTTCCCACGGTCATTCTCGGCGGCAGGCTGGAATAGGGGTCCTGAAAGATCAGCTGAATATCGGTTCGGTACTTCTGCATTTCCGTCTTCTTCAGATGCGTGATATCCGTACCGTCAAACACAACCTTACCGCCCAGCGGATCGTAAAGCCGCAGGATGGTTCTGCCGAGTGTGGTTTTTCCGCACCCCGACTCTCCCACCACACCGATGGTGGTTCCCCGCTCGACCTCAAATGAAACACCGTCCACCGCCCGCAGATAGGTCACGGGCTTTCCGAACAGGTTCTTTTCAATCGGGAAATAGGTTTTCAGGTTCTCGACCTTGAGCAAAGGAGTGGTTTCGCTTGCTTTATTCATGGCTTTCCCCTCCCTCTTTCTTTTCCGTGCGCGCCTTTTTCTCCGCGCGTGCTTTTTCTGCTCCTATAATCAGGCATTCTCCCATGAGCAGTCCGTCCGACAGCTTTTTACCGATAAACCGTCCCGCGCGCCATGCAAGGCAGAGCGTCTTTCCGGTCAGGTCGACCAGCTTCTCACACAGTCCCTCTTCCTCGGTCGGCTCCACAGGGGCGCTCTCTGCTTGACTTGCCCGCTTTGCCGCATTTTCGGCGGCGAGTGTTTCCGCACGGTAGCAGGCAACGGTATGCGTTGGCGTGATTGCAACATCGGGCGGGTAAGTCCCGCGGCATTCCTCGCAAACGCGATTGCACCGTCCTCTGAAGTAGCAGTGGTCCGGCATATTGATGGGGCTCGGCACCTGCCCGGGGATGGAATACAGCGGTTCATCGGTGCTTGCGTTTATCATCGGCTTGCTTCGCTGAAGTCCGACCGTATAAGGATGCAACGGATTATGGAAGATCTCCCGAACCGTTCCCTTTTCAATCGCACGTCCCGCATACATCACCACGACCTCGTCCGCCATTTCGGCAATGACCCCAAGGTCGTGCGTAATGAGCATGATGGAACACCCCTCCGTTTTTTGCAGATCGCGGAGTAGCTCCAGAATCTGTGCCTGAATGGTTACATCCAGTGCCGTAGTCGGTTCATCCGCGATAATCAGCTTCGGCTTTCCCGCAAGCGCCATTGCAATCATGACGCGCTGTCGCATACCGCCCGACAGCTCATGCGGATAGGATTCGTAGGTGTGCTCCGGCATCGCAATTCCAACCTTGCGGAGCATTTCAATGCTGTACGCCTTTGCCGCTTCCTTGCTGATATCGGGTGTATGCAGGAAGGAGACCTCGTCCAGCTGGTAGCCGATGGTAAACACCGGATTGAGGCTGGTCATCGGCTCCTGAAAGATCATCGTAATGTCCTTACCGCGGATTTTGTACATCGCCTCGGTCGGCATTTTCGCAATGTCATAGCCGAGTGTACGTCCTTCCGCATCGGTCCCGAGATTGCCCGGGTTGAAGCGAATCTGTCCGCCGACAATCTGTCCCTGCGGCCCCTGCACCAATTGCATGATGGAAAGAGAGGTCACGCTCTTGCCGCACCCCGATTCTCCCACCACACCGACAATCTTGTTCTTCGGAATATCAAACGACACGCCGTTGACCGACATCACCGTCCCGTTATCTGTAAAGAAACAGGTTTTCAGATTGTCGATTTCAATAATATTGTTCGGGTCCCGCATCGGAACAGTGTATTCCTGCGGTGCCTTTTTCCGCCGCTTCTCCGCTTCGTAGTACTTCATCTGTCGAATGTTGTAGCGGATAATCCGACGGCTTTCCCGAACGGAAAGATACTGACTGTTTTTCTTCATGGTTTACTTCCTCGCCTTCGGGTCCATTGCGTCGCGCAGTCCGTCACCGATAAAGTTGAAGCCCAGAACCGCGATCACAATCATAAAGCCTGCGGGCAACCACATATTGAGGTGATAGCTCAGCACCTGCGGGTCATTCGCCGTCGCAATCATGGTTCCCCATGCCGCCTTCGGAAGCTGCACCCCAAGACCAAGGTAGCTAAGCGTGGATTCGTAGAGAATCACACTGCCCAAGCCAAGCGTCATGGAAACAATCAGCTGCGGCATGACATTCGGAATCAGGTGCAGAAAAATTTTCCGTCCCGTCGGAATTCCCATCACCTCGGTTGCGGTGATGTACTCCTGCTCACGCAGGGACAGAATCTGTCCGCGTACCAATCTTGCAATCCCACTCCAGCTGAAGATCGTGATAATCGCCATCAGGATGTAGATTCGCTTATCTGCCTCCACCTGCCATGAGTCAATCACCGCAGAGGCAATCAGCAGAATCGGCAGGGTCGGGATACAGCTGAAGATATCAACAATTCGCATAATCAGCTGGTCGACCCAGCCGCCGAAGTAACCCGAAATCCCCCCCAGCAGAACGCCGATGAAGGTTTCGAGAAATACTACGATGAAGCCGATGGTCAGCGAAATTCTGCCGCCGTACATCAGTCTCGTAAATACGTCCATCCCCTTATCATCGGTTCCGAGCAGATGCTCCTTGTCGGGAGCGGCATAGGAATTGGTTCCGCTCGTGTGCTCCACAACCTCCACAACCTCAACCCGATTGCCGTCTGCATCCTTAACGGGATTTCCGTCTGCGTCCTTGAGGTCGTAGCTTTTGGTGATTGCCTCGATTACATCACGGCGATCAACCGTTTCCTCGCCCCATGTCGGATAGATAACGGGACCGAGGAAGGAAAATGCAAACAGGAACACAATCATGAGAAGTCCCACAATGGAAAGCTTGGAGCGGAAAAAGCGCCGCAGGACCAGCCGTGCAGGGCTCATTTCCCGATAGCCGGCTTCTTCCTCCTCTTCAAGCTCCGCTTCCCGCAGAGCTTCCTCCTGTAGGTCGCCCGAGGTCACAAGCAACTCATCTTTTTTACGTTCCATTCCGTCACCTCCCCAGCTTGACCCGGGGATCAACCACCGAGTACATGATATCGGAAAACAGTGTTCCGATGATGGTCAGGACTGCCAGAAACATATTGTAGCCCATGACAAACGGGATATCGCCATCCTTAAGTGCCTGATAAGCAAGCCGACCGATACCGTCGATTCCGAACACCTGCTCGGTAATCATCATACCGCCGAACAGCGACGGCAGGATACCCGCCAGAAGCGTGGCAAGCGGAATCATGGTGTTGCGGAAAGCGTGCTTATAGATAACCGTCTTTTCCGAAAGTCCCTTTGCCCGTGCTGTGCGAATGTAATCCGCATTGAGGACCTCAAGCGTATTGGTTCTCGTATAACGCATCAGACCGCCGACAGACAGCAAAACACTGACAAAAATCGGCAGGACCAGATGCTGTGCGATATCTCCGAATTTCGACATCATGCCGGCAAAATTTTCCGCGTAGTCCCGACTTGCATAAAGCAAACCGTTTGCGGGAAGCCAACCGAGGTCGACCGAAAAAATTTTGATTACGATAGCCGCAAAAAAGTAGGTCGGCAGAGAAAGCCCCAGCATTGTAAAGACCGTAACGGTATAGTCCCGCACCGAATATTGATGGGTTGCACTTGAAATGCCGAGCGGGATTGCAATCAGAAATTGCAGGATGGTCGCCACGACCGCAATGGCAAAGGAAATCCACATATTCTCTCCGATAACCTGCGCCACGGGCTTTTCATATTTGAAGGAGGTTCCGAGGTCCCCGCGCAGCAGATTCCCCACCCACTTCAGATATCCCTTGACGATACCGCCGAAGGATGAATCTCCGATGCCGTACAGCTCCTTGAAGCGTGCAACATCCGCTTCCTTGACAGCACCCGTCTGGAGCTGTGTGCTGAACTTCAGATCGACATAATCGTTCGGCATCATGCGTACCATCGTGTAAATAATGACGGACACGCCGAACAGAATCACGATTGAGATCAGCAATCGCTTGATAATATACTTAAACATTTCTTCTCCGTTTCCTGTTGTGGAAAGTCGGACAGTCCCCAACGCCGCCCGGCGTGGGGACCGTTCCGCTGTGTTCTCAGCGCTCGGTGTTTTCGGTCACAAGAGAAACCTTATCCAGCTCGCTTGTCAATCCCTTATACGAGGAAAGCTCGCTTTCCGGTGTCAGGGTGCTGACATCAATTTTGTCGGTATTATAAGCAAAGAGGTCGTTTCTCTGATAGGTCGGAAGCTCAATGGCAAGCTCCATGACAATGGTCAGCGCCTTTTCGTAAATCGCCTTCCGTTTGTTCTGGTCAGTCGTTCTTCTGCCCTGGTCAATCAGCTCGGAGAGCTGTTCCACCAGCGCCAGCTCTTCATCGTACTTACCGCCGTTGTTCAGCTTGATCTGCTTGTAGCCCCAGTTGAGCGTTGAGGTCGCAGTGGAATCCACATGGTAGACCTGATACATATCGGGGTCAATCGTGGAGCCCCATGCCGCCGCCCAAACGGTCAGGTCACCGGTGGAGAGCTTTTTCAGCGCGTTCGCATCCGTGGAGACGGTAATCTGGAAGCCGACCTGATTCAGCACCTCTCCTGCGTGCCACATTGCCATCCATGCAGGATGGTCCGTGGTCTCGCCCGCAACCGTGAAGGTATAGCGCAGGACCGAATTCCCCTTCTGGTAAATGCCGTCACCGTTGAGCTGATAGCCCGCATCCTCCACGAGTCCGCGGATGAATTCCTGCTGTTCTTCACGGGTGAAGGTATCGCCCGCCTTTTTGCCCTTCTTCAGGCAGAACGCCTTGTAGTCGGGGTTGACGACATCCAGATTTTCCGGCACTTTACCGCCGATATAGGGGTAATATGCCGTTGCCTTTTCGGGATATGCCCAGTTTGCGCGGGACATGGAACGATAGATTGCCTTTGCGGTGGTCTTGTAGTAATCCACACACTCCTGCGTGTTGATGCTGTGCATAATCGCCTGACGGACCTTGCGATCGGGCACCTTGCCGGCATTGATTCCGATGTAACCGTAGCCCGAGGTCTCAATTGAGGTATTTCCGATACCGTCCGCCTTTTTGCCGTCCAGCTCGGTGATGGTTTCCGGCTTTGCGTTCGGCTCGGCAAAGTCGATCTCCTTGTTGTAAAGCGAATTGAGCATCTGCGCCGAGGATACGACTTGGAACCGTACCTTTTTGATCTTTGCGGGTCCCATGAGATAATACGGATTCCGCTCAAAGTAGATCAGACCGAGGCTGTAGAAATCACCCGCCTTGATGTCGGTAATTCCGCCGCTCGATTTGCTGGCGGCATAAGGACCCGCACCGACCGGAACGCCGATCTTATCCGGATTCTTGACCACCTTTTCCATAAAAGTCGTCGAGCCTCTTTCCACACCGAAGTTGGAAACATAGTCGAATTTTTGGATATGCTCCTCATCGGAGTAGTAATACATCGGCGCAACCGCGAACGCAAAGTTCCAGATTGCCTTAGGGTCCACGCCGTTGATTGTGATGGACAGGACCTCGTTGCCGCTTGTAACCGCACCGTCCGCACCATAGGTCGGAACTGCATATGAGGTTCCGTTGACGGTAACAGCCTGCTCACGGTTCGCAAAGGTAATTCCCGAAATGTTCGGATACTTCAGTGTTGCAGTGCGGAAGTACTCCTCCATTTCCAGATTGGTAATGTAGGTATGCAACTCGGTCGCCGTCCCCCAGTACTTCACGACGGTACCGATTCCGTCCGGAATATTCGCATTGAACACGAAGTCGATTGCCTGCTCCTTGCTCCACGATTTGGCATTCGATTCGCCGCAGGCATAGGTCAGCTTTTTGTCCTTCTTGCTCCATGTAATGTAGCCCTCGTTGTAGAGGAAGGCTTCCACATCGGAGCCAATCAAACCCGTATACTCCGTTTTGTCCTCATCATAAAACTTGATGTCCTGATAGGAGTTGAGCGCATTGGAATAGTCGTTCTCCAATTCCTCGCGGAACAGCTCCGTCGCCTTGAGATAATCCTGCTCGATATAGGCATAGGAGCTTCCGTTCTTCGTCGCATAGGCGCGCAGAGCGGCGGCAAACGCATCCGCCGTCAGCTCGGGCTGCTCTTCAAGAAGCTCCTCCGCTGCGCCGACCAGTGCATCAATCCGAGCGGATGCCTTGATTTCAAACTGCTGCATGAAGGTCTTTTGCTCGTTTTCATCCGATTCCTGTGTGCGGTACTCCTTCAAGCCAACGATATCGGTGGAATAGATGGTGCTAGAGCCTGTGTACACGGGGTCCAGATAAACATAGAGGTTAAACAGCACATCCTTCATCGTCAGCGGCGAGCCGTTGGAAAACTTCACATTGTTTTTCAGGACAAAGAGGTATGTGGTTTTCTGATCCACATCCGGTGTTCCGGTTGTGGTAATCTGAAGGTCCTTGGTCACAACCGAATACGCGTCACCGTAGGTGTAGGAGCCGTTTTTGTCGTTTCCGAGCATGGATATCTGCGTCATGCCAACTACATTGCTGTCCGTTGCAGAGGTCGAAAAGAAGGGATTGAACACCTTATCAACCTCAAGCGTTGAAAACACCAGCGGGTCGGTTTCATTGTCATACGCCTTGCCGTTTTCCTTAGCAGAGTTACAGCCGCCACAGCCTGCGAAGCCGAACAGCATTGCGCCGCACAGGAAAACAGACAACAGCCTTCCGATCAGTTTGTTTTTCATTTTTCTATCTCCTTTATTGTATTACAGATTTAATCGGTCACACGTGTAAAGCGGACCGTCACCGAAGTGAACGACGAGCTGTCTCCCTCGGGGATAAAGCCGGACGGCTCGGTGATAACCGTCAGTCTTCCGTCTGCTTCAAAGCTGTCCTGCGGTAGCTTTTTCACGGACCATTCTCCGCTGACCGTCACGTTTTCAAAGGTCGCCCCCGTTGCCTTGAGGCAGAGCGGAGCAACATAGATACGCTTGGTCTTGGTCAGTCCCGTATCCACAATCACAGTGAAGTCGGAAAACGTCACATTCCGAACGGTTGCACCGCTGACATTGCGGAACAGCGCCACACGCAGAATCCCGCCCTCGCTGTCGAGGTCATCGTCTGTAACCAAATCATTCACGTCGTAGGTCAGACGGAAATTGCTTACCGTATAACCGTTCCCTTCAATCGTTCCCTTGTAGTCACCGAAGCCCGAAAACTCACCGCCTCCGAAGTCGATATCATTCATCAGGTAGATGTTTGCGTTCTTCTTAGCCCGCAGCTCGGCGGCAGTCCGCACAATCGCATATTCGCCCTTGATGTAGTCGCAGAACACCTGCACAGACGTTTCGGTGTCGCCCCCGGGGTGACGGAAGTCCGCGGTCAGCGGATTTCCGTCCGCATCGCGGTACTGTCCCGTAAAGGTATAGCCTGCACGTGTATCGGCGTAATCCAGATAATCGTCAAAAGCCTCACCCGCATCTACCGCGTAGGAATTGATAACCGTCACGGCACCATTTTCATCACGATAACAAATATCAAAGGTATAGCGAATTTCCTTTTTCCAGCAGGCGTAAAGCGTCACACCCTCCGCCCCGACCGTATCGCGGGTAAAATCCCATGGCTCGGAGTATGTCACTGTACCGTCTGCGGCAACCGTTCTGGTTTTATACCAGCCCTGTAGCACGAAGCCTGTACGCTTGATCTCCTCACCCGACAGCTTATCGGGTGGGCTGATTGCACCGCCGTCAAATCGGTAATACTGTGTAACGGCACGCTCACAGTTCTGATAAATCCCACCCTCGAGCTCGTATACGACCTTCACGCAATCCGAATAGTCCGAACCGCCTTTGCCGCATCCGACAGCAAGCAACGCGACCAGCAGAATTCCCACCAAAAACCAATATTTCTTCATCTTTCTCCGGACCTCGTCCGCTCCTCCTTATCCGATACTCAAATTATTTTTTTGCGCGTCTACGCGCCCGTGCGCGCGTGTACATACGCGTGTATACAAAAATGCAAGCGACGCCCGAACCGTCTGATTTATCAGACGGTTCGGGCGTCGC
>DJSQ01000037.1 GCA_002438075.1 Clostridiales bacterium UBA6330
AAAAAGAAATAACCGCCCTCAACTTCCTACAGTCGGCGGTTATTTCTAACGACGTGAGGAGGTAACCGTCATACGGTGTTCCCTCGTACTTTTATGATAGCACAATTTTTCCGTTTTGTCAATCCCTTTGCGAAAAAAATCCGATGCCAAGCCGCCGCAAGGTCGGCTTTTCTTTTTGCGACGAAGCAATTTTTCATCCTCCGATATTCAGAACCGTATGTTCGCACCGCCAAAAAAATGCGTTGGAAGTCTTTGAAGGGGTCTGGGGAAACTTTCTTCAGAAAGTTTCCCCGGCGCATCCCCCGCATCCCCCGCATCCCCAGCGCGTCCCCCGCGACCCTTACGGGAAGAGCTTTTCGAGGCGGCGGCAGAGGTCGGGGGAGGGGGGCGTGAGCGGGAGGCGGTATTCGGGGAGGCAGAAGTCGCGCAGGGAGGCGGCGTATTTGACGGGAATCGGGTTGACCTCTGCGGTCAGCTCGCGCAGAATCGGGCGGAGCTCCTGCATTTTCTGCGCGGCGCGGCGATAATTGCCCTCATCGCACAGGCGGCACAGCTCGCACATCCGCTCGGGGAGGACGTTGGAGGCAACCGAAATCACCCCGCGCGCGCCCAGCTTCATTGCCGCAACGGTCCGGTGGTCGTTGCCCGTGTAAACGTCGAGGTCGTCCCCGCATTCCGCCACCGCCTGCTCCAGCAGTCCGAGGTCATCCGATGCTTCCTTGATGCCGCAGATACGGTCTATTTTCGCCAGCTCGCGGTAGTGTGCAACGGTCAGCGTCATGCCCGTGCGCGAGGGGACGTTGTAAACGAGGACGGGGCGGCTCGTTGCCTCGGCGATTGCGCGGTAGTGCGCGAGAATGCCGCGGTCGGAAGCCTTGTTGTAGTAGGGTGTGACCGCAAGAAGCGCGTCCGCGCCCGCTTGCGTGGCGATTTCCGCAAGCCGCACGGCGCGTTCGGTGCAGTTGGAGCCGCACCCCGCGAGAAGCGGGACGCGTCCCGCGATGATTTCATGCGCCGCGCGGATCAGCTCGCGGTGCTCGTCAAAATCCAGTGTCGCGCTCTCACCCGTCGTTCCCGCGACCAGAATTGCCGCGATTCCGCCCGCAATCTGGAATTCGATCAGTGCCTCCAGCGCGGGGCGGTCGAGCCTTCCGTCCCGAAACGGGGTGATCAGCGCGGTTGCCGCACCCTTGAAAACGGTCGGTTTGTGTAAACTCATCCGATTTTTCCTCCTTTGGCGGGAAAAGACTTGCAATCCGCTCCCGTTTGGTATATAATATAAGAAACCGTACCATGCGGGCGGCATGACCGTAGTGGCTTCAGACTGCCGCCGATAGCAGAATATGCGCAAACGGTCCGTTTTGCGAAAGAGAGGATTTTTCACCCATGAGCGATATCATGACCAACAACCTGCCCGAGACTGCACTCCGAACTGCGGATTTCGATTACGAGCTTCCCCCCGAGCTGATTGCCCAGCATCCGACCGAGCGGCGCGACGCGTCGAGGCTGATGGTGCTGGACCGTGCGACGAACAGCATCGAGCATCGGCATTTTTCGGACCTGACCGACTATCTGCGGGCGGGGGACGTGCTGGTTATCAACGATTCCAAGGTCATCCCCGCGCGGCTTTACGGCTATGTGGAGGGGAGACCCGAGGCGGGCATCGAGCTGTTGCTCCTGCGTCAGCGCGAGCTGGACCTCTGGGAGACGCTGGTCAAGCCCGGAAAACGTGCGCGGGTGGGCATGAGATTGGTGTTCGGGGACGGAATGCTCACGGGAGAGATTACCGACATTGTGGAGGAGGGGAACCGCCTGATTCGCTTCTCCTACGACCACGGCGCGCATGAGAACATTTACGACATCCTGCACAAAATCGGTCTGATGCCCCTGCCGCCCTACATCACCGAGCAGCTCCGCGACAACGACCGCTACCAGACGGTCTACGCGCGCGAGGAGGGCTCTGCGGCGGCGCCGACGGCGGGACTGCACTTCACCCCCGAGCTGTTGGACCGCGTGCGCGCAATGGGTGTTGCGGTCGTCCCCGTGATGCTCCATGTGGGGCTGGGGACCTTCCGTCCCGTCAAGGAGGATAACATCCGCGACCACGTTATGCACACGGAATTCTGCTCGGTCAGTGCCGAAAGTGCGCGGATTATCAACGAGCGGAAGAAGGCGGGCGGGCGGCTGATTTGTGTTGGGACCACCTCCTGCCGAACGATTGAAAGCGTGGCGGAGGAGGACGGAACGATTCCCGCGAAAAGCGGGGAGACGGGGATTTTCATCTACCCGGGCTACCGCTTCAAGGCAGTGGACGCGCTGATTACGAATTTTCACCTGCCGCAAAGCACGCTTCTGATGCTGGTTTCGGCATTCTATGACCGCGACCATATCCTTGAGGCATACCGCACCGCAGTGCGCGAAAAGTACCGCTTTTTCAGCTTCGGGGATGCCATGCTGATTCAATGAGCGGGGCGGCATGAAAAGCGGGTTCATCTCCTGCTTTGTCAAAAAGACGCAAAAGACACCGACCCGCGAAATCGAGTTGGCAAAAAAATATCGCGCAGATTACGAATGCAGAAAGGGGAGCTTGTAATGGGGAAAAATTTCAGAGAAACCTTGAATGCGCAAATGAAAAATCCCGAATTCAAAGAGGAATGGGATGCTTTGGAGCCGGAGTATCAAATTATCAAAGCCATGTTGAGCTCTCGGGCGGAGAAATCCTTGACGCAACAGCAGTTGTCGGAAATCACCGGAATCCCGCAGGCTGACATCAGCAGGCTGGAGAACGGCAATGCCAATCCGTCCCTGCGGACCCTTCAGCGATTGGCGGAGGGCATGGGGATGAAGCTGAAGCTGGAATTTGTGCCCGTGAACCGATGAAGAACGAAGAACCGTCAAAAGCGGGCGGACCCCCATGGGTCCGCCCGCTAAAGGTTCCTATGCTCTCCGTCAGTTGCCGCAGCAGTTGCAGAGCAGAATGCAGGCGAGGATGATGAGCCAGATCCAGTTGTTGTCAAAAAGCTGACAAATGCAGTTGCCGTTCATATGATTACCCTACCTTTTCGAGATTCGGAAGGGTCGGAGCGGGCTGCCGTAACGCGTCTGCCGTTGCCGCCGTTCCGCCCTCCTGCTATCATAGTATGTCGGATTGCGCAATGTGTGCGGGAATTCTGTCGGATTCTGCGGAAATGAATCCTTGCAACCCGATTTGCATGAAAAAACGGCGTAAAAAGCGGCTTCCGTGACCGAATTTGCAGGATTCCAAAGCCGAAATTGCATGGCAAAACGGCGGTTTTGTGGGAAGTTACCAAAAGAAGCGCGAAAATTTTTGAAAATTACGGGTAAGAATCCGATTGACAAAACGGCAAAAAAAAGGTACAATATAAGAAAATCAGGAAAGGCGGACGGAAGCATGAAAACAGGCTGTCGCACAAACGGATACGCAACACCGTGTGAAACGGCTTTTTCCGCTCGCGCTTGCCGCTCTGCCGTATGTGGGATTTCGGACACTGCTGTCGCAGTGTCTGTTTTTGTTTTGCTGTGCCTGTGCGCGGTAGCGGAGCAGCTTGTATCCGTAATTGTAATTGTAGGCGTAGGGATTCTTGTAATTGCTTTGCTTGTACGAATTAGCAAGGGAAAACCTCGAATGACCGAACGGAAAAAGTGTTGTGCCATGCCGTAAATACACGCGGCGGGCGAATGGCAGCTTTCCGAACGGGAAGCTGCTTTTCCTTTTTGGTTCTCAGCCGTCAGGTACCGGCGGCATGAACATAAATATTTCCAAAAGAAAAGAGAGGAAACAGACATGAAAAAGGTTGGAAAATTTTTGGCGGTAGCACTGGCGGCAGTCCTGTGCGTGGCGGGATTTGCGTCCTGCAAGAAAAAGAACTATGCGGAAAAGAACACCGAGTTCATCATCGGAATGTCGGGACCGCTCAGCGGCGGCGCGGCACTCTACGGCGAAGCGGTGCGGAACGCCGCGCAGATGGCGATTGACGAGATCAACGCGGCGGGCGGACTGAACGGCGTGAATTTCAAGCTGTTGGCGCTGGATGACGCGAACGACGCGGATAAGGTGGCAACCAACTATGCCGAGCTGATTAAGAAGGGCGTGCAGGTTTCGCTCGGTTGCGTGACGACCAAGCCCGCGCTGGAGTTCAAGAGCCTTTCGGAGAGCGACAACCTCTTCTTCCTGACCCCCTCCGCATCGAACGACGAGGTCCCGAAGGTCGCAAACGGCTACCAGATGTGCTTTGCCGACGGCAACCAAGGTAAGGTCGCGGCGGAGTACGTCAAGCAGATGGTCAGCGACGGAAAATACGAGGCGGCGCAGATCGGCGTGTTCTATAAGTCCGATGAAGCGTATTCCAAAGGCATTTACGACCTGTTCCGCGAGAACGTGGGCAGCGATATTGCCGACGCGATGAAGGTGACGGTCTTTACCGACACCAACGCTTCCGATTTCTCCGCGCAGATTGAGCAGCTCAAGGATTGCAAGTTCATCTTTATGCCGATCTACTACACGCCCGCATCGCTGTTCATGACGCAGGCAGTCAGCGCGCATAAGATTGCCTCGGATGCGGTTTACTACGGCTGTGACGGTCTGGACGGCATCGACTCGATGGACGGCTTTGATATGTACACCATCCCGCAGGAAATCTCCATGCTGTCGCACTTCAACTCCAAGTCCACAGACGCAAAGACCGTGGAGTTCGTGACCAAGTACACGGCAAAATACGGCTCCGCAACGCTGAACCAGTTCGGCGCGTCGGCTTACGACTGCGTGTATGCAATCTACGGCGCGATGAAGGCGGCTTCCGAGAAGGATCCGAGCAGTGTCTCGGTCACCATGAGCCCCTCCGAGCTGTGCGAGGTTCTCAAGGGACAGTTTAACGGCGGTTATACCTTTGACGGCGTGACCGGAACCGGCATCAAGTGGAACGCGGACGGCTATGTCGATAAGCCTGCCGTGAAGTATGTTGTAAAGGAAGCGGGCGCAACGAAGCCCGAATAAAACGGGCAGGGTAGTAAGATTGCCGCTGACGCGGCACAGCCTGAAGACGGAAGACGGAAGGAGCATTATGGAATTTTTAACTACACTCATCAACGGACTGAGCTTGGGCGGGATTTACGCCATGATTGCGTTGGGGTATACGATGGTATACGGCATCGCAAAAATGCTGAATTTCGCACACGGCGACATCATCATGGTCGGCGGATATACCATTTTCGTGTTTATGAATCTGACGGGAAATCCGTGGGCGGCGATTGTCGCGGCAGTCGTGTTCTGCGTCCTGCTCGGGTTTGCAATCGAAAAGGTTGCATATAAGCCCCTGCGGGGTGCTTCCCCTCTGGCGGTGCTGATTACCGCAATCGGCGTGAGCTACTTTTTGCAGAGTCTGGCGCAGATTATCTTCGGCTCCGCGCCGAAAATGGTGAACCTTCCCGCCCTCGGCGTGGTCAGCCTCGGGAGCCTGACGGTCCAGCGCTCCACCCTGATTACGCTCGGCTGTACGGTTGCCCTGATGGTGGGACTGAACCTCTTTATCAAGTTCACCAAAACGGGGCGCGCCATGCTTGCGGTCTCGGAGGACCGCGGCGCGGCACAGCTGATGGGCATCAACGTCAACGGCATTATTTCGGTCACCTTTATCATCGGCTCGGCGCTGGCGGCGCTGGCGGGGCTGTTCTACCTGCTCAAATCCCCGAGCATCAACAGCACCTTCGGCTCGCTCCCGGGCATCAAGGCGTTTACCGCGGCGGTCATCGGCGGCATCGGGTCCATCCCGGGCGCGATGCTGGGCGGCATCCTGCTCGGCGTGGTGGAAAGCATCTGCGGCAGTATTACCGTGATTGCGCCCTACACCGATGCGATTGAATTCACCATCCTGATTGTGATCCTTCTGGTTCGCCCGACAGGATTCCTCGGAAAGAAACGGAGGGAAAAGGTATGACGGCATCGGCACGAAAGAAGATCAAGTGGAAATACTACGTCAACTACGCCGTTATCGGCGCGCTGACGGTCCTGTTCGGCATCCTCTCGGCTGTGGGCGGGCTGGATCAGGGCACGCAGTTCCTGCTCGAGAAGATCGGCATCAGCATCATTCTGGCGGTGTCGCTCTCGCTGGTGGTCGGCTTCCTCGGGGAATTGAGCCTCGGGCACGCGGGCTTCATGTGCGTGGGCGCGTATCTCGGCGGCAAGCTGTCGGTCGTGCTGGTGCGGGCAATGGGGAACGGGATTCCCGCCCTGCTCCTCTCGGTGCTGGTCGGCGGAATCGTTGCGGCGCTGTGCGGCGTGGTCATCGGGCTTCCCGCGCTCCGTCTCAAGGGGGACTACCTCGCCATCGTGACGCTTGCGTTCGGTGAGATTGTCAAGTCGATTTTCCAAAACACGAATCAGGAGACCTTCGGCGGTGCGCTCGGCATGGCAACGCCGCGCTACGACCGCAACACGCTCTTCATTCTGGAATTCGTTCTGGTGCTTGTGACGCTTGCGGTGGTGCAGAACCTCATCCGCAGTCGCCACGGGCGCGCGATTACGGCAATCCGCGACAGTGAAATCGCGGCGCGCGCAACCGGCATCAACGTAACGAAATACAAGCTGTTGGTCTTTACCGTTTCCGCGTTCTTCGCGGGCATTGCGGGCGTGCTCTACAGCTACGGCAACAACATGGTGCAGAGCGCGAAGTTCGGCTATAATTATTCCATCGAGATTCTGGTCATGGTGGTGCTGGGCGGCATGGGGAGCATCAACGGCTCCATCATTGCGGCGGCGCTGATTACCTTCCTCAACCTCAAGCTGGCAACGGTTCTCACGGGCAACCTCGCGGTCCTGCAAAACATGGTCTACGCGTTGGTGCTGATTCTGATTGTCATTTACAACAACGCGCCCGCGCTCAAGGGCTTCCGCGAGAAGTACAACCTGCGGCGGCTGGTGGATAAGCTGTTCCGCCACCGCAAGGACCCCGCGTTCGTGCGCGAGGACGAGGCAAGCTGGGAGCGGATTCCGACGAAGATTGAAATGGATGAGCTTCTCTCGGTCGACCTGCGCCCCGGGGAGTATCCCGAGGGAGAGGTTCCCGAAAAGCCCGACAAGACAACGGATGGAAAGGAGTCCCGATAATGGCAGAGTATATTTTGGAAACGCGCGGACTGGGGATTTCCTTTGGCGGTCTGAAGGCGGCGCAGGACGTGAATCTGCGCGTGAAAAAGCAGGAGATTTACGGCTTAATCGGTCCCAACGGTGCGGGCAAGACCACGGTATTCAATATGCTGACGGGGGTCTACAAGCCGACGGCGGGGGAGATTCTTTTGGACGGGGTCCGCATTGACGGAATGGGGCAGGAGAAAATCAATCACCTTGGCATTGCGCGGACCTTTCAGAACATCCGTTTGTTCAACAACATGACGGTGGTGCGGAACGTGATGGTGGGACTGCACAACAGCGAAAAATACAACACGAGCTTTGCCGAGACGGTTCTGCGGCTTCCGCGCCACTTCCGCGTGGAGAAGGAGATGCGCGAGGAGGCGAAGTCGTTGCTGCGCATTTTCGGTCTGGAGGACGTGCGCAACGAGCTGGCGGCGAATCTGCCCTACGGCAAGCAGCGGAAGCTGGAGATTGCGCGTGCGCTTGCAACGGGACCGAAGCTGTTATTGCTTGACGAGCCTGCGGCGGGGATGAACCCGCACGAGACCGAGGAATTGACCGAGACGATTCGGCAGGTACGGGACCGTTTCGGGATGACGATTCTGCTGATTGAGCACGACATGAGTCTGGTATCGGGCATTTGCGACGAGCTGACGGTGCTGAATTTCGGCACGACGCTGGCGCAGGGACCGACTGCCGAGGTACTGAAGGACCCCGAGGTCGTGAAGGCTTATCTGGGTGACTGAGAAAGGAGACACGACATGGCAATGCTGGAGGTACGGGATCTGGAGGTCAGCTACGGGCTGATTCGTGCGATTCGCGGGGTTTCCTTTGAGGTCAACGAGGGCGAGATTGTGGCGCTGATCGGTGCGAACGGTGCGGGCAAGACGACGATCATGCACGCGGTGGCGGGCTTGATTCCGAAGCGCGCGGGGCAGGTATCGTTTCTCGGAAGCGACATTACGGCAACGCCTGCTTACAAGCTGGTCCCGATGGGGATGGCGCAGGTCCCCGAGGGGCGGCGGATTTTTCAGGAGCTGACGGTTGAAGAGAATCTGCGCTTGGGTGCGTACACGCGGAAGGACAAGAAGGAGATTGACGAGACGTTGGAGCGACTATACGGTCGGTTTGCGATTCTGCGCGAGCGGTCGGGGCAGGTTGCGGGGACGCTTTCGGGCGGCGAGCAGCAGATGCTTGCGATGTCGCGGGCGTTGATGTCGCACCCGAAGCTATTGCTTCTGGACGAGCCGAGCATGGGGCTATCTCCGCTCTATGTGAGCACGATTTTTGAGATGATTGAGCAAATCAACCGCGAGGGGACGACGGTTCTTCTTGTGGAGCAAAACGCGAAGAAGGCGCTTTCGATTGCAAATCGCGCCTATGTTCTGGAGACAGGCGAAATCACGAAGTTCGGCTCGGGCATCGCGCTCCTCCACGACGACGCTGTACGGAAGGCTTATCTGGGGGGGTAGGAAAGGAAGACCTTGGAGGCGCAGGGAGACCCCTTTCGGAGGGGTCTCCCTACCCTCCAAACCTCCCTGACCTACCCCGAACTTCCCCACAGGACCCCGCCATTATGGGAGCGAAAATTTGGTTCGCTT
>DJSQ01000081.1:0-168 GCA_002438075.1 Clostridiales bacterium UBA6330
TGAGTATCATGAATCATGAAAGATAACCGCATAAAACAACCACAATTATCATGAAATAAATAACCGCATAAAACAACCACTATCATCATGAAATAAATAACCGCATAAAACAACCACTATCTACGACGGATGAATATTGTATCACCTACGTAACACCCAGCCTCCGTG
>DJSQ01000081.1:343-3137 GCA_002438075.1 Clostridiales bacterium UBA6330
CACTCGTGTAAGGGCAAAAAAATCAGCCAAGCACTCTTGACAATTCATGCTGACGGGTGTATAATAGAAAAGCCGCAGGATAACCTGCGGACTTGGGGACATCGTGCAGAAAAGCATTTATGCTTTCCTGTAAAAAGACGCAAGGCAAAATCCACTCCTTTGGGAGCGGGCAAGCCTATGGCGGTTACTTCCTCCGCACACCGGAGGAACCAAATATTTCTTTTCTTCCTCCGGAAGTCCTTTTCGGAGGGAGGTGATATCCATGTACGTAACTTGGGATCAGTTGCTCCTATTAGGCGGCTTTATACTGAGTCTTGTCAGGCTACTGCGTGACATCTACAACAAAAAGAAATAACCGCCCTCAACTTCCGATCGACAGGCGGTTAATTCTTTAACCATACCGAGGAAGTAACCGTCATACGGTGTCCCCTCGTACTCTAATGATAGCACATTTTTTCCGTTTTGTCAACCCTTTTGCGAAAAAATCCGATACGAAGCCGCCGCACAGTCGGCTTTTTCTTTTTGTGACGAAGCAAAGTCTTGCTCACAAATATTCAGAACCGTATGTTCGCACCACATAAAAATGTGTTGAAGGTTCTTGAAGGGTTTTAGGGAAACTTCTTTCAAGAAGTTTCCCTAACGCGTCCTCCGCGTCCCCCCGCGTCCTTTAGTGCAGCTCTGCCACGATTTTTGCCATTTCGTCTGCTTTGCGCTCCATGTCGGCGACCAGCTTGAATTGGGTCCGACAGCGGTCCAGATTGTGATTTTCGCGGTGGATGCGGAAGTAGTGGTCTCCGTCGATGTGGTCGGTGAGGAAGCGCATCCCGCACTCCAGCGTCATCAGCTTGGCGGCGAAGGGGAGCAGCTCCAGCTCGCGCGGGGTCACGCTGTCGCCGAGTTCCTCCAGATAGGCTTTCGTGTAGGCGCGGAAGTAATCGAGGTCAAACGACACCTTGTCCAGGTCCCGCTCGTCCTCTGCCGCAGTCGAGGCACCGAAGCGCAGGGAATCGCCGTAATCATAGAGCATCGAGCCGGGCATCACGGTGTCAAGGTCAATCACGCAGATGCCTTTTCCCGTTTCGGCATCCAGCATGACGTTGTTCAGCTTGGTGTCGTTATGCGTCACGCGGAGCGGGACCGAGCCGTCCGCAATCGCGCTTGTGATGATTCCCATCTCGGCGGCGCGGTCCAGCACGAACCGAATCTCGGGCTCGACCGAAGCGGCGCGTCCCACGGGGTCCTTCGCAAGCGTCTCGCGGAAAATGCGCAGGCGGTCGGGCGTGTCGTGGAAGTGCGGGATGGTCTCATGGAGCTTTTCGGCGGGGAAGTCGGAGAGCATCCGCTGGAATTTGCCGAACGCCCGCGCGCTTTCGGCAAAGACCTCGGGGGTGGGGGCGCTGTCAACCGACACGGCATCCTCAATAAAGAGGTAGACACGGTAGCAGTCGCCGTCGGGGGTGCGGTAGTAGGGGTGGTTGTCGTTGGTCGGGACAACCGTCAGCGTCTCGCGCATCGGGTCTCCGCCCTCGGCAACGATTTTTGCCCGCAGGAAGGAGGTCACCGCAAGGATATTTTCCATCACGCCGTCGGGGTCACGGAAAATGTCGGTGTTGATGCGCTGGAGGATGAAGCGCGGGGAGGTTCCCACAAGGTAGGTGTTGTTGATGTGCCCGTTTCCGTAGGGGGTGGAAACGTGGTCCAGATCAAAGTGGCGCAGAATGTCCGAAGCAAAATTGATATCTTTCATTTTTTTGTCAGAAAATGCGAAAAAGCTCTTGCATTTTTTCCTTTCATGCGTTATAATAACATTATACAATACCCAAAAGCAAATACATATATAGAAACGGATAACTTTTCTTTGAAAAAGGATATTTATTACAGAAAAACGGTTCCGGAGCCGATGACGGACGTTCCGGTAGCCCGCTGTCCCGACATTACGTCGTTTCATTTTTCATTGGACCGTATCTTTGGGGAGTCCTATGAGTTTGCGGGCGAGAAGCACCCGTTTTGGGAATTGGTCTATGTGCTGGGCGGGTCGGTCGGCATTACGGCGGGCGAAAAAATCTATATTTTGGACGCGGGGCAGTTCCTGATGCACCCGCCGAACGAGTTTCATCGGCTTCGTTCGGAGCGGGGGACCGAGCCGCACGTCCTGAACCTGTCATTCCACACCGAGTCCATGCCTGCGTATCAGGGGCGGGTTTTTATGCCCGATTCGGCATTGCGGGAGGAGCTGTTGAAAATCAGCATGGAGGTGCGGACGGGACTGCACAGTTCGGACGCGGCGCTCCTCTCGGAGCAGCGGGTGCGGTTTGAGTACTGGCTCCTGCGCGCGCTTCGGAGCGTGGGCGAGGGCGGCGCGACCGAAAGCTCGGGCGCTTTGCGGTACGGGGAGATTATCAACGTCATGCGGGCGCACATCGGCGAAGCGCTCAGCGCGGAGGAGATTGCGCGGCTGTGCAGCATGAGCCTGTCCAACCTGAAAAAGGTTTTTACCCGTTATGCGGGCATGGGCGTTGCGCGGTATTTTACGGAGATGAAGATGCAACGTGCGGCGGAGCTGTTGCGGACGGGCAAGCGCGTAGGCGAGGTCGCGGCGGAGCTTGGCTACGGGGACCAGAACTATTTCAGCACGGTTTTCCGCCGCATCATGGGCACCCCGCCGGGGAGCTATCGGGGGTAGGACGTGGACCAAAACGATAGGGGGATGGCGGAAGGATACCTTTCACGGGTGCCGAGCTTCCGTCTGCCGGCGCTCCTTCGGGGGTCGACTGAACGCCGCAGGCGTTTGCTC
>DJSQ01000014.1 GCA_002438075.1 Clostridiales bacterium UBA6330
CCCCTAAGCGGGGCTTGGGGCAGAGCTCCAAGGTCTTCCCCCACTTTTCCACACCTGTTTTCAACAGCCTGTGGAAAAAGCGCAAAACCAAAGCGGCGGGAGAGGGAAAAAGCGCGAAACGGTGCGCATAAACGGAGAAAAAGAGAGAGAACGGGCTGTGGAAAACCCCAGATGAGGCAAACACAAGCCTGTGGAAAAGTCGGATAACGAAACGGGAAAGGAGTCTCGGAGCATGGAAAACGAAAAGAAGCCCGCCGAGCAGGACGGGGAAGAATGTGAAAGACCGGAGGTGTCCCCTGCGGTCATCAGGCGACTGCCGCGCTATTTCCGATACCTGCGAATGCTGATCCGACAAGGGCGGATGCGCATCAGCTCCGGAGAATTCTCCCGCATGATGCACCTCACCGCGTCGCAAATTCGGCAGGACCTCAACTGCTTCGGCGGCTTCGGTCAGCAGGGGTACGGCTATAACGTCGACTACCTCTACGCCAAAATCTGCGAGCTGCTCGGCGTGGAGGCGGGACTGCACGCCGTTATCATCGGCGCGGGCGACATGGGACGCGCGCTGGTCCACTCCCCCGTCTTTGAAAAACGCGGCATCCGCGTGCTGGCGCTCTTCGACCTCAAGCCCGACCTCATCGGACGGGACATCAGCGGCGTGCGCATCTACGACGCGGCGCATCTGGAGGACTTCTGCCACCGCCACCCCGTCGATTTCGCCGTGCTGACCCTCCCGAAGGAGCAGGCACCTGCGGTTGCAAAGCGTCTGACCGACTGCGGCGTTTACGGCTTCTGGAACTTCACGGGACGCGAGCTGGAGCCCGAGAACCCCAACGTCGTGGTGGAAAACGTCCACTTGGGCGACTCGCTCATGGCGCTCTCCTACCGCCTCTGCCGCAAGCGCATGAACGACGAAAAGGACGCGAACGACCGATAAAGGATAGAAGAATTATGGAATGGAAATGGAATTACGGGCAGGGCGTTCTGGTCCTGCCGTCAACGGTCCCCGAGGTCGATGCAACGCCCGAGCAGCTGCGGGTCCTCCTGTGGCTCGCCTCGGACCCCACGCTGTTCGCCAAGCCCGCACAGCTGGCAAGACTGGCGGGCGCGGACCGCGACGAAATCGGCGAGATTCTGGACTTCTGGCAATCGGTCGGGGTCCTTTCCTGCGGCACAGAAGCACAGGAGAGCAAAAAAGCGCAACGGAAGCCGACCGATAAGCCCGCAAGGTCCGCAACCGCCAAACCGACGGCGGACGCCAAGCCCGCAGCGGAAGCAAAGCCTGCGGCGATTCTTGCCCGCGCGGACGTGCTGCCGAACTACTCCACGGCGGAGCTTTCCGAACTTCTGGAAAAAAGCCAGTCCCTGCGGGTGCTGGTCAACGAGGCGCAAAGCATCTGGGGCAAGGTGTTCAACCCCTACGAGGCACAGCTGCTGGTCGGGCTTTCGGACTACCTCCGCCTCGACGACGAGTATATCCTGCTCCTGCTGGCGCACTGCAAGCGCATCGGCAAGAAGTCCCTGCGCGAGGTCGAGCGCTACGCGCTCCGTCTGGTCGATGACGGCGTGACCGATGCCGCCGCGCTGGAGGAGTTCGTCAAGCGCACCGAGGCGCGCCGCACGCTACAGGGCAAAATCCGCGCAATGTTCGGTCTCGGAAGCCGCTCCTTCACCGCGAAGGAGAACGCGATGCTGGACAACTGGACCTCCTACGGCTACGGCGAGGACATCATCCGCCGCGCGTATGAAATCACGGTCGGCGCAATCAACGAGCCGTCCCTCCCCTACGCGAACTCGATTCTGGAGCGCTGGCACAGCGAGGGGCTGGACACCGCCGCGCAGATTGACGCAAAGCTGGATGCCGAGCGCGAAAAGAAGGGGCAGGCGGTCATGACGGGCAGCTTTGACACCGACGATTTCTTTGAAGCCGCGCTGAAACGCAGTTATTCCACAACGGACCCCTCAACGGAGGAATCCCACACGGAGGAAAAGCATGGGCTATAATCAGGAAAATTTCCGCCGCATCCGCGCGGAGTACGAAACAAAGGCGATGAAAGCCGAGGAAGCCGCCGACGAGCGGCGCGAGGAGCTTTACCGCGTCATTCCCGACCTGCGCGAGCTTGACCGTGCGCTCTCGGGCTTCGGTCTGCGGCTGATGAAGCAGGCGATGGAGGGCGGCGACACGCAGGCGGGCGTTGCCTCCCTGCAAGCCGAAAACGAGCGCATTCAGGCGGCGCGCCGCGAGCTGCTCGCCCGCTACGGCTACCCTGCCGACTACTGCTCCCCGCGCTACGAGTGTCCCAAGTGCCGCGACAGCGGATACGTCGGCATTCAGATGTGCACCTGTATGCGCAAAAAGCTGGCGGAGGCGGGCATGATGTCCTCGGGGCTTGGGATGCTGATGAAAACGCAGTCGTTTGAGAATTTTTCGCTCGACTACTACAAAAACGACCCTGCGGCATACGCGAAGATGCGGAACAATCTTCAGATTATCCGCTCCTATGCGGAGACATTCGGGACCGCCGAGAAGGAGAAGAAGCCGCACAATATGCTGTTCCTCGGGTACACGGGGCTTGGCAAGACGCATCTTTCCACTGCGGTTGCGAAGGCGGTGATTGAGCAGGGCTACGATGTATTTTACAACAGCGCCGTTGGAATGCTCGCCGATTTTGAGGTACAACGGTTTGGGAACAGTGCGGTCTTAGGTGACGCGGACAACACCTCCCGTTACACGACCTGCGATCTGTTGATTCTCGACGATCTTGGGACCGAGCTGGTCAACCAATTCACACTCTCGGTGCTCTACACGGTCATCAACACCCGCATGAATCTTGCGAAGGCGACCATCATCAGCACGAATCTGACCGCCGCCGAGCTACGCGACAAGTACAGCGACCGCATCAGCTCCCGTCTTTTCGGCGAGTTCCGCCCGATTCTCTTTGTCGGAACCGACATCCGCAAGCTCAAGATGCGGTAAAGGGGGAAGGTCGCGGGACTTTGCCCCGCACCCCACTTAGGGGACTTCTTAAGGA
>DJSQ01000012.1 GCA_002438075.1 Clostridiales bacterium UBA6330
GGACAGAGTCCCAAGGTCTTATTCCAAATACCCCTCCCTGTAAAGCAGCTCCGCAATCAATACCGCGCCACCTGCCGCTCCGCGGAGGGTGTTGTGGGAAAGACCGACAAACTTGTAGTCGAAGAGCGAGTCCTCGCGGAGCCTGCCTACGGAAATGCCCATCCCACCCTCAAGGTCGCGGTCGAGACGCGCCTGCGGACGCGCGTCATCTTCAAAGTAGGTGATGAATTGCGCGGGCGCGTGCGGAAGCTTCAGCGACTGCGGCTTGCCCGAGTAGGACCGCCAAGCATCGAGAATCTGACCGCGCGAGGGCTTCTCGCGGAACTTTACAAAAACCGCCGCCGTGTGACCGTCCGAAACGGGAACGCGAATGCACTGCGTCGTGATGAGAGGCGCGGAGGCTTTGATAATCTGCCCGTTCTCCACTCGCCCCCAAACCTTGAGCGGCTCCTGCTCGCTCTTTTCTTCCTCCCCCGCAATGTAGGGGATTACATTGTCAACCATCTCGGGCCACTCGCGGAAGGTCTTGCCCGCACCCGAGATTGCCTGATAGGTCGTTGCCACCACCTGCTCAATGCCGAACGGCAACAGCGGCGTCAGCGCGGGAACGTAGGACTGAATCGAGCAGTTCGGCTTCACCGCAATGAACCCGCGGCGGGTCCCCAAACGTGCCTTCTGCGCGTCAATCACCGCAAGATGCGCATCGTTGATTTCGGGAATCACCATCGGAACATCGGGTGTCCAACGGTTTGCCGAGTTGTTGGAGACAACGGGGAGCTCGGCGCGCGCATAGGCTTCCTCAAGCGCCTTTGTCTCGTCCTTTTTCATGTTGACCGCGCAGAATACGAAATCGCATTTCGCCGCCATCGCGGGAATGTCGGCGGCATCCGTTATCACCATGTCGCGCACGGCGGCGGGAATCGGGACAGCCATTTTCCACCGACCCTCCACCGCTTTTTCGTAGACCTGCCCCGCAGACCGCGCGGAAGCCGCAAGCGCCGTCACTTCAAAATAGGGGTGACCGTCCAGAAGTGTTAAAAAGCGCTGACCGACCATGCCCGTCGCGCCGATAATGCCGACTTTTTTCTTTTCCATGTTTCTACCTGCCCTCCGGTACCGAGATGATATATAGGCAGTACCGCGCAATCCGCGATTGGCGCACTCGCTCGCGCCTTTTCCTTCATACTTCACAAAAATCCTTGCCTGTAGCGCTGCTACAGCCTGCGAATTTTTGTATCGTCTGACGAAAAATTCGACTTCGCAATTGCACCATCGGAATTGCGCGGTACTGCCTATAGTATATTCCATTATACCGCATTTGTGACGGAATTGCAAGCCCTGTTTGCGAATTTCTTCGGAAAATACAAAAAAATCATCCCGCAAAGCCGAAATTTTGCAGGAATCGAAGGACAAACATTCAAATTCGGAGGACCAAATGAAATTACACTATGTCGCAACCTGCCTGTTCGGGCTGGAAAAAACGCTCGGAGAGGAGCTGGACGCGCTGGGATTTGCGCGCACCGAGACCATGGACGGGCGGGTCTTTTTCGAGGGGGACGAAGCTGCACTGGCGCGCGCAAGCCTCGGTCTGCGGTGTGCCGAGCGCGTGCTGTTGCTCCTCGGTCGCTTTCCCGCAGAGAGCTTTGACGCGCTCTTTGAGGGGACCAAAGCGCTCCCGTGGGAGGACTGGATCGGGCGGAACGATGCGTTTCCCGTCAAAGGGCACGCCATCAAAAGCAAGCTGCACTCCCTGCCCGACTGCCAGAGCATCGTCAAAAAAGCGGTGGTCGACCGCCTGTCGGGTGCTTACGGGCAGAAGTGGTTCGCCGAGGCGGGCGTGAAATACCAGATTGAATTCTTCATCTTCAAGGACGTGGCGCACCTGATGATTGATACCTCGGGCGTGACCCTGCATAAGCGCGGCTACCGCCCCGACGCGGGCGAAGCGCCCCTGCGCGAAACGCTCGCCGCGGCGCTGGCTTACAACGCCAGACCGCGCGCGGATGTCCTGTTCTGGGACCCCATGTGCGGCTCGGGGACCATTGCAATCGAGGCGGCGATGATTCTTTCCAACCGCGCCCCCGGGCTGGGACGCACCTTTGCGGCGGAGGCTTTTCCGCAGATTTCCCGCGCGGTCTGGGCTGACGAGCGGGCGCGCGCAGAGGCGGCATTCCTGCGCGACGCGGACTACGAGGTCTGGGCTTCCGATATTGACGAGGAGATTCTGGACGTGACCTACGAAAACGCTCTGCGCGCAGGGGTGGAGGACCGAATCCGCATTTTCAATGCCGATGTGCGGAAAATCGAAAAGCCCGACCGCCGCGGGACCATCGTCTGCAACCCGCCCTACGGCGAACGCCTGATGACCCCCGAGACCGCCGCCGCGCTCTACCGCGAAATGGGCAACCACCTTTGGACCTTTGCTCCGTGGCACCTCTACGTCATTACCTCCCACCCGCAGTTTGAGCGCCTGTTCGGTCACAAAGCCGACAAGGTCCGCAAGCTCTACAACGGCATGATTCCCTGCAACCTCTACCAGTATTTCAAGTACGAAAAGGAACGCGAAGGACGCGGGGGATGCGGAGGACGCGCCAAAGGGGACTTTTGAAAAAGTCCCCTCTGGACTCTGAAGTGACCCCCAAAGTT
>DJSQ01000240.1 GCA_002438075.1 Clostridiales bacterium UBA6330
CTTAGGGGACTTCTCCTTAAGAAGTCCCCTAAGTGGGGTGCGGGGCAAAGCCCCGCGACCTTTTTTTTTCAAATTTTTCAAGGACTAACGCGCCGAAAAAAAGGCGAAACTGTTGACGAGGAACGAAAGGAGCGTGAGAAAATGACGCTGAAAACGAAATTTTCAAAGGTTGTGTTTACTGTGACCGCAGTGGCACTCATGATCGGCGCGTGGCAGCTGGTCCCCGACGCAGAGAGCGGGTATAGTTGGTATTGCGTCCACGTTAAGAACCATGCCCAGCCGAGCGCAGGGGAGCTGTCCTTTGTCGAACAACACGACGGCTACTACGTCGACCACCGCCATAGTAACGCCGATGACGCGGAAAAGGTCGTCTACCTGACCTTCGACGCAGGGTACGGGAACGAGAGCGTGGAGAAAATCCTCGATACCCTCAAGGAGGAGCAGGTCACGGGATGCTTCTTTATTTTGGACGGTCTTATCCGCCATGAACCCGAATTGGTCAAACGCATGGCGGCGGAAGGGCATACCGTGGGAAACCATACCATGCACCATAAGGATATGAGCCGCGAGAGCGATGAAGCACTCCTCGCCGAGCTGCACGGACTGGAGGAAGCCTATCGAACGCTGACGGGGTGCGAACTGTCGCACTACTACCGCCCGCCCGAAGGTCGGTTCAGCGAAGCAAACCTTGCCTGCGCGCAAAGAAACGGCTATAAAACCATCTTCTGGAGCTTCGCCTACGCGGATTGGGATAACAATAAGCAACCGTCAGTAGAGAAAGCCAAACAGATGATTCTCGATAATACCCATAACGGCGAGGTCATGCTCCTGCACCCCACCTCGGCAACCAACGCGGCGATTCTCGGTGACGTGATACGCGAAATGCGGGCGCAGGGGTACCGCTTTGGTACAATGGACGAGCTGACGGGCGGCGCAACGGAGGCGGCGGAATGAGACGGCGGCGGGTGCTGGCGGGTCTGCTCGCAATGATTCTGACGGCGGTCGCACTGCCGCAAAAAGCCGCGGCGGAGCGTGTCGTCCACCATTCCGCAGACCCCGAAACGCGAAAAATCGCGCTCACCTTCGATGACGGTCCGCATCCCTCCTACACCTATCGCATTCTGGATATCCTCGACCGCTACGGGGTCAAGGCAACGTTTTTCATGATTGGAACCAACGTTGAATATTACCCCGAGGTCGCAAAGGAGGTCCTGCGGCGCGGGCATGAGATTGGGAATCACACCTATTCGCACCATCGGCTGACTAAAATGGACGGTCCAACGCTCACCGAGGAGCTGAAAAAGTGCGAGGCTGTCATGGAATCCACGCTCGGGCACCGTCCCACACTCTTCCGCCCGCCCGAGGGCGTGGTCAGCGATGCCGTGAAAAGCTGTGCCGACTGCCGCGGGTATACCGTGATTCTCTGGAGCGTGGATACCCGCGATTGGGAAACCAAAGAAACCGGCGCAATCGTCAACCATGTCATGCGCGAGGTCAAGCCCGGGGCGATTGTCCTTATGCACGACTACACGGCACACAGTAAAACACCGGAAGCCCTGGAAATCGTGCTTCCAAGGCTTCTGGATGAGGGCTATGAACCGGTAACGGTCAGCCGCTTAATCGGCGGCTGACGGGGTTGTGTCGGTTGTTTCCTGTGTGTCCTCCGCCTCTCCGTCACCGTCCGCTCCGTCCGTGTAGGGCGCAATCATGTAGCGGTCGATGATGGGGTAGGCGGCGTATGCCGCCATGAACGCGGTGAAGGAAAGATAGTAGAGGAGCGGCAGAATCAGCGGAATTGCAATGTTTCCGCCGAGCAGAGCCGCGAACAGGGCAATCAGCGCCACGGCAATTGCGGTCAGCGAAAGGATGCCAAGCGCGCCCATGATGTTGCGCTTGAAGCCGAGGACCGAGAAAATCAGCGCGTTCTTGAAGATTTTGCGGATATTTAGGTTGAAGGTAATCTGGAGCAGGTAGATGTAAAACCGCATGAAGAAGTAGATAATGGCAATGGCAAAGATTGCGAAATACATCACGTCCATTTTGAAGGTCCCCGTCTGATTGTAGAAGAACATGAAATCAAAGCCGAGGAAAAAGAGGATTGCCGCATCAATCAGACCGAGGAAAAAGCCCTGCTTCCAGTTTCGCTTGACCGCGTAGGCATAATCGGAGAAGGGGAAAACGGGGTCCCCGCGCACAATGCCGCGCAGGATGTAGGTCGCGCCGATGTTCTGCCAACCGAAGGTCAGAACCAGAAAGCCCGCGCAGATGCCCATGCCGACATAGGAAGCTGTGTTTTTGTAGGCGGGGATGAGGAACTGCGCACCGAACAGGTCGGAGAGGAAGGTTGCCTCGGTGGAATTGGAGATCAGCCCCGCACCGAAAATCTGCGGAAAGATGACGTTGTTTGCCGTTGGGGTTTTGTGCATCCCGAGGTAGAGAAACACGCCGATCAGAATCGGTGCCAGCATGGGAAGCATCATCATGTTCAGCGTGATGAGCCGCCAGAATTTGCGGCGGAGCAGACGGAAAAAGCGCCGCAGAGTGGGGCGCGTGTCCTCCTCGGGTGCGTCCTGCTCGCGGTTTCCGTTCGCGTTGAACAGGTTATAGAGCGAGTGCTTTTTGAAAAAATCCTTCAATTCGGTTGTCCTCTTTGCTTGGAATACTACTGTTTCAGCAGTGTTTTTTGGTGATGTGAAAAGCCGATGTATCTTCTTTTCAGATTTGATTCAGCCGTTCCTGTTTTGCTTCTTCAAGTGTGATATCCGCAGGAAGGATTCCGAACAGTGCCTTTGCAAGCTCAACGCGGTCTTGCTTTGATTCGTCGGGATTCAGCTTCAATTCGGTTGTGCTGATAGACATGGCGGATTTCCTCCTTTGTAATCTATACTTATTATACCCCGCTTTCTCGGATTTGTCAATAGGAACGTGAAATTTCGTAGGCTTCGGCTTATAATTTCAGCACCCTCCCGCCCAAGCGTTCCGCGTCCTCCTGCTGGTGGGTTACGAGCAGGACGGCGGCGCCGCTTTGCTTCCACAGGGCGCGGAGACGGTCGGAGAGACGGTGGCGCAGGTCTGCATCGAGCGCGGAAAACGGTTCGTCAAGCAGGAAAAGGTCACCGCCAAAGAGTAGAGCACGCGCAAGGGACACGCGGCTTTTCATGCCGCCCGACAGCTCGGCGGGGTAGAGTGCGGCGCTCTCCGAAAGCTCCACTGCTGCAAGCACCTCCGCAATGGCGCGGGGGTCGGGCTTGGGCAGAACGGCGGAAAGATTTTGCGCAACGGTCAGCCACGGGAACAGGCGCGGCTCCTGAAACGCGCAGGAGATGCGCTTTGCCGTGCAGAGCACCCGCCCATCGGTTGGCGTGAGCAATCCCGCCGCAAGCGAGAGCAGAGTGCTTTTGCCGCATCCCGATTCGCCCATGACGGTCAGAAATCCGCCGTCCTCCAGACGGAAGGAGAGGTCGCGCAAAACGGGTGTATTTTTCTTGTAGAAAAAGGAGACGCGTTCAAATTCAAGCATTGCGGTTACCTCCCGCGCGTGCGCTTCTGTCGAGCCTGCGGAACAGCGCGACAAAGCCGTATTCAATGAGGAGACTGAGCAGAATGACCGTCAGCGTCCATGCAAACATCTGCTCGGTTTCGAGGTACAGCCGCGCGTCACCGATCATCCGACCGATGGTCCCGCGCGGGGTGGCGAGAATTTCCGCCGCGATGCCCGCCTTCCATGCAAGCCCAAGTGACGTGCGGCAGGCGGAAAGGAAGTAGGGGCGCAGGGAGGGGAGAACCAGCACGCGCAACCGCCGCGGATAGGAGAAGCGGTAGACCCGCGCGACCTCGGAAAGCCCCGTGTCAATGCGGTCCAGTCCCTCGTCCAGATTGGTCCAGACCACGGGCAGGACGATGAGAAAGGTGATGAGCGAGGGGACCTTTGCCGCCCCGATGAAAATCAGGAGCAGGACGATGAAGGAAGCAACCGGCGTTGCCTTGATGATGGTCATCAGCGGCAGGAACAGGTCCCGCAGGATGCGGACGCGGTGGCAGAGCCCCGCCAAAAGCACGCCGAGCGCGACCGCCGCGAGAATGCCTGTCACGACATTGAGCAGCGACCGCCCCGTGACAAGGTAGAATTCCTTCGAGCGCACCAGTGCCCACAGAACCTTGAGCACGGCGGCGGGAGCGGGGAAGAGCAGTTCGCTCCCAACCGACTTTGCCGCCGCCCACCAGACGAAAATCCAGAAGGCGACGGCAAAGAGAATGCGGAAAATTTTCGGTATCCGCTTCATTTTCCGAGATAGTAGAACGCGTCATCCGGCACCGTGCCGCCGATTGCGCTCGCGTTGATTCCCGAAAGAATGGTCAGATAGGTGTTCATCGCGGTTTTCATGTCGTCACCCGCAACGAAATGAATGTTGCACTTCGGGATTGCGTTCTTCGCAACCGGAGCCTGCTCGAAAATGCCGTGCTTGACAATCAGCTCTGCGGCTTCCTCGGTGTTGGTGTTGACATAGTTTACCGACGCTTCATAAGCGCTGAGGAAGCTTGCAACGGCTTCGGGATGCGCTTCGAGGAACGCGGTGCGAACCACCACACAGCCCTGCACAAGCGTGTCCTTCTTGCCGTCCAGCTTGTTCCACTCGGCGGTGAGGTCAAGCGAGACCTTCAGGTCTGCGTTCTTGGCTTTTGCAACGGTAATCATCGGCTCGGGAAGCACGGCGTAGTCCACCTTGCCCGCCGCAACTGCCGCCACGAGGTCGGCGGGAGCGGAATATTGGTTATCAACCGTGACGTTCACGTTGTTCTGTCCGCAGAGATATTTGAAAATAAAGGTCGGGTTCTGCGCGGGCGCGAAAACGGTTTTGCCGTCGAGGTCGGCAAACGAGGTGACCTCGGTTTTGCCGATGACGTAGAGGCATCCGAGCGTGTTGACGGCGAGAACTTTCACCTTGCCCTGCGTTTTGTTGTAGGCAATCGACGCGCCGTTGGTCGGGATGGCGGCGATGTCCGCGTCGCCGTTAATCAGCGCGGGGAGAACGTCGTTTGCAAAGTCGGATTTCACTTCAAACGTATACTTTTCGGTTTTGAACGTGTCGTTTGCGGCATCCTCCATCAACTTTGCCATACCGAAGCCGGTGGTACCGTTCATGGTGTAGACGCGGATGCTGACGGGGTCGGTCAGCGGCTTGCAGGCAACGGCGAAGGAGACGAGCAGGGCAACGAGCAGGAGCAGAGATAGTGCGCGGAGTTTCATGGTAGTAAGACTTCCTTTCAAAAATGATTTATTGGTTGTAGTGTGCGAGCATCGCGGCGGGGTCGGGCAGAATCAGATGCTTGCCGTTTTTGACCAGATAACCGTCGGCGGTCAGGCGGTCAAAGGCGCGGTAAAGCGAGGCTCTGCCAAGATTGAGCAGGTCGGAGAGAGAGGAGAGGGATTCGGTGAGCGTGACCTCGCCCTGCCCGAGCCCCGCAAGGTAGAGTGCGAGCCGCCGCTCGGCACTGCCTGCGGTCAGGTACCCGATTTTGCGGTTGAGAAAGCGGACGCGCCCCGAAAGATACCCGATATAGCTTTGGCGGAAATCGCGGTCGTTATCCAGAAGCGCGCGGACCGTGTCCTCCGAAATCAGCAGGCAGGTACAGCCGCCCGATGCACGGACCGTGCTGACCGACGGCGCATCCGAGAACAGGTTCGCAATCCCGAACAGGTCGCCCGCGCCGAGAAAGCGCAGCAGGACGTTGTGTCCCGCATTCGGCGTTGTCACCGCCGCTTTGCCCTCTGCCAGAACGATCAGAAGCGGGGACCCGCTCTCGTCTGCCGAGCCGATGATTTCGCCGTCGGCATAGGTCCGCACCGCCCTGTCGCCGCCCGTCAAGCTGTCCAATGCTTCCCGTGACAGCCCGCCGAACAGCGGACAGCGCAAGAGGCTCTTGCGCAACAGCTCCTCTGTCAAGGCTCTCCCTCCTTTTGTCTCATATGATACAATTATAGCAACGGCACGGGCATTTGTCAAGTCCTTTTTCAAAACTTTTCCCGAAAAAGCGCGAAAAGGACGGAAAAACGGTCACCCGTGCTTTGGAAAAAGGGAATTTTTCGGGTGAATTTTCGGAAACCTCTTTACTTTTTCACTTTTTTCGTGTATACTTATCCTGAAGAAACTCACATAAGGAGATGAATTCATGACACTGGTAATTCTTGCCGCGGGGCTTGGCTCCCGCTACGGCGGTCTGAAGCAGCTGGACCCCATGACCGACGCGGGAAATTTCATCATTGATTTTTCGGTCTATGATGCCATTCGCGCGGGCTTTGATCAGGCGGTCTTTATCATCAAGCGGGAAAATCTGGAGCAGTTCCGCGAGACCATCGGAAATCGGATTGCGAAGAAAATCAAGGTCAAGTACGTCTTTCAGGATGCGAACGACCTGCCGAGCGGCTTGAGGCTGCCCGCGGGACGGACCAAGCCGTGGGGGACGGGGCACGCCGTGTGGTGTGCGCGCGACCTTGTGACCGATAATTTTGCGGTCATCAATGCGGATGATTTTTACGGCGCGGAGACCTTCCGCCACCTTGCGGAGCATCTGTCCCGCCCGAACCTTTCGGGCATTCCCGCACACCACTGCATGGTCGGCTTCCGTGCGGGGAACACGCTGACCGAAAACGGGACGGTTTCGCGCGGCGTTTGCGAGGTTGGAGCGGACGGCAAGCTGATTCGCGTAACCGAGCGGACGAAGGTTGAGAAGCGCGAGAACGGCGCGGCATATCTGGAGGATGACGGCACGACGTGGACCGAGATGCCGTTTGACACGATTGTGTCGATGAACTGCTGGGGCTTTACGCCCGACCTGTTCCGCCATCTGGAGACCGAGCTGCGCGGCTTCTACGAAGCGGCGGTACCGTCCAATCCGCTCAAATGCGAATTCTATCTGCCGTTTGCGGTGCAGGCGCAGATGGAGGCGGGACTCTGCGACGTTGCGGTCTACCCGACCGAATCGGTCTGGCGGGGCGTGACCTATCACGAGGACAAACCGCGCGTCAAGGCGGCAATCGCCGACCTGATTGCGAAAGGCGAGTACCCTGCCGATTTGTGGGCGTGACGAAAAGCAGAAGCGGATAGCGTCTGCAAAAATTGCACTTTCAACTTTCAATCGGCTACATATCAATTCCTTTTTGGCAAGGTTCTTGAAGGTTCTCAGGGGACTTCCCCGAAGAAGTCCCCTGAGTGGGTTTGGGCAAAGCCCAAGGTCTTAAGAAAAGAGGTAATAAAAATGGCTATTCTGATTACAGGTGGAGCGGGATTCATCGGCTCCCATACCGCGGTGGAATTTCTGAACGCGGGCTATGACGTTGTGATTGCGGACAACTATGTCAACAGCTCCCCGAAGGTGCTGGACCGCATCAAGGAGATTACGGGGAAGGAATTCCGCGCCTACGAGGTGGATTTGTGCGACAAGGAGGCTCTGCGCCGCGTGTTTGTCGAGAACCCCGATATTGACTCCGCGATTCACTTTGCGGGTCTGAAGGCGGTCGGCGAATCGGTCGCGCAGCCCGGGCGGTACTACCACAACAACCTTCTCAGCACGCTGAATCTGGTGGAGCTGATGGCGCAGTACAACGCCAAGCGCATTGTGTTCAGCTCGTCCGCAACGGTCTACGGCTCACCCAAGACCGTGCCGATTCGGGAGGATTTCCCGCTGTCCACAACCAACCCCTACGGCGAGACGAAGCTCATGATTGAGCGTATCCTCAAGGATGTCTGGTTTGCGGACAAGGACTGGAGCGTTTCCATTCTGCGGTATTTCAACCCCATCGGCGCGCACAAGAGCGGGCTGATCGGCGAGAACCCGCGCGGCATTCCGAACAACCTGCTGCCTTACGTTGCAAAGGTTGCGGCGGGTCAGCTGCCCTTCCTTCAGGTGTTCGGTGACGATTACGACACGCCCGACGGCACGGGTGTGCGGGATTATATCCACGTGGTCGACCTTGCAAAGGCGCACCTCAAGGCGCTCCAGAGAGCGGACAAGGTGACGGGTGTGGAGTATTACAACATCGGCACGGGTGTAGGCTATTCGGTGCTGGATATCGTCCATGCGTATGAGAAGGCATCGGGGCTGAAGGTGCCCTACAAAATCGTGGCGCGCCGCCCGGGGGACATTGCAACCTGCTATGCCGACCCGACCAAAGCGGCGGAGATTCTGGGCTGGCACGCGGAGTTCGGCATTGAGGATATGTGCCGCGACATGGCGAACTGGCAGAAGAAAAATCCGAACGGCTACGAAAACTGAAGCGGGGGAAGAACAACATGATTACAAAGCATTATTTCGGGACGCTGGACGATGGCAGTGAGGTTTACTGCTACACGATGAAGAACCGCACGGGGATGACCGTGACCATCTGCGAATACGGCGGCGCGGTTACGGAAATCCGCGTACCGGACAAGTACGGTCGCTCCTCCGATGTGGTGGAGGGCTACGACTCCCTGCGCGACTATGTGCTGGGGGACGGCTATCTCGGCGCTCTGGTGGGCAGAGTGGGCAACCGCATTGCGAACGGCAAATTCACGCTGGACGGCGAGACCTACACGCTCTATCGGAATGACGGAAAGAACTCCCTGCACGGCGGCAAGCTGGGCTTTTCGCACCGTCTCTGGAATGTCAAGCCTGTGGACGGGGAGGAGCCGAAGCTGGTTCTGACCCTGCACTCGCCCGACGGTGAGGACGGGTACCCCGGGAATGTGGACGTGACGGTGACCTACGCGCTTCTTTCGGGGAACGCGCTGTCGATTCGCTATGATGCGACCGCCGACCGCCGCACGCCGCTGAATCTGACGAATCACACCTACTTCAATCTGGGCGGCTATGCGTCGGGGAAGATTTTCGACCATGTGGTACAGATGGAGGCGGACCGTTATCTGCCGACCGATTCGGAGCTGATTCCGACGGGCGAGCTTCGCTCGGTGAAGAACACGCCGTTTGACTTCCGCGAGCCGAAGGCAATCGGTCAGGATTTCCATGCGGACTGCGAGGACCTGAAGCTGGCGGGCGGTTATGATCACTGCGTCTGCTTCACGGAGGGGGAGACGAAGGAGCCGACTCTGCGGGTTCAGATTTACGAGCCGAACAGCGGGCGGATTCTGAAGGTATTCACGAATCAGCCGTGTATGCAATTCTACACGGGGAATTTCTTCTGCAATCCCGAGTATCCGCTCAAGGGTGGCTACCCGCAGAACAAGCAGGCGGCGTTCTGCTTGGAGACGCAGAAGATGCCCGATGCGGTGAACCATGCGAACTTTACCGACACGATTATCGGTCCCGACAAGCCCTACGAGCACGTTGTGGTGTATCAGTTCTCGGTGAAGGAGTAAGGGAGGACCTTGGGGAGGGAGAGGACCCCCTTTCGGAGGGGGTCCTCTCCCTCCCCAAACCCCTCCTACTCTCCCCGAACTTCCCCGCAAGACCCCGCCATTATACGAGCGAAAATTTGTTTCGCTTTTTGTGGCGGCGGGGTCTTACAGGGAAGTTTTTGCTGTTTTGGAGGGGATTTTTTGCATGGTGCGGCTGTCGCGCTTGTTTTGCGGTGGGGACGCGTTTAGGAAGGAATGCTTTACACGGGTGCCGAGAT
>DJSQ01000138.1 GCA_002438075.1 Clostridiales bacterium UBA6330
GGGGCAACGCCCCGCGACCTTCCGCGCCCCCAAAGGAGGAACAATGAATAGCATTTTAACATCCGTTGTCCGAGCGGACCCAGAGTACGGACAGCTCCTGCGGATAACGAAACAGGACTTCCGAGCGAACCCGCTTCCGATTCTCGCAAGCGGACTGTGCGAGGGGGCGGCGGACGCACTGCTCGTCTCGCTTCTGGAGGATACCAAGCGCGAGCGCGGCGGCGCGGCACTGATTTTGTGCCCCGAGGAGAAGGACTGCGTCAAGCTGGGCGGACTGCTGGAGCGCTTCGACCTCCGCACGGGCTTCTATATGGCGCGCGACCTTNNCAGAGCCCCAAGGTCTTACAGACAGGAGTAACCATGAGCAGTATTTTGACGGATGTGATACGGAGCGATCCGGAGTACGGGCAGCTGTTGCGGACGGTGCGGCAGGATTTCCGCGCGGTTCCGCTCCCTATTCTTGCCAGCGGGTTATGCGAGGGGGCGGCGGACGCGCTGCTGATCTCGCTGCTGGAGGACACAGTTGCCGACCGCGGGGGGGCAGCGCTGATTCTCTGCCCGGAGGAGAAGGACTGCGTCCGGCTGGGAGGACTCCTGGAGCGGTTCGGACTGCGCACCGGGTTCTACATGGCGCGCGACCTCACCTTTTACAATATGACTGCCTCGCACGAATACGAGCACGAGCGCATCAAGGTCCTCTCGGGTCTGATGGCGGGGGAGTACGATGCCGTCCTTACCACCCCCGATGCGGCGCTCGGTTATACCGTCCCACCCGAGGTTTTGAAGAAGGCAACCATCGCAATTAACGCCGACGAGCCGCTTGACCTGCCCCAGCTGGCGAAACGCCTCACGGGGGCAGGCTTTGTCCGCGTGGATTTGGTCGATAGCCCCGGGCAGTTTGCCCTGCGCGGCGGCATCGTTGATATCTACCCCCCGTTCGGAACCTTCATGGATTCGGACGGCGATAGCAAAAGCGGCGCGTATGCCCTGCGCATTGAGCTGTTCGGGGATGACATCGACCGTATGGGACTGTTTGAGCCCGATACCCAGCGCATGACGCAATCGGTCATGGCGGCGGAGCTTCAGCCCGCGCGCGAGCTGCTCTGCGATAAGCCCGCTCTTGAACGCCTGAAAAAGCTGATTGCCGCGCAGTTCCGCGCAACGAAAAACGAGGACGCAATGGAGGAATTGGTCCGCGAAACCACCGCTGTGGACGCGGCTCTGCGCGGCGAGGGCGATGTCCCGTTCCTCGATAAGTATATCACCGCGGTTTACGAGGAGAAAGCCTGCCTGCTCGATTATTTCACGGGTCGGCGGCTGGTGGTGGAGCGCTCGACAAACGCCCTGCGCGACCGCCTGCAAGCCTTTGAATGGCACATGAACCAGACCGTGACCGAGCTGGTGGAGGGCGGCACCGTTGCGGGAAAATACGCCGAATATAACCGCCCCGCGTCCTATCTGGAGCAGGTGACCGACACGCACGTCACAATCCATCTCGACTCCATCGCCTACAGCGTTTCCGACCGCCGCCTTGCGGGTCTGTTCGGCTTCCGCACGCGCCAGACCGTCTCCTATGCCGAGAACGATGAGCTTTTCCGCGATGATTTGCGCGCGTATTCCGAGGGTAGCTACCGCACGGTGGTGCTTGCCGAAAACGAGCTACAGGCGGGACAGCTGGCGGAGGAGCTGCGCGCCGACGGCTACGAGGTTATCGACAACCCCGAGGACGTTGCGAAAATGCCGGGCGGGAGCGTGACGGTCCTGTGGCGCGATGTTCTGCCGGGCTTTGAGCTGATTGTGCCGCATATTGCGGTCCTATCAAGAAACGCGGAAGCGCGCACGGGCGGACTGAACCTTGCGGGCAAGTCGGCGCTCCGCAAGAAGAAGCCGAAGAATACCAAGAGTATCCTCTCCTATGCCGATTTGGAGGTGGGGGACTACGTGGTGCACGAGACCTACGGCATCGGGCGCTATACGGGTATCGAAAGCAAGACCTGTGACGGCGTGACAAAGGACTATATCGGCATTCAGTATGCGGGGACGGATAAGCTGTTTTTGCCCGTGGAGAAGCTCGACAAGGTGTCGAAATATATCGGCGCGCGCAGTGATGACGGCATGGTCAAGCTGTCGAAAATGGGCGGTGACGCATGGAAGAAATCCAAAGCGCGCGCCTCCGCCGCCGTCAAGGAGATGGCGCGGGAGCTGATTCGCCTTTATGCCGAGCGGATGCGCCTGCCCGGGCACGCGTTTCCTGCCGATGATAAATACCAGAAAGCCTTTGAGGATGCGTTTGAATACGATGAGACCGACAGCCAGCTGACCACGGCGGACGAAATCAAGGGGGACATGACCAAAGCGGTCCCGATGGACCGTCTGCTCTGCGGGGACGTGGGCTACGGAAAGACCGAGGTTGCCATGCGCGCGGCGTACAAGGCGGTGCTGGGCGGCTGTCAGGTGGCGGTGCTGGTCCCCACAACCCTGCTGGCGCTCCAGCATTTTCAGACCTTCGTCAGTCGGATGCGGTCGTTCGCGGTCAACGTGGACATGATTTCCCGCTTCCGCACGCCCAAACAGCAGGCGGCAACCCTGCGGCGGCTGGCGCGCGGCGAGGTGGATATCCTCATCGGCACGCATCGGATTCTGTCGCAGGACGTGCGGTTCCACAACCTCGGGCTGATGATTGTGGACGAGGAACAGCGCTTTGGCGTGGCGCAAAAGGAGAAGCTGAAGCAGGTTGCAAAGGGCGTGGATGTGCTGTCGCTCTCCGCTACGCCGATCCCGCGCACGCTGAACATGGCGATGGGCGGCATCCGCGATATTTCAATCCTCGATGACGCACCCGTGGACCGTCTGCCCGTGCAGACCTACGTGCTGGAGGAGGACCCGCTGATTCTGGAGGAAGCCATGCGGCGGGAGCTGCGGCGCGGCGGGCAGGTGTTCTATCTGCACAACAACGTGGAGACCATCTACAGCGTGGCGGCGCAGGTGTCGAAGGCAATCCCCGAGGCGCGCATCACCGTTGCGCACGGGAAGATGGAAAAGGATGAGCTGGAGAAAATCTGGGAGCAGATGCTGAACGGCGAGGTGGACATTCTGGTTTGCACCACGATTATCGAGACGGGTGTGGACATCCCGAACGCAAACACGCTGATTGTGACGAACGCGGATCGGCTGGGGCTGTCCCAGCTGCACCAGATTCGCGGGCGCGTGGGGCGTTCGGCGCGGCGCGCGTATGCCTACTTCACCTTTGCGCGCGGCAAGGCGCTCTCGGAAATCGCAACCAAGCGGTTGGAGGCAATCCGCGAGTATGCCGAGTTCGGCGCGGGCTTCAAGGTGGCTCTGCGCGATATGGAGATTCGCGGCGCGGGGAACATCCTCGGCGCGGAACAGCACGGGCATCTGGACGCGGTGGGGTACGACCTCTATATCAAGCTGTTGAATCAGGCGGTCCTGACCGAAAAGGGAGAAGCGCCGAAGCCCGAGACCGACTGCACGGTCTCGCTGAACTACAGCGCGTCCCTGCCCGAAAAATACGTGCCGTTCCCAGCCCAGCGGATGGCGCTTTACAAAAAGATTGCGCTGATTGCAAATCCTGTCGATCTGGCGGACGTGACCGACGAGCTGGTGGACCGCTACGGCGAGCCGCCCGCCGAGACGGTGAATCTGCTCCGCATTGCGCTGATTCACTCCACGGCTTCCGCCTGCGGCATCACGCGCATTCTACAGGACACAAACGGGGTTCACATTTACCCCGAGAATCTGGACGTGGACCGCTGGAGCGCGGTTTCCGCCAAGCTCCCGCAGCTTCGGATGGTTCTCTCGGGTGACGCGCATCTCTGTCTCCGCCTCCAAAAGGGCGACAACGCGCTCGAAAAGCTCCAGTCCTGCCTGTCTCTGTACGGGGACGCAGGACGCGAGGGACGCGCCAAAGGGAACTTTTGAAAAAGTTCCCTCTGGACTCCCTCAAAACTTTCACCCAGACAAACGAAGTGCGAACATGGTGCCACTGATTGTTAATTAGAGCCACGGAACGACACACGGGTCGTTCCCTACAGCTCTCATTCCTAAGAGGATTATATCCTTTTAGGGGAGTGAAC
>DJSQ01000101.1:0-635 GCA_002438075.1 Clostridiales bacterium UBA6330
GGATTCCGCAATGGAGGCAATTCGCTTTTGGTAGATGTGGTAGCAGTTGTCACTTTTTTGAATTTCTTCATCAATCATAGAAGTTGAACCGACTTCCGTTGCAAGTCGCACTTTTAATTCTTGGTAGCCGTTCAGTCCGAGTCGTCTTGCAAACCGCACGACGGTTGCACTTCCGCAGGCACAACGCTCGGCAAGCTCCGAGATGGAGATTCCGATGATTTCGCCGGTGTGTGCCAAAAGATAGTTCGCGAGTTTTTGCTCCGCAAACCCCATGCGGTCGTAATTTTGCCGAATGCTGTGTAGAACCGATTCCATGATTCCTCCAAAAATGAAAATTATTTTCATTTATTATACCATAATCGAGAGAAAAAGTCAAGATATGTGAAATAATTTTCGCAGGTATCTTGCAAATCATGGTATTGTATGATAAAATAAAACAGTACGGAATGATATGCGATGCAATATCAATAAAGCGCATTTTCAAAGAAAGTCACAGCCATTCTATCTGTGTATAGCAAAGCCAACAGCTATGCCCTGATGAATTAAATAAAGGATTGCAGTCGCAGAATAAGTATCAAAAAAGTAACAAAGAATGCTTGACAAGGAGGTGCGCATCGTGTACAATGTCTTGACAG
>DJSQ01000101.1:781-6368 GCA_002438075.1 Clostridiales bacterium UBA6330
ACAGACAGACAGACAGACCTGGTTGCTTATATAGCTGCTTTTTTGTGCAACGGAATGGTTGCATACCTTTTTCGCGCTAATCGCCGACTGACCGTTACGGGAATCCGTGACTGCCAGTCGGCTTTTTGCGCCTAAAACTGTTGAGGTGAGACATTTTGAATGCATTTGAATTAAAAAGCAGTGGTGCGATAAGTAATTCAAATTTATCTTATGTAATCGTAAGCTATGAAAACGCTTATAGTGAAAGCAACACAGAAAAGGAGAAAACACGATGCAATATCAAATGAACGATTTTCTGTTCTCCATGATTCTGACCGAGTTGGAGGACGCGGTGGGAAAGGAAAACTGCTCGGTGCGCCCAATCGACAAGGTGACGCACAGCGTGGATTACTACTGGCTCTCGCGGATGTGGGCAGACAGAGGACAGCGGATGCCGGAGGCGGATTTTGTGGTCTGCCCGTTGGACGCGACCGAGGTTTCCAAGGTCGTCAAGATTGCAAACTATTATAAAATCCCCGTGACAGTGTGGGGCGCGGGCGGAGGAACGCAGGGCGGTGCAATTCCGGTTTGCGGCGGCATTCTGCTGGATACCAAGCGGATGAACCGGATTTATCAGGTCAATACAGAGGGAATGTACATCGAATGCGGCACGGGTGCCATTTACAAGCACATTGAGTATGCCGCAAATGAGGTGGGAAAGGCGACCATGCACTACCCGTCCTCGCTGACCTGCTCCACAGTCGGCGGATTTCTTGCGCACCGTGGCATCGGCGTGGTGTCCACGAAATACGGCAAGATTGACGATATGGTCCTGCAAATGGAGGTCGTGCTTCCGAACGGGGACATCATTCTGACTTCCCCCGCGCCCAAGCACGCGGCGGGTCCCGACCTCAATCAGATTTTCATCGGTTCGGAGGGGACGCTCGGTATCATCACCAAGGCACAGATCCGCATTTTCGACCAGCCGGAGGAACGGCGCTTCCGCGCATTCCTGTTTAAGGATATGCATGGCGCGTTTGTTGCATCGCGGGAACTGCTCCAGAAGTTCAAGCCCTCGGTCATGCGTCTTTACGACGAGGCGGAGACTGCATCGCTGATCAAAAAGGTGGTCGGTGTGGAGCGCAAGGGCGCGTTCATGAACATTGCCTATGAGGGGTGCCGCGAGATGGTGGAGGTGGAGGAGAAAATCCTTTTGGACACCTTCAAAAAGTACGGCGCAGAGGACCTTGGAAGCGAATACGGCGAGAAGTGGTGGAAGGAAAAGATTACCTTCTTCTATCCCGGCTATATGATGGACCTGCCGCAGATGTTCGGCACAATGGATACGATTGCCCCGTATGACAAAATCGAGGAAATCTATTGGGCAATGAAAAAGGCGATTGAGACCAACTTCCCGCAGGCGAAGTTCATTGCGCATTTCTCGCACTGGTACGAGTGGGGCGCGATGGTTTACGACCGCTTTATCGTGGACGGCAAGGACGTTCCGCAGGACCCGGTCGAGGCGCTCCGGTTGCATCAGGCAATCTGGACCTGCGGTGTGCGGACGGCGCTTGCGCACGGCGGCGTGGTCAACGACCACCATGGCGTGGGCATCAAACTCGGCAGACTGATGAAGGAGCAGTACGGTCCCGCCATGCAGGTATTCGAGGGACTGAAAAAGCAGCTTGACCCGAACGGAATCATGAATCCGTTCAAGCTGGGACTCTGAGGAGGTGGATGAGATGAAACTGTCGGAAAAAGTCAATCAGCACGTGGATTCCTGCCGGTTCTGCTGGATGTGCCATCACATCTGCCCAATCGGAAATGCAACAGGACATGAAAGAAGCACGCCCCGCGCAAGGGCATTGGGAATTTCCCTTGTCACGCGCGGTGCCCTTCAACTCGATGATATTATGGACAACATTTACGAATGCGCCGGATGCGGTGCGTGCGTGCAGGTCTGCGTCACCGGATGGGACCCCGTAATGTTCACAAAAGCCGTCCGCGAGCAGGCGGCACTGGAGGGAAAACTGCCGGATGCCATTCAAAGATTGGTTGCAAACTGCCTCTCAAGCGGGAACGCGTATGGCGAGACGGACCTTGCGGCGGAATTGCAGGCGGCAATCGGAAAGCATTCCGCCAAGACCGATACGCTCCTGTTCCTCGGCACGGATGCGAGATACAAAATGCCGGAGCAGGCAGTAAAAACAATTGCGGTTCTGGAGCGCGCGGGGGTGGACTTTACCGTGCTTGCGGAGGAGCCCGCATCCGGTGCACAGTTGGATTATCTGATCGGCGCACTCAAGGAAACGAAAGCGCAGATGCAGGCGTGCGCGGCGGTGCTGAACGGCTACAAGACAGTCATCGCGGCTGACCCGACCGATGCAAAAATTCTGCGCAGAACCTATGCGGAATACGGCGTGGAGCTCTCCTGCCTCGTGGTGACCTTCCCTGCCTATGCGCTGGAACTGCTGCAATCCGGAAGATTGACCGTCCGGAAGCGGGAGATGCCTGTCGTTTATCAGGATCCGTTCCAGCTCTCGCGCGACCTTGGAGAAATCGAAGAACCCCGTGCGCTCATCTCCGCCTGTGCCGACCTTTCCGAAATGCTTCTGCACGGTGAGGAAACGGTTTGGGCAGGGAACCTGCTGATGGCGGAATGGATGCCGGACGTCATGCGGGCGGTTGCAGCAAGAAGAATCTTCAATGCAGAGAGCGTTGGCGCGAAAACAATCGTCACGGCGTGCGTGGGCGAATATGCCGCATTGAAAGCGGCGGAAACGGACGGGGTGAACATCCTGTCCCTGGAAGACCTGATTCTCGGAGGAAACTGAAATGCTTGTCAATCTGCAAACAATCATCGGGATGGCAGAGGCGGGAGGCTTCTGCATTCCGGCATTCAATGTGTATAACACCGAGACCCTGATGGGAGTGATTGCGGCGGCGGAGGAAGCGCACGCACCTGTGATTGTGCAGGTCTATCCGCGCCTGATCAAAGAGGAGGTCGGCTTTTACATCTGTCCCGCGGCGGTTGCGGCGGCAAGGCGGGCAAGCGTGCCGGTCTGCTTGCACCTCGACCACGGACCCGACCTGTTCTCGGTACAGCGTTCCCTGCGTTGGGGCATGACGGGCATCATGCTGGACGGCTCTACGCACCCGCTGGAGGAAAACATCGCGCTGACACGGCAGGTGGTGGAGCTTTGCGCGGCGGTCGGTGTCGGCGTAGAGGGAGAAATCGGTCATGTCGGGAGCGTCAATGATGCCGCGATGGATGAATTTACATCTCCCGATGAGGCGGCGGAGTTCGTCAAACGGACCGGCGTGACCTGTCTGGCAGTCCTCATCGGCAACGCGCACGGGCACTACAAAAAGCCGCCGAAGTTGGATATCGAGCGGGTCAAAGCCATCCGCAAAGCCACGGGCGGGATTCCGCTCGTCCTGCATGGCGGAAGCGGCATTCCGGACGATCAGGTTCGGGCGGCAATCGCGGCGGGCGTGCGCAAGATGAACATCGGCACCGATGTCTGCTGTGCCTTTGCGGACGGAACGCAGGAAACGCTGAATGACCCCGCGCGCAGTCTGGCAGTCGATCTCTTTATGAAGAAGCCGATTGAGGCAGTCAAACGGTTGGCACTCTCCAAAATTGCCCTGACGGGAGCCGAGGGGAAAGCATGAGGGCGCAGATTGTCGGTATCGGCGCGTGTGTAGCCGATACGCTTTGGTGCCTGCCGACCTATCCAACCGAGGACACCAAGATGAAAGCGGAAGACTCGCGGCAGGCGGGCGGTGGACCTGTTGCAACGGGCTTGGTCGCCGCCGCAAAGTTGGGCGCCGATACCGCGTTCATTGGGAACCTTGCCGATGATGCAAGCGGGCAATTTCTGCGGGCGGATTTTGAGAAATACGGTGTAAAGACCGACCTGATTGCAACGCTGTCCGGCTACCGTTCCTTTTCGTCCGCGCTTCTGCTTGCCGCCGATTCCGGAACTCGCACCTGCGTGTTCGACCGCGGCAATCTGCCTCCGACTGTGTTGAGCGTGGCGCAGAAGACCGCCATCGCGGAAGCGGAAATCCTGATGGTGGACGGAAACGATCTGGACGCGGCAGTGGAGGGCGCAACCGTTGCCCGTGCCGCAGGGAAACGGGTGCTGTACGATTGCGGCGGGAACTACCCGAACGTTGCGCGCCTGTTGGCGGTCTCGGACATTCTGATTCCGAGCGAGGAATTTGCGCTTGCCGAAACGGGTTGTAAAACCGCCACCGACGCGGCGAAAGCGTTGTTTAACACCTATCATCCTGCCGTGGTGGTCATCACGCAGGGCAAGCGGGGCGGCATCCTGTTTGACGGGACGCACACAACCGCCTATCCGATTTATCCCGCACGGGTGGTGGATTCCAACGGGGCGGGGGACGTGTTCCACGGCGCATTTGCGGCGGCACTGCTGCGCGGGTATGATTACTTGACCTGCTGTCATTTTGCATCCGCGACCTCGGCGCTCAAATGCACGGGCATCGGTGCGCGGGAGAGCGTGCCGGATTTTGAAACGGTCAGAACCTATCTGAAGGAGAACGGCTATGAACTTTAAGAAAACCTATCACCCCGCAAAGGGGTATACCGAGATCTGCAAAATCGGTGAATGCAGTCTGCACCGCCTGTCGTTCGGGATCATCGAACTGGACGCGGGGGACAAACTGCCGTTTGAAACGGAGGACAAAGAGACGGCGTTCGTTATGCTGTCGGGACACTGCAATGTCCGCTCCGGTGAAGCCGAATGGCGAAACATCGGCAACCGTCAAACGGTATTCGAGAACCGCCGCGCCGAGTGCGTCTATCTGCCGCGTGACTACCGCTGTGAGATTGAAGCCATCGACCGCGTCAAAATCGCAGTCTGCGCAACGCCGGTTGACCGTAAGACCGAGCCGCAGGTTCTGCGTGAGGAGCATGCGGTTCTGAAACGGTTGGGTCGCGTTCCGTTTGAGCGGGAGACGAGCTTTCTGGTGGACGGCAACAGCAACGCGCTGAAGCTGACAATCGGCGAGGCGTACTGCACCGAGGGCAACTGGGCGGGTTTCCCGCCGCATAAGCACGACACCGATGATATGCCGCGTGAGTGCATTGCCGAGGAAATCTATTATTTTCTGTTTGAGCCGGAGCAGGGCTTTGCGGTGCAGTGCGTGTACACGGCGGACGGCAAGGTGGACGAAGCCTACCGCGTGAAAAATGACGAACTGGTGGAGTTCCCCTACGGCTACCACACCACTGTCACGACACCGGGGTATCAATCCTACTTCCTGTGGCTCATGTCCGGTGACCATCAGGGCTTCAACCGAAGCAACGATCCTGCGCACGATTGGGTGAAGTGAGGAAAATATTTTCATGAGAGAAGAATTGCTGTTCTGCGATGATTGGATGTTCTATCGTGGAGATATCAAGTCGCAACCTCCGACGCATAAAATGTTTTCATATCTGGGGGCAAAAACCGAGCGATACTTAATGGGTCCTGCCTCTTCTTATCACTATGTTACAGACGGTGGGATATCTCCGTTTGATACATTGAAAGATTATAATTCGGAAACATGGGAACGTGTCACGCTCCCACACGATTAT
>DJSQ01000100.1:0-7778 GCA_002438075.1 Clostridiales bacterium UBA6330
GACAGCGTCCCAAGGTCTTCGGTCTATCATCCCCCCATAACCACCTCAAACGCGTAGTGGCGCTGGCGGAATTCGCCGGGGGTCTCGCCGATCTGGTCCATGAAGTTGCGGTAGAAGGAGCGCAGAGAATTGTAGCCGCAGTCGAAAGCGATTTGCGTGATGCTCTTGTCCGTGTTGGTCAGGAAGTAACAGCTTTCGTGAATCCGAAAACGGTTGACGTACTCGGTGAAGGACATCCCCGTCTGCTCGGAGAATAGGCGCGAAAGATAGGAGTAGTGGTAGTTGAGCGACGAGGAAAGAAGCTGGAGCGAGCAGTCGGCGTTGTAGTGGTTGCGCACGTAATCGAAGATCTTCGCAAGCAACGTCTCGTCACTCTTCCCGCGAATGCGGTACTCCGCCGTGCGGTCGAAGCAGTCAACCAAACGGTAGAGCACGCTTTTGATGTGAACCAAACGGTCCTCACGCCGCAGGGAACGCAATTCATCCAAAAGGTCCTGCGGAGGGGAGAACAGATTGCTCACGGGCAAATTCTGATAGGCAAATTCGCTGAATGCCTTGACATACCCCGAGGAAAAGATGCAGGAAAAATGGGTGTTGGGCTCGGTGGACTCCATCGAATGCACCTGATTCGGGAAGACCAGAACCGCCGTTTCGGGCGTGACACGGTAGGCTTTCTTGTCCACCGTAACGATGCAAGCCCCACTCGTAATCAGGACCAGCTCAAAGGACCCGTGCAGATGCGACGGAAAAGACAAACGGGCTCCCTCACTGAACTGTAAATCGTTCGGATTCAGAGAATGCGTCAATTCGTAAAACATAGCGTCCTCCCCAAAAACAGCAAATACTGACAGTCTCATTATAACAGATTCCGAACGCCTTGTCAAGGCTTTTTCCGATTTTTTTCGGAGAAATAGCCAAATAAACAAAAAAAAAAAAAGTGTTTTGGTTATTCCGACAAAGAATAAACGGTAAAGTAACGCAAAGGGACAACTTATCCCGCGCGCTCGGCATCCCACCAAGACATCAAAAATGCTAAATTTTGTCTATAAGAGAAGAAAACGGCTGTGAAGCCCCCAAAAATGGGAAATTCACAGCCGAAGGGTTACGCCTTGACGGGTCTTGCCGCGTCAATTTGGGAAATGAGATGGTGCCCGAGGTCGGAGAGGTAGCGCGCCTGAATCTCCACCATGCCGTCATCCATCCACTTTGCCCACGGCGCGCCGATTTCGTAGGTGAAATCGCCCTGATAGTCAATCTCGCCCAGCGCGCGGGTAACCTCGCCCCAATTGATGATGCCGTTGTAGGGGTGGGTGTGCAGGTCGCCGCGGTAGTCGGTGTCGTGGACGTGGAGCGCACCGAGACGGTCGTGCCCCAGCGCGCGGACGAAATCCCACGGCTCGTCCAGCTGCTCCACAAGCGTGGTGTGACCGATGTCAAGGCAGGCGGTAATCTGCTCGCTGTCCAGCGTGTCGATGTAGCGGATGAACTCGGGAATCTTCGCGCAGGTGTCGGCAATGATGTGCTTGCGGCGCGGGTCGACCTGATACATATTCTCCACGCCGATTTTTATGCCGAACTCCTTCGCGTAGGGAATCAGGCGGCGGTAATACTTCATGTTGACCTCAAAAATCTCCTCCTCATGCCCGGGGTAGGTGAAATGGTGGAGGGGGTGAACCACCGCGACCTTTGCGCCGAAAATGCCCGCGATTTCAAGCGAGCGGACGATGCGCGGGAAGATGGTCCCTTCAAAAAAAGCATCGTCCAGCCATAGCTTGTTGGACCACGAAAAGGGCGCGTGAATCTGGTTGACGGTCAGCCCGTTGCGCTCGGCGCTTTTGCGGATGTTCTCCGCCTCGGTGCGGAAAGACTCGGAATTCAACACGTCATCATCGTTTTTGAGACGTTCCAGACCGTAATCGTTGCATTCAAAACTCGCTTTGCCGTAGATTTCGTGCATTTTTTCGTAGCCGTACTTTCCTTCCAGCATACTGTTTGCGGATAGATTCATAACAAACTCCTTTGCAAAAAGTACGGCACCCCGCCCCGAGGGACAGGGTGCCGAGAGAATCAGATACCGAAAATCGAGAAGTGCTCCTTCGCCAAATCGTCCGCGTTGCCCTCCTCAAAGCCGGAGGTGGACAGCACATCCTCGGACATCACCTTCAGAAGCATCATATCGGGAGTTAAATAGTGTTTCATAGCAATTCCTCCTTATCACTCGCCTGCCGAAACAGGGAACGTAACGGTTGCCGTGTTGCCGTAGGACACCGAGCCGTTCAGGTCGACCACATAGGGGACCATGGTAAAGGTCACATCACCCTTGTCGGTCGGGATTTCGTCAATGACGAACGCGATGAAGTAGTAGCCCTCGTCGGGAGTCACGTTTGCATTGTCCGCCTTGAGCGAGGTGTAATAGCTGTGGAGCGTGATTTCCTTTGCCGCGGAGACCGTGCCGTCCGAGTAGGAAGCCCAGATTTTGAAGCCGACGCGCTCGTACTCGTTGCCGAGAATCTGTGCCGAGAAGCGAACAGCCGTAGAGCCTGCGGTCGTTTCGTTCTGGTAGCTGACCTTGACCACCTTGCGCTCGATAGCGGCGGCGTGGACCTCGCTAATCTTCGCGTCAATGGCGTTGGTCAATACCATGATGTTTTCGGCGGTGTCATTCTTTACATCCGTTTCGCGCACGCAATAACCATCGTCACGAAGTTTGTTTGTCTGGAAGCGGCTTGTATTGCTCCCTGTGTATGCATTGGCATCAATAGTCACAGACTGCGAATTTTTTACCAAAATCGGTGCAAAATCTACATCGTCACCGTATACCTTTACTGTTTCTCCGTTTACCACTTTCGTTTTATTCAAATTATCGGTCCAATAAGACCCGAGCAAACCGCCGATACGGTATGTATTGCCGGAAAGCGTAGCGGGAATCCCGTTTTCACCCTTTTTGATTGCAAAGAGGTTATAGCAACTCGTAATGGTATTGGTTGTACCCTTGAACAGCGTATTGGCACCGCCGAGAATACCGCCGAAGAAAATCGGAGTGGTAATGGTATTGGTTCCCGCATTCAGGACCAACTTACCCGTGTTATAACAATTTGCAATTTCCGCATTTCCGATAAGTGTCGTGTGCTGTTTACCAAGATAGTAAGGCGCAATATATCCCACAATACCACCAATTGCATTTTCTGCCGACTTGGTAGGATACAAAGCCGTACCATCATCGCTCTTCCAATCAAACGGAAGTGTCATATCATAGGTCAGTGTTCCTGCATTGACACAGTATTCCACCTTTGTGTTATAACCAATCGCACCAACGATACCGCCAGTTGCAACCCAGTTTGCAGGGACCTTAACCGTGCCGTTGTTCACGCAATAGCGCACGGTTGTTCCGTAAGTCATTCCAACGATACCACCTGCACGAGAGGCTTTATCAAAATAACTCCATTCGTCCTTTTCTTTCTGAGCAGTCTTTACATTGGTCGGATATTTAGCAATCAAAGTGCAGTTTGCATTGACCACACAGTTTTCTACAATGTTAAATTCCTCTGCTTTTTTGCCATTGTCTGTCTGATTCTTTGTTGTGGTAGCATCCGCAACCGCGCGACCGACAATAGCACCTGTAATGCCGTAGCCTTCAACCTGAACATTATCCAGTACAATATTCTTAATGGTTGCACCATAGATCATACCGAACAGTCCATGTCCCCAGTTCATGTTGTCCCGTAACTCATGCCCCGTGTTCTGGCTGACGATCTTGCCGTTACGAATCGCATATCCCTGCCCATCATAAGTTCCGCCAAATGCGCCCATTCTCTTGGCGTTTGCGAAATAATAACCGATGGAAGCAAATTCCTGACCGTTCAGGTCAATGTCCTGCGTCTGGAGGAAGTACATCCCCGCAAACTTAGCCGTATATTTTCCGGCAACGACATCGGCATGGGAATCGTTCACTTTATCCGCCGCCGGAATCTGTTTCTGAACCCACAGCAGGTTTGCCGCATCCGCAATCAGATATGGATCGTCTTTCGTTCCCGAACCTGCGGGTTGAGTAGCCTTTTTCCCGTCCCACCCGCCTGCGGGGGAAACAACTTCAGCTGATGCAACAAAGGGTAACGCGGCGCACAGCGAGAGCATCATGCAGGCTGTGAGCAATAGGGAAATGACGCGAGTTTTGGTTTTCATTTCTGGTTTCTCCTTTTTTCGTTTTATTTTTGCGAGCTGTTCCGCTTTTCAGTTGAACAGATCGTCAAAATCGATTCGGGTCAGGTCGTCGGGGTCGCCCTCGCGGAAGTCCTCCTGCACATCGGGCAGGGTCACGTCCGCAAAGTGCGCCGCGTGGTCGCTCGCAACCAGCGCCAGCGAGTAGTTCACCACATCGTAGCGCGACACGGTCGGTGCGGCACCGTAATACATCAGGTGGTCAATCGCCCACTCGGAATCCGCCGTCAGCGAATTCTGGAGGTTATAGAAGTCATAATCCGCGTTGTAGGGGAAGACCTGATAGTACGGGCTGAGCGTGGTGCACTCCTCGGCAATGCCGCGAATGTTGTTCAGTCCCGCTTCCGTGAGCGTCCGATACGGGTCACCGTTTCGGTTCGTGTTGAAGTCACCGCCCGAGAACACGCTGATTTTGCCGTATTTCTCCACGATGCTCTTTGTCACCTTCGCCATGAGCTCCGCATCCTGCACGCGGTATTCGTTTGCCAGCGTTGCATTGTCCCCCGCGTTGGTGTTTGCAGCAAAGTGCGAGTTGGTCACGCCGAACAGCTTGCCGTCGCTCTTGCGGCGGAGAACCGCATAGGTCGTGCCCTTATCGCCCGAACGCGATTTTTTGTAGCCCGTTTCCACGGCTTCATACAGCGTCTTGTTGTAGAAAATCGGGTTTCCCGTGCCGCCGTCATTCGGGAAGCAGACCTCGGTGTAATTCTCGCCCAGCCAGCGGAAGAGCGCCTTGCCGCCGCTGCGGTATTCGCTCGAGCACTCCTCAAGACACAGCACGTCGGGTGCGTAGGATTGGTAGATGGAAAGTGCCACATCGGGGCGCACGGAAATCGGATAATCGCGCCATGTGTAGCCCCAGACGTTGTGGTACATGATGCGCATCTCGCCGCTCTTCTCCACGTTTGCGGGAACGCTTTCCTTCGCTTCCCAACTGTCCCCCGTTTTGAGCGCGATGCTTGCTTGCAGATTGCTGAACACCTGCGAGCAAATCATCTCGTAAGCCGCCAAGAAACCGAAGCCCGACGACCAGCGGATTTCCATCGACTTTTCGCCAACCGTCACGGTCGCCTTGCCCTGCGGCTCCTCGCCCGTTGTGCGTGCGGTCTTGCCGATGCGGATTTCGTATTCCGCCGCTTCCTCGGCATCGGTCACAATCTCCATGCCAATGCCCGCATAGTTGGTCAGATGCCGCTTGAGCAGCTTTGCAAAGTAGCCCTCCAGCGAGCCGTCCGCGGGAATCACCATGCGGAAGGCGGACATCGACACGCCGTTCAGGGTCAGCGAGCGGATGTTGTACTTGCTCCGCTGGGTGTAATTCTGCTCGGCGGTGAAAATCAGCGTGCCGTCGGTTGTCCCTGCGGACAGCCCCTCGGCAACCTTCAGCACCTTTTCCACGAAGTAATCCGCCGCATTCGCGGTCCCGTTATCCGAGCCGCCGAGAATCACCAGCTTTTTGCCGACCGTGCGCACGGTGTACTCCCCCGCCGCAAGATCTTTGGCGGTCTCGGTGCTCTCCTTGCGGTTGGTCAGACCCACCAGAATTTCATGCTCGGGCGCGGTCTCGTCCTTTTTGAGGTAATCGTCCCCATCCTTGATGTCCGCCCCCGTGTAGCTTTTAATTGCCGTTGCAAGGCTCCGCGCCGCGCGGATGATTTTGGTGTCCGCGTTCTCGGGGTACACAACGGTGTAATCGCTCTTGCCCTTGTCTGCCAGCGTCAGCGGGAGGACCGTTTCGGGCGCTTCGGTCTCGGTTCCGTCCCTCCGCGCGGTGGTGCCGTCTGTCGTGCCGTCCCCTTTGGCACAGCCGACCAGAAGCAACGCCGAAAGGCACAGGACCGCCGCCAAGCGCTTCCAACAGGTTTTCATACGCGTCTCCTTTCGGATATCAGGGTATCAATGGTAAACTTCGATAATGGATTCCAGCTGGTTTCTCGCGGCGGTTGCAATCTCGGCAATCACCGTGGAAAGGCTCTGGTTCTTGATTACCTGCGCCTGCACCTTCTGAAGCATATTGAAGCTGTCGCTTTCGCAGGCAAAGCCGAAGTCGACATAGACCGAGGCTCTTGCAAGGTCCGCCATGCGCGCGTCCGTGGGGTTGTCGGCAACCTTGCGCTTGAGCACGTTGTCATAGAACGCGGTGACGATGGTATCGGAGCTTCTGCGGTTCATCACGTCCAGAATGACTGCCGACATACTGCGGTCCTGACAGATTTTCGGAATCGAAAACACCGACGCGCCGTAGGTGGTGCTGACGTAGTCGGACTCCTTGTCGTATTTCGGCATCGGAATCAGACCGTAGTCAAAGCTCGTATCCATCTGGTTCTTAATCTGCTTACCGCAATAGAGCGCGGTTGCATAGAAGAAGGACTGCCCGCCGATGAACTTGGAAACCTTATCGGCTTCAACCCGCGCGGTGGTGTTGGAATAATAGGTATTGGCATCGTGAATCAGCGCGGTGAAGGTGTCTGCGATGTCCACATTTCTCTGCGTGTTGAGCGTGATATCAATCGCGCCGTTCTCCTGCGAAACCGTGACCAGCTTCATCCCCGCCGAAAACAGCCCCGTGCGGAGAGAATGCAGGTCGTAAATGGCACCCCAGATATCGTTGGTCGTGTCGTCATCGTCCAGATTCAGTGAGACCTGCTTCATCAGCTCCCGCATTTTCGCAATCGTCCATTCCTTGTCGTCAACGACCTTGTAAAGGTCCAGCGACTGCGCCGCCGCGATGTTCTTGTTGAAGAACACCATTTCGATGTTCTCCATTACTTCCAACGTTGCGTCGCCCGCGCAGCTGAAGGTAATGCCGTTGATGGTGACGTTGTTGTTCCAGCCGCTGTAATACCAATCCTTGTTCAGGTCAATCTCGGAGAGGGTCTGCAAATCAACGAATGCGCCCTTCTGCTCAAGTCCCCACCAGAAGTCCCAGCACATCAGGTCAATGTCCCCCGCCGAGCCGGTATCCAGCTTGGTGGAAAACTCCTTACCGTTGTCCGCATCCTTCAGCGCCAACAGCTTGAACTTGATGCCGTACTTTTCCTCAATCCCCGCGTTGCGGCGGAAGGTGTCGTATTCCACGGTGTCACTCGTGTTCGCGTCATCGCAAAAGAGGTAGTGGTAGCGGTTATTCCGCACCGCAAGGGTGAAGTCTGTCGGCGCGCCGTCCTTTGCGTAGTTGACGTTCGGCTCGGGGTCCTGCTCATCGGTTGAGGGCTCTGTTGCCTCGTCGGTCTTTTTGTCTGTCCCCGAGGGGGTTGGCGTGGGGGTCTTTTTGCCGCAGGACGCCAGAATCGGCAAAACCAACAGCAACGCCAGCAGTACACATAACAATCCGTACTTCTTCATAAAATTCTTCCTTTCCGGTATATCATTGCTCCGAGCTTTCGGAGAAATACCCATCACACATTCCCGCGCCCGCAACACAAAAAGGCAGAAGCCGCCGCACCCCTCAACGGGAGTACGGCAGACCTCTGCCTTTTGGATTGCCTTCTGTTTTGCGGCGCGCCGAAAAAGCGCCTGTCGCTATCGGAGCGCTACCAGGTCGTCTGTCTGTCTGTCTG
>DJSQ01000100.1:7844-9188 GCA_002438075.1 Clostridiales bacterium UBA6330
TGTCTGTCAAGGCATTATACATGACCCGCGCCCTCCTTGTCAAGTCTTTTTCCGAAACTTTTCTGCTTTCATTATACCTTTTTTTACGTTTGATTTCAAGATATAAAATCGTCAGTTTTCAGAGCGGTTCACATACAATTTCGTCACGCAAACAAAATCGGGAGGGCAAAATTGTGGCTTTTGCACAACTTTGCCTTACAGCATTTTCCTATTGCCCCGTTTTTTTCAGATTTTTCTTCCGCCACTCGGTGGGTGCCATACCAACCGTTTCGCGGAACACCTTGTAAAAATGCCGCGAGCTGGAGAAGAACAGGAAGCCCGAAATGCGGTCCACGGTATAGTCGGTGGAGAGAAGCAGCTGCTTGGCATACTCGATGCGTTGCCGCACGATGTACTTTGCGGGCGAGATGCCAACATTCTTTTCAAACATCCGCAGCAGCGTGCTGGAGCTGATGAAAAAGGAGTTGCAGATGGCGGTTGGGCTCAGCTGCTCGTAAAGCAGGTTTGCGGTCACATAGTTGCGAATCTGCTCGAACATCACGCGGTCGGGCTTTTCCCGCTCGGCGTTGCGCGTGTAGTTCATCTTGTCGAAGATATCCACCAGCAGGTGCATGAGTCGGAGATTGTCCTGCCGCGGGTCCTGAAAGTTGTAATTGAGGAGAATGCGGTGCATCTCGTCAATCTGCGCCTCGATGCTGACAGACTCCACATAAACGCCGCCCGTCATCTGGTATGCTAAGGTCAGCGATTCGAGGAAACGCCCGCCGATGTTCACCCATTTCTTTTCGTAAGGGTCTTCGGGGTCGGCATACCAGCGGTGCCCGCAAATGCGGTTGATGATGTAGCTCTCCCCCGCCTTGACGGGATAGACCTTGCCCTTATATTCGATATAGCCCTTGCCGCTGACCACATACTCAAACACCAACAGCCGCGGGGCAATCTTGTCACTGCGGTCGGGCTGGCAATAGTATTCGGGGTCGGGACGCGTGACCCCCGCCTGCACGGGTGCAATCAGGTTATTCAGCTTACGCGGCGCAAAGTCCGAAAAGTAGAAATCCTCCATCAGAGAATTGACATAGCTTGTCCGTCTCCGCTCGCGCTTGGATTCCTTGTCGATTCGCTCCTGCAATTGCTTTTCGTTCATCGGGCTCTCCCCTCTCTGTCCTATCGGTTGATTTCAGTATAGCACAGTCCGCGGCATTTTGCAAGTGGGGAGCGAAAAATTTCCGCAGGCGGTGGGGCAAAGAAATTCGGGGAAGGTCGAGAGGACCTTCCCCGTAGTTTCATAAGTATAAAAGGCACAGCCCATTAATAGCACAAACTCTTTTAACGCTTTTTCTTTGA
>DJSQ01000100.1:9262-16848 GCA_002438075.1 Clostridiales bacterium UBA6330
AAAAAGAAAGCGCCGTATAGGGGATTTCGCCGCCTGCGGGCGGCGACCAGCGCTCCACGGCGCTGGACCCGTGCCGCCTTTTAGAAAAGGCGGGCGAAAACTTTCCCCTATTTGGGCGAAAGTCAGGCGGTGTTCCGCTTTTCAGGTTCTGACAATTTCCGCCCAATCGTCATCCGTGATTCCGATGGCTTCACAGATCGGTCCCGCGCGGTGTATGGTCTCAAGTGCCGCGAGGGAATGGGCATCCGTTCCCAATGTAAAGCGGACCCCCTCCTCCTTTGCCGCCCGCATGATTTTCACCATCGGGTCGTTGCGGTAGCCGTCCTCGGGGACCGAATAAAAGCAGAGGTTGATATCAAACCCGACCCCCATTTTCGCCGCTCTTGCGCACAGGGTATGCACCCGATCGAGGTTGATGCGTCGGCGTATCTCCACCGACAGCTCCCCCTCCAGCGGTGCGAACGGGTGCGCGATAATCACGGGGACGGCTTGCGTCAGCCTTCCGAATTCGGGGTTGTTCAGCATCCGCTCAAAGCTGTCGGTGGCAAAATCCGCCGCGTAGCCGACGAAATCGAAGGTATCGGCAATCAGCGGGTACAGCTCGTTATGGCTCAGCGAATTTGCCATTTTCGCAATCTGACGGTCGGGCAGGTCCCCAAAGGCTTTCTTCAGGCGCTCGGCAAGCTCCGCGCGGTATGCCGTAATCTGCGGCGGCTCCGCCATGGTGAAGTTCTTCATATGCGTATGCGTATGCGGGACGAGGATATAATCAAACTGCTTTGCGCTCTCTGCGGTGATACCGAGGGTATCGCTCATGCCGCAATACTCCGTCTCCGCGCCGAACAGCACCTTCACGCCCTTTGTGTCCTTCGGAATGCAATTCTTTGCCTCCAGCACATACGGGACCGACTGCCCCGCGTACCATGCGCTTGCCCCGGGGACCCTTTCGTCCCACATATGGTCGGAGATGCCGAACACCCTGTGCCCCAGCTCTGCGGCTTTTCTCACATACGCCTCCACGGTTGCCGCAGGGTCGGTACAGCAGGAGGAAAACAGGGTATGCGTGTGGATATCGTGTGTCATGTTCATGGTCCTGACCTCCTCTCTGTCAGTGTTCCTTCGGTTCTGCGTCCAGAAAAATCGGGAAATGGTCGGTTGCCTCTGCGAGCTCTGCCGTGCGGACCTGCCTGTGGGCAAGGACCCGCACGGTGTCGCTTGTGACCGCAATGTGGTCGATTGCGCCGTCATCGTCCCGCGGGACCATCTCCCCCAGCCGATGCCAGCCCGAATGAAAGCCGTCGTTATCCTCGGTCAGGAGCATCCCCGATTCCAGCGGCAAATCGCGGCACATCACGCGGAATTCCCCGCTTTCCCTGTTGCAGTTGTAGTCCCCCGAGACAAACATCGGGGTCCTCGGGTAGGCGGCGCGCAGCGCCTTCAGCCTTCGGTTGACCTCCTCCGCCTGCGGAGCGCGGGTCTCGAAGGATGCGTAGTGATAATGCAGGTTCATATGCAGGACGCGCCCGTCCTGCCGTGCCGAATCCCGATAGAGCGCCCACTCGTAGCTCCAACAGCCGCCGAACGAGCGGAACCCGCCGTCAAGGAAGGTAAACCGCGCCCTTTTGTAAAGCAGGGGCGTGTAGTTTTTCTCCGCCTGTGTCGGCGGGAAGGCATAGACCGCCTCAAGCCGCTCCCCCAGCTCCCGCTTCATCGCCGCGTCCGCCTCCTGCAAGCCGAGCAGGTCGGGCGCGCAGGAGAGGTAAAATCGCGCCAGCACCTCCGCCCGCTCGGTGTACGGGATACGCCAGCCGAGGGAGGCGGGGTCATTGGAATTCAGCACGTTGCTTGACATCACCCGAATGCGTGTTGCTTCCATGTCTTACGCCCCCGCCGCAGTGCGGAGCCTGACGTCAATCAGGACGGGATAATGGTCGGTCGCGGAGGCAATCAGGCTGTCATGGACAATCTTATGGCGGAGGACCTCCAAAAGGTCGGTTGTCACCATAATGTGGTCCAGCTGTTGGTTGCCGTCGGTTTCAAAGGTGTGAAAATCCAGCGTATGCCACGAAAGCGTGTTGTAATCGCGCATTCCCTCGGGTGCCACGGTCACGGCGGACCGCATGGCAAGCCCGTCTGTCATTGCCTCGTGCACGGGGGAATCGAGATAGGTGTTGTAGTCCCCCGTCACCGCAATCGCCACGTCGGGGTACAATTCCATTATCCGCTTCAGCTCCGCGTTGACCTTCTCCGCCTGCGGCAGACGCTCCGCATCGGTGTTGTAGTGATAGTGAACGTTGCCGTGGATATACCGCTCATGCGTGGTCTTATCCTCCAGCAGTGCCCACTGGAAGGCGTAATTGTTGCCGAGGTCGATGATGTTATGGTCCTTGAGGTCGAATTTGTCCTTGCGGTAGAGCGTCTTTTCGCCGCTGTTCACCGCATCGTAGGGGACCCACGCATAGACCTCCGAAATCACGGGGTCAAGGTACTTCACGTTGTTGTTGAGGATGCACTCCTGAAGCCCCACAGAATCGGGCAGGAACGCAAGGCAGTAATCGCCGATCACCTCAATGCGGGTGCGGTCGGTAAAGCGGCTCCCCTTGATATGCCCGTTGGCAAACAGCGTGTTGATGCTCATAATCCGCAGGGTTGCGCCCTCGGTCCGCTCCAGAGGCTGTTCGGACAGGTACATCGTTTTCAGCGTTGTGCTGACATGGTATTCCTCGGTCCTGCTTTGGTAGCAATCCTCCATCAAGCGGTCCAGCGCGGCATACAGCGCACCCGCGCCGCAATAGCCGACGGAAACCGAGCCGTTCGCGCTCTCCATGCGGATGTCTCCGCGCTCGAGAGTTTCCCCCGCAGGGTACAGCGCCGCACTTTCGGCGCGGTTGGTCTTGCCAATCTGTATCTCCGCGCCGCCCACCGCCTCGGTGTCCCTTACAATCGCAACATACGCACCCGTGTTGCTCCCCAGCTCCTTTTGGAAATTCTCCGCAAGGTTCTCCGCAACCTCGTCGCTCCCCTCGGGAAGCACCAGACGGTAATCGGACAGCTTTTTCCCGAACAGCGTACAGCCGTTTTTGAGGTACTTCGGGTTGCGGACAAACAGCGTGGTTGCGGGAAGCGTGACGCTGACGCGCCCGTCCTCACCCCGCGTTGCGCAGTCCTTTGTCATCGTGCTCAGCCAGTACTGCACCGCTTTTCCAACCGTTTCGGCGTTGTAGCCGCACACCCAGAGGTGCCGCCCGAGGCTTTTGACCGCGTAGCCGCTGTAGGTCAGGTCCGCATATGCCGCGTCAAGCCCTGCGGTCTGCCCCACCACAATGCAGGCGCGGCTCTCCGCCTCGCCCGCACGTTGGCTGAGCGAGAACGGAACACTGTATTTTTCGTAGAGCTTATCCTGCAAGGTCTCCGCATAGGTCAGGTAATCCCGATTCGTGCAGAGGATGGTGTACAGGGCTTCTCCGTCCTTCACCAGCGGGACCTCCGCCGCATCGGGCGGAAGCTCGGAGGTTTCGGTCCCGACAGCCGAGCTCGGCACATCGGAGGTCGTGCGGTCCGTCCCGTTTCCCTTGCCCGCGCAGGAGACCAAAAGCAGGACCGCCAGCAGGAGCAGGGCAACCGTTTGTTTCATCATTTGTTCTCTTCCTCCCTCTGTCGCTCCGCTCAGGGCTCCCGATACACGTCTCCGATGCGGTTGATGGTCTCACAGCCCGAGGTCATGGTGTTTGCAAGGTTCTGCTCGTAGTAGGAAATCCAGTTCACAGAGCTGTTGTTCACGCAGTCGCGGAACGCGCTCCATGTCTTCCCGCCGAACACACCGGTAAACAGCCGTCCGCTGTCAAAGCTGATCTTGCCCTTGATGTAGTCAATCATCGCGTATTCGCCCGCATCGTCCGCATAGCGCCGCCGCAGCAGCTGTTCGTAGAAGGTGGGCATGACACTGCGGTAGGATTCGGAGGCAAGGCACTCCAGCGTTGCGCCAACCGCCTCGTTCGTTGCGGCATTTCTCGCAACCGACCAGACCGTGCTGTAGAAGCCCGCAATGCAGTGGTAGTCATCCTGCTCCTCGGTCAGCTTCGGGACGGGCAGCAGATAGGTGTAAAGTCCCTTCTCGTAGTTGAGCTTGGCGCGGGTAAAGTCCTCCATGAGGAACATTGCCCGATTTTCGTACCATGCGTTAATCCAGGTTGCGTTGTCCCAGCCCTCGTCGTATCTGCCGAGGAAGGCGGCGGAGGATTGGAAGAAGCTCACAAGCGTGGTCAACAGGCTCTGCGTGTCAACAGAGGCAAAGGAATCGGAGGGAAGCAGGGAGCCGTCCGCGCCGTTCTCCACCGTCAGGATGCCCGCGCCCTGAAGGAAGGGGTCCACGTTGATGAGGTAGGTGGAAAAGCCGTAAACCGCCGCCGCGCCGTCGGCTCCGTCCACGGAGACCGCGCGGGAGAGGCTGATCAGCTTATCCAGCGTCCATTTCCCGTGATAGACCAAATCGTACAGCGAAGCCTCGCCGTAGTCCTGCTCCAGCGTTTCCTCAATGCGGTTGTTTGCAACCATTTCCTTGTTGGCATAGACCACATAGGTCGCCGCCAGCATATCGGGGGAAAGGTCGCCCGCGCCGAAGTAGTTCTTCTCGTAAATCGAGCATTTCTCCAGCATACTCTTGTTCCACCACGGCTTGGACAGGTCCACACTCGGAATCGCGTTCATATCCGAAAGAATGCCGTTCATCGCCAGTGTTGCGGGGACCATGCTGTATGCCGCGAAGATGTCCACATCGTTGGTCTGGCTCAATTCCTGCGCCCTTGCGATGTAGCTGTTCATGGTGGAGTTGTTCCCCTCAATGGAATTCCAGACCAGCCGCACATTCATGCGGCGCTCCACCTGTAGGTTGCGGGAATAGACCGCCTCCTCAAAGCGGTTGGCTTGCCCGTCCCGCTCGGAATCCACATCAAACTGGTTGTAGGACTTGTTAATCCACGTCAGGAGCCGAATTTTTCTGCCCTCATAATCCCGCGCCCCGAGGTCATCGAGCAGATAGCCGTTTTCATCCCGATCGCTCGTCGTTTCCTCCACGCTGTGGGTCGGCTCCTCCTCGGTGCTGCTCACGGGGTCCGCCTCTCCCCGCTTGCAGGCGGTAAAGGTGCCGATTGCCGTCAGCAGGGCGATGGCTGCCGCCCAAAAACGCATTTGCTTTTTCATAAAACCCTCCGTTTTGCCGTGTAAGTGTTGCCGTGTAACGTGTAAAATGTTACCGTGCTTATTGCAGGTTCTCCCAACGGACCACCATGTTTTCGTCCAGCTCAAACAGGTCCGCCGTCGAGGTGCGCAATATATCCTCGCAGGACAGGGCGAGGCATTCCATAATAGGTGTCAGATAGCCTTTCATATTCTCTCCTCCTTATTCCGAAGCCATAGAAAGCAGACCGTTGACCGTGAAGGTGTGGGTCTCTCCGAGCAGGACCGTGCCGTCCGCCGCTACCGCATACGGGCGGATACGGAATTCCGTATCGAAGGCGGACTGCGGAATGCCGTCGATTCCGAGCGCCAGCCAGCCGTAGCCCTCCTTCTCGGTTCCAATCGCTTCCCCGTTTGCGAGGATGGCGCTGTAAAGCGTTTGGGTCTCAACCGTCAGAATCTTTCCGCCGTTTGCCAGAGCGAGAAGCAGGACCGAATTCTGCGAGGACACCAGATAGCCGTAGGACGTGTAGCCCGCCGTCGGCAGCTGGATGGCAAACCGAACGTTGGTCTCCTCGGATTCTGCCGTGGTTCCCTGCAAAAGCTGTGCGTAAAGCTGCTCGGTAAAGGGATTTCCCTGCGCCGTTTGTGTTTTCCCGCCGAACGAAAGGTTCGATTTCTCCTCGTTCAGCTTACCGGCGGTCATGCTGAAATCGGTGTTCGCATCAAAGCTGAGTGCCGTTTTCGCCGTGTCAATCTCCGCACCGTTGACCGTAACCTTTGCGCGGGCATCGGCGGGGGTATTGTAGGTGGAGACCGCCCAAGCATTCGCAAGCGTTGTTTCCTCAACTGTCAGCTTTCCGCCCTCCAGCAGGATAGCGGAATTCTTGGTCGCGTTGAAATAAACGCAATACTGGGACTTGCTGTTAAGCCGTGCGTTGTCGCCCTTGATGGTCAATGTCAGGTTTTCAACGGTCTTGCTTACACCGTCCGCCTTGATGCAAGCACCGCCCGTCATAGAGCTGTTCAGATTCAGTGTACTGCCCTCAATCGTGATATCGGTTTTTGCCGTTCTCTCTACATAGATGCCATACTGCGCGTTGCTGTTCAGTGTGCTGTTCTTTACGGTCAGCACGTTGTTTGCCGCCGCATTTGCTTCGTTAAATCCACCGATTTTGATACAGGACCCGCTTAAAGCATCCTGCGGAGCCAGCGCATTCAATGTGGAATTGTCAATATGGATTTCCACATTGGATTTTCCGTTGTTGTTGCTGATAACCGCATATTGACTTTCCAAGTTGGCAGTTTCGGACATTGTTGCACCCGTCACATTGACAATGATTCGCTCGTTCGTTTGCGGCATTGTCGAACCGAAATGAATCACACTGAAGTTACTGCGGTATTCTCCGCCTTCCACATTCAAAGTAATCCCGTGAGCATCAATGAATACACAATAGTAACCGTTGGATTCCACATCACAGTTTTTCAATGTCAGCGCAGAGCCCGCAGATGCCGCGCCAAAGGAAAAATCGTTTCTCGTAGAGTAAAACTTCAATCCTTCAAAGGTAAGTGCCGTATCCTTCCCGGGGACAATCGAGCTCGCCAGGGTAATCTGCGGCTTTTCCTCCAGCCCGTCCATTGCTTTTACGGTGATGCTTTTCGAGATTGTCGTTCCCGCAAGGCTGCAAGACTTCAGCACCTCCACAACATCACCGTCCTGCGCGGCGGCGAGTGCCTCGTCGAGGGTCGCGTACATCGTGTCCCCGATCTTCGCCACATAATCGGCGGCGGAGACCGTCAGGGGAATCCATGTCAGGAGCATTGCCAATACAAGCAGAAAACTAAAAATCTGTTTTTTCATAAAAATCATTCCTCCATATTGTTTTGGTTGTCGGGCGCGCGATTGAAATCAAACGAATCCGTTCTTTCCCCTCCTTTTTCTTCAACAGGATCATGCAGCAGAGCGTTCCGGTTCCCCTGAAAAGAACGAAAGCGAAAACTTCCTACAACCGATCTTTGAACATTTGCACAATCGAAAGACCCGTTTCCAGGGGTTCTGCCGTCATTATATCACATTCTTTGGGTTCTGTCAATCATCGGCGCAAAGATTGATAAATGCNNTAAAAATCTGTTTTTTCATAAGTTTCATTTTCCTCCAATATCAGAATGGTTTTTCGGGGGTCGCGGCAGAATGGTAGCTGTTTTCAGCTCCTCGTTTTTCAGTTTCTCTCATCCCCCTTCCGAACGGCTTCGGCATCGGTCCCCCATTGTGGGAAACCGCCCATCACAAAAGGCAGAGGACCCCCGCGCGCCATTTCCCCTTTTGCCATGGCTCGCGGCAGTCCCCTGCCCTTTTTGATATTCCGCGCCGAAAAAGCGCCCGCTACAGAGCGCAAACAGGTCTGTCTGTC
>DJSQ01000096.1 GCA_002438075.1 Clostridiales bacterium UBA6330
CTTAGGGGACTTCTCCTAAAGAAGTCCCCTAAGCAGGGTTCGGGGCAGAGCCCCGAGGTCTTAGTACCCGTACTTTTTCCGTTTCCCGAACAGGAACGCAACCGTTACGGCTACCGCCGCAACCTCGGCGGCAGTAATGGAAATCCAAATGCCGTCTAAGTCCCAAATCAGAGGGAAAATCAGAACAGCCGCAATCTGGAAAACCAAGGTCCGTAGGAAGGAAATCAGGGCGGAGGTCAAACCGTCATTCAGAGCTGTGAAGAACGAGGAGCCGAAAATCGCAAACCCCGAGAATAGGAACGAGAACGAGTAAATGTAGAACGCGTGAACCGTCATTGACATCAGGTCCGCATCATACCCGACAAACAGACGCGAAAGGGGACGCGCAAGCCCGAGGGCGGCGGCAAACATGATAACCGCGAATGCGGCGATTACTCCGAGACTCTGCCGTAAAACCTCCCGTAGCTCCGCACGGTTCCCCGAGCCGAAACGGTAGCCCACAATCGGCGCCGTTCCAATCGAAAAGCCAATGAACATCGCAAGGAAAATCATGTTCACATACATCAGGACCCCGTATGCCGCCACACCGTCCTCACCCGCGTAACGAAGCAGCTGCGTGTTGTAAAGCATCGAAACAATCGACATCGCAATGTTGCTCATCAGCTCCGAGGACCCGTTGGTGCAAACTTTTACAAGCGCTTTGCCGCTCCACATCGGACGTACCAAACGCAACAGCCCCGCACCGTTCCGCCGACAGAAGAACAGGAACGGCAGAAAGCCGCCAACACATTGGCTCGCCGTCGTCGCAACCGCCGCACCGACCAAACCCCAGCCGAATACACCCACAAATAAGCCGTCCAGAACCATGTTCGTCACACCCGCCGCAACCGTAATCCAAAGCCCCAGCTTCGGCTGCTCCGCCGTGGAGAAAAGCGTCTGGAATTCGTATTGCAGGAAGACCGCGGGAACCCCGATCAGAACAATGCGCGCATAGAGTACGCAGTCATCCAGAAGCGTGCCCTCGGCACCGAGCAGTGCCGTGATGGGACGGATGAACAGAATCCCCACCACGCCGATTGCCACTCCGATTGCCGCCGATACCGCAATCACCATCGAGAAAAGACGGTTTGCGCGGTCGCGGTCGCCCTCGCCAAGCGTCTTGGAAATCAACGCGCCGCCACCCGTCCCGAACATGAACCCAAAGCCGCCGAGAATCATAATCACGGGCATGACGAAATTGACCGCCGTGAACGCCTCCTTGCCAACGAAATTGGAAACAAAAAAGCCGTCCACCACGCCGTAAATCGAGGTGAACACCATCATGATGATGGAAGGGAAGGTGAAGCGCAGGAGTTTCCGAACCGTGAAACGGTCTGACAGATGAATCATAACGAATCCTTTCCGCGGGCGCACGCCGCACCGCACAGTAAGAGGTAGTATACCATAAAAAGGGGGAATTGTCAAGGAAAAAGCGAAAACTTTTCGGTTTTCTCTTTTCAAACCGAGCCGAATATGCTATAATAGGTACAGATTTCAGATTTTGCGAGGTATCCCATGCACAACAAATTTTTCGGACGCATCGGGGCGTGGTTTTCGCGCGGCAGACGGGCGCTTTGGGCGGTGCTCTGCCTGTTCCTTGTCGCCGCGGCGCTCTCCCTTGTCCTCTCGGCGCGCGTCCGCATCAATTACGACATCTCCGATTATCTCCCCGCCGATACCCAGACCGCACAGGCAATGGAGCGGATACGCGAGGAGTTCGGCATGACGGGGAGCATTCAGGTCATGGTCTCCGATAATATCACCGTTTCGCAGGCGGAGGAGATCAAGGCGGAGCTGGAAAGCATTCCGAATGTCCTGACCGTCAGCTTTGACGGGGACGATACCCGCTATTACCGTGACGGAACCGCGCTCTTTGCGGTCCTTGTCAACGGCGACGATTACTCCGAAGCCGCGCGGCAGGTCTCGGCGGATATCCGCAGGGTTATGGATGCCCACACCGATATTCCGCAGGTCGACTACGGCGGAACCGCCATCCGCAAGCAGATTTTGCAGGAATCCATCACGCGGCAGATGGTGCTGATTCTCGCGCTGTCGCTCTGCATGGTGGTCGTGATTCTGCTGATTACCTCGCGCTCGTGGCTCGAGCCGCTGATTCTGCTTGCCGCCTCGGGCGTGGCGGTCCTCATCAATCGCGGGACCAACCTGATGTTCGGCGAAATTTCCTACATTACCAATTCCATCGCGGCAATCCTCCAGCTGGCGCTTTCCATCGATTACAGCATCGTCCTGCTTCACGCCTACCGTTCCCGCCGCGCCGAGGGAGAGGAGCCGTACCCCGCCATGCGCCGCGCAATCCGCTCGGTGCTCCGTCCTGTCTCGGCAAGCGCGCTGACCACCGTTGCGGGGCTTCTCGCGCTCCTGTTCATGAGCTTCCGCATCGGCTACGATGTCGGCATTGTCCTGATGAAGGGCATCGTGGTTTCCGCCGTGACCTCGGTCACGCTCCTGCCTGTGCTGGTCCTGCTTTTTGAGCGCCCGATGGAAAAGACCGCAAAGCGCGCTTTCGTGCCGCACGGCTCCGCCTTCGTCACCGTTGCAAAGCGGGCGGGCAAGGCGCTTGTGCCGCTCGCACTCGTGCTTGCGGTGGTCTGCGGCGTGGTGCAGTCCTCCAATCAATATTGCTTCAGCGACAAGAGCACGGCGGGCGGTCCCATCTCCGAGACCTTCGGGCAGAACAACACCGTGGTGCTGATTTGGGAGAAGAGCGAGAACGATTCCGCCTACGAAGCCGCCCTTGCCGCCCACCTTGCGGAATGCCGCCGCGCGGACGGGACCTCTGTCCTGACCGGTGTAACATCCTATTCGGGCATTCCGCTCATCGGCGTGCTGGAGCGGGAGAACAGCGCCGAGGAGCTGTACGGCGCGCTCGCGCAGGAGCTGCCGGAGGGGAGCGGGCTGTCGCTCTCGCTGGTCCGCCAGCTTTACGGCATGACGGCGTGGGACACGGTGAAGGACGAAACGGTGGACTTCCGCGCGATGCTCGACCATCTGGTGGCGCTCTCCGCCTCGCAGGACTTCGCCGCGTTCATTCCCGCCGACACCGCCGCCGACTTGGTTCGCCTGCGGGACGGTGTGAAGCAGGCGGTTGAAACGATGGAAGCGCCGACCGACCGCGCCGCGCTCCTTGCGTTCTGTGTGGAGTCCCTGCGCCTGACCTACACCGAGGAGCAGGCGGATGCCATTTTTGCGGGCTACTTTTCCGAGCGCGGGGAAGAAGCGCGTGAAACCGCGCCCCTGCTGGGTCTGCTTTCCTACATGGAGGCGCACAAGTGGATTCAGAATAACCTGAAATCGGCAATCATCCGCGTTTACCGCAACACCTACGGGCTGATTTGCTTCGCGCCAACGGCGGCGGAATTCCCCACGACCCTGCGCGAGGTTGTCAAGGGGCTGACGGGCTCTTACCCCGAGACCGCGATTTCCGATGCGCTTGCAGAGCAGGCGTACATTTCGTATTTCCTTGCGGACGGTCGGCTTCCCGACCGAAAAATCGGCGGGTGGGAGCTGCTCGCGTTCCTGACCGATGCGATGCGCGGGGAGGGGGGACTCGCGGACCTGCTTCCCGACGGTGCGCAGACGGTATTGGACAATGCGCTCGCGCAGCTGGAGAAGGCAAAGGCGTTATTCCGAGGCGAGCGCTACACGCGGATGCTGCTGTCGGTCGACCTGCCGAGCGAGGGCGCGGATTCCGCAGCGTTCGTGGAGGAGCTGGGCGTGATTCTGACCGACGTTGTGGGACCCGATGCGCGGGCGGCGGGGGAGATTATTTCGACCGCCGACCTCACATCGACCTTTTCGCACGACAATCTTCTGATTTCGGTTTTCACGCTGGTTTCGGTATTTGTGATTGTTCTGCTGCTGTTCCGCTCGCTCTCCCTGCCGATTCTGCTGGTGAGTGTAATTCAGGGGGCGATTTTCATTGCGATGGCGGTTGCGGGTGTGATTGAGGGTGCCACGGGCGGCATTTTCTTCATGAGCTACATTGTTTCGGTCTGCATTCTGATGGGGGCGACGATTGACTACGGCATTCTGATGTCCTCGAGCTACTTGGACGCGCGGCGGGGGCACGATCGGGACGAGGCTTTGAAGCTGGCGGTTGCCGCCGCGATGCCGACGGTCTTTTCCTCGGGCTTGATTCTGTCGGTTTGCGGCTTTGTAATCCACTTCCTCTCCACGCAGAACGCGATTTCAACGGTTGGTTTACTGCTCGGCATTGGGACGGTTTCCTCCGTTCTGATGATCACCTTCGTTCTCCCCGCGCTCCTCTACCTCCTCGACCGCTTTGTTTTGGGGCTTTCTTGGAGGAGGTAGGGGAGAAGACCTTGGAGGCGCAGGACCCCCTCTTTCGGAGAGGGGGTCCTACCCTCCAAACCTCCCTGACCTCCCGAGAACTTCCC
>DJSQ01000216.1:0-5212 GCA_002438075.1 Clostridiales bacterium UBA6330
CTTTTGGGGTGCATATCAGTTCTTAGGGGGCTTCTCGAAAGAAGCCCCCTAAGTGGGTTCGGGCAAAGCCCGAGACCTTTTTACTGCTCCCCGTTCTCGTCGATTGCGTAATCCTCGGGCATCGCCTCGGCTGCCGCCATCTCGTCCTCGAGAAGCGAACGAATCGAAAGGCTGACCTTCTGGCGCTCGTCATCAATGTCAATGATGCGCGCGTCCACAACCTGTCCAACCTCCAGAACATCGGAGGGCTTCGCAATCCGCTGAAGCGCGATCTGCGAAATGTGAATCAAACCGTCCACACCGTCAATGATTTCGGCAAACGCGCCGAACGGCATCAGGCTGACAATCTTCACGCTTGCAACATCACCGATTGCATACTGCGCGCGGAAGATGTTCCACGGGTTGCTCTCCTCGGTCTTGTAGCCGAGCGAGATGCGCTTCTTTTCGGGGTCAAAGCTCTTGACGTAAACCGTCAGAGGCTCGCCGATCGTGACAACATCCTCGGGCTTGCGGATGTGCTTCCAGGACAGCTCGGTCAGGTGGACCATGCCGTCCACGCCGCAACCGAGGTCAACGAATGCACCGTAAGAGGTCGTGCTCTTGACAATGCCCGTGTAGACCTTGCCAACCTCAATGCTTGCCCAGAACTCCGCTTCCTTCTCGCGGCGCTCCTCGCGCTGAACCAGACGGATGGAGCCGATTGCCTTCTTGCCGGGCTTGACTTCAATGATGCGGAACTTGACCGTCTCGCCAACCAGCGTGGAGAGATCTCCGTCCTTCGGCACGCCGCTCTGCGACGCGGGAATAAAGACGCGGTTTGCACCCGAGTAAATCACAACGCCGCCCTTAACGGCTTCCGCGACCTTGCCCTCCAGAACCGTCTTGTTCTCGCAGGCATCCTCAATGTTCTTCCAGTTGCGGTCTGCGTCCACTCTCTTCTTGGAAAGCTCCGCAACCCCTTCCAGATCGCTGACGCGGATAACAAACGCTTCCACGCTGTCACCCTTCTTGAACTGTTCGGTAAGCTTAAATGCAGGGTCATCGCTGATTTGTTCAGCCTTGATGTAACCGGTCACGCCGGTGCCAAGGTCCAGCTGCAATTCGGCATCGGATACCTGTGTAACGGTTCCGGTAACAACATCTCCTGTATTTAAAGTTACGCATTGCGTTTCGTCGAGCATTTTTTCGAAATTTTCATTCATTTCGCTCATGGTTTTATATACCTCCTCTATTTCATTGCGCGGTGTGGATGCACCTGCAACAATTCCGACATGACGGGTTCCCATCGGTATCCGACGGTCCCATTCGGCGGCTGACGCAATCCGCACGGTTTGCGGACACGCGGACCGACAAATTTCCGCGAGCTTTGCGGTGTTGGAGCTCTCCCGCCCCCCGATGACAAGCATCAGGTCGCAGTCCCCCGCCAGCCGCTTCGCCTCGCTCTGCCGCTCTTCGGTCACTCTACATATTGTATCAAAAATGATCGCGTTTGTATAGATGCTTTTTAACTTTTTTTGGCATTCGTTCCAATTGCCCAAATTCAGGGTCGTTTGTGCCACCATAACGGGAGTTTTTTTGGTCATTCCGACAACTCCGTTCGGCACAATTGCCAAATCCAGTGCTTGCGCATCGGGGAAAACATATTTCTCACCGTCAAACCAGCTCAGAATTCCCACCACCTCGGGATGCGTTTCGCTTCCGATGAGCAGGAGCACCTTGTCGGGTGCGCTGTTTTCCTTTGCGATCCGATGAATCTTCTTGACATAAGGACAGGTGCAGTCAATCGGTCGGAAATACGGATTCTCCGCCGCAAAGCGGTTCAGCCGTTCCTCCGTCTCCCGCGTGCACCCATGTGCACGGACCAGCACCGTTACGGGATGCTCGGCATCCGCCCGCGCCGCAAGAGCCGGCAGGTCCTCATCGGTCACGGTCAGAACGCCGCGCCGCCGCAGACCTTCATTGTAGCCCTCGTTGTGAATCAGATGCCCCAGCGTTGCAATCGTCTCTCCCGCCCGTGCCTGTGCCAGCGCCTCCTCCAATCGGTCGGTCGCCCGCTTGACACCAAAGCAGAAGCCCGCATTCGCGGCAACGGTGATCTTCATTTCATCACACCGAGCCCGTATTTTTCTTCAATCAGCCGCAGCAGTGCGGCGGTGCAGGTATCGGGGTCCATCCACGAGTTGTCAAACACCGTTGCGTCGGGTGCCGCGACTGCGGGCGCAATCTCGCGCTCCCTGTCCTGTCGGTCCCTCTGCCGCATATCGGCAAGCACCTCCTCGTAGTCGGTCTCCATGCCCTTCTGCTTCAGCTCCTCCCAGCGCCGCTTTGCGCGACACTCGTCGGAGGCGGTCAGAAAAATTTTGACATCCGCCTGCGGCAGAATCACGGTTCCGATGTCCCGCCCGTCCATAATCACGCTGTTCCGTCTTGCAATCTCCCGCTGTGTTTCCAGCAGGAAGGACCGCACAACGGGGAGCGCCGACACAGCCGATGCGTACATCGACATTTCGGGAGTCCGAATCCGATTGCCCATTGCCTCGCCGTTCAGATAGACCTGCTGGGTCCCGTCCGCCTCATAGCGCAGATCGAGATGAAGCTGCGGCAGAAGCGCCGCGACCGCCGCGGGGTCCTTTGGGTCAGCCCCCTGCTGTCTGACGTAGTAGCCGACCGTGCGGTAAAGCGCGCCCGTATCCACGTAAACGATGCCGAGCCTTTGCGCCAATGCCCGCGCGACGGTGGATTTTCCCGCGCCGCTCGGTCCGTCAATCGCAATCTGAATTCGTTTCATCCGAAATCCGTTCCTCTTCGTCCCGTATTTGTTTTGCGGCGCTTTTGCCCGCCGCATATCCCGTGGAAAACGCAATCTGGAGGTTGAAGCCTCCCGTATACGCGTCCACATCGATCACCTCGCCCGCGAAATACAGCCCGTGAACCGATTTCGCTTCCATGGTCTTGGGTGACAGCTCCTTGACGCTGACCCCGCCGCGCGTGACAATCGCTTCCTCAATCGGGCGGAAGCCGTCCAGCGGTACGCAGAAGCATTTCAGCGTTTCCACCACCCGTTCCCGTTCCTCCCGCGTGACCGCGTTGACCTTCTTGTCCCCCGCCACGCCGCACAGACGGACGAATGCGGGAATCATTTTCTGCGGCAGCAGGTCGCACAGCGCGTTCGCAAAATCGCGGTTGCGGTACTTTCCGAAATCGGACAGCACCCGCGCGTCCAGCTTCTTTTCATCCAATGCGGGCTTGAGGTCAATCCGCATCTCGTATTTTTTCGGCTGAATGTCCGAAAGATGCGCCGAAGCCGACAGGACTGTTGGTCCCGTGACCCCGAAGTGCGTGAACATCAGCTCGCCGAAATCCTCGTAAACCACCTTCCCGCTCTCCGACCGCACAAACTTCACTCCGACATTCCGAAGCGACAGCCCCTGCATGGAGGGGCACAGCGACCCGTGCGAGGTCAGCGGCACCAGCGACGGCAGAATCTCCGTCACGGTCAGTCCCGCCTCGCGTGCGAAGCGGTAGCCGTCTCCCGTGGAGCCCGTGAGCGGATAGGATGCACCGCCCGTTGCCACAATCACGGCTTTTGCGGGGATTTCCCCGTCCGAGGTCCGGACCCCCGTCACACACCCATCGGCAATCACAACGCCGCGTGCGCTCAGGTGTCGGATTTCAACCCCGCTTTGGCGGCATTTCTTTTCCATCGCGGCAACAACATCGCCCGCATGGTCGGAGACCGGAAACACGCGGTTGCCGCGCTCGGTCTTGAGCAGAACCCCCAGCCCTTCAAAAAAGGTCTTGGTGTCCGTGTTGGAAAAGCCCGCCAGCGCTCCGTAAAGGAAGCGCGGATTGGTTGGTATGTTGGTAAGAAAGGTGTTCCCATCGCAATCGTTGGTCAGGTTACAGCGACCCTTGCCCGTAATGCGGAGCTTTTTTCCGAGTCGGTCGTTCTTTTCAAGTAAAACAACCGCCGCGCCCGCATCCGCCGCCGTAATCGCCGCCATCATCCCTGCGGCACCGCCGCCGATGACCACGACCTTTGCCGCGTCAGGAATTTTTCTTGTCGTAGACATCGTAATGGTCCCAGATCTCCTCCAGCTCCCGCAGCCGCTCGGTCAGCTCGTCCTTTTTCCGACGCGATACCGCCGTAATCAGCGCGTTGATGATGCTCAGCGGCGCGACCAGCGAATCCACAAAGGATGCCATGTCGCTCTGTGCGGCAAGCAGCTGGTCGGCATACACCGCCAGCGGAGACTGCCGACTGTCGGTCAGCGCCACAATGTTCGCCTGCTGCTTTCTCGCATACTCCACAGCGTTGATAACCCGCTTGGAGTAGCGCGGGAAGCTGATGGCAATCATCACATCCCCCTCGCCAATCCGCATAATCTGCTCAAACAGATCGCTGGACGAGGTGGTCTGCACGAATCTGACGTTATCAAAAATCATGCGGAAGCAGTGGTTCAGAAATCCCGCCAGATAGGAGGACGAACGAACCCCGAGGATGTAAATATTTTTCGCGCCGACAATGCGGTTCACCGCCTCGTCAAACGCCGCGCGGTCCAGCTCCTCATAGGTCCGCCTGATGCGCTCGGCATCGGACAGCAGGACCTTTTCCGCCACATTTCCCTCGCCGATAATCTGGTCTGTGACCTCCATCCGCTGGAACGAGGTCAGCCGCGTGCGAATCAGCTCCTTGAGAGAGTGCTGAAATTCGGGATACCCCTCAAACCCCAGCTCAATCGCAAAGCGGACCACCGTGGATTCCGAAACGCCAACCAGCGTGCTCAGGCGGGATGCCGTGAGGTAAGCCGCTTTATCATAGTGCTTCAGGACATACTCCGCAATGCGCTTCTGCCCCTTGGAGAAGGAAGGCATTCCTTCTTCAATCATTTTCAACAAATCGCCGCTCATTCCTCAGCCCGTTTCCTTTCCCGTATTGCTCAAAATCGCGGCATTCCGCCGCGCATTCCTGCAAATACATATAATTATACACCAAAAAAAGAACTTTGTCAACCGTTTTTGCGATTTTTCCGTGGTTTTTCCTGCAAAAAATCTTGGGGCGTGCTCCAAAGGTGCCGATTTACAAAGGCTACCTTACACGGGCTCCGAGCTTCCGACTGCCGGTGACCCTTTTTTGGGGGTGACTGAATGCTGGAGGCATTTGCTCTGACATGACACCCGTTGGGGGACTGTAGATGCTCGCCCTTACTCG
>DJSQ01000216.1:5336-5499 GCA_002438075.1 Clostridiales bacterium UBA6330
CTCCGCTCAGGATGACACGGAGGCTGGTTGTTGCGTGAGTGATACAATTTCGGTGTAAGTAACAAGCGATAAGTAATGAGTAATAAGTAATAAGTAACTTTAACAACCGTTGGATTATATCTTACGAATCGGTACACCCCCGTGTCATCCTGAGCGGAGCGGC
>DJSQ01000002.1:0-146 GCA_002438075.1 Clostridiales bacterium UBA6330
TTTTTGAAAAAAGTCCGTTTTTCTCAAAACTTTTTCTTCCACTCTTGACTTTTTGTCCCTTTCGGGCTACAATATAGGGGAGTTGATTCCCCGAGGAGGCTGTTTATGAAGCGTTCTTTGTCCGACGGCGGCTTCGTTTGCCGTCC
>DJSQ01000002.1:237-470 GCA_002438075.1 Clostridiales bacterium UBA6330
TTCGGCATCCCGCGCCAGAGCGGTTTGTTGCCCGAGCTGGAGGCGCGTATCGTTTTTCTGCCCGCGTTCCGCAACCCCGATGCGCTCCGCGGCATCACGGGCTTTTCGCACCTCTGGCTCCTCTGGGACTTTTCCGCCGTCCCGCACGACGCGAAATTTCAGCCGATGGTCCGCCCGCCGCGGCTTGGCGGGAACACGCCCGTTGGGGTGTTTGCCTCCCGCTCGCCGTTCCG
>DJSQ01000002.1:514-1594 GCA_002438075.1 Clostridiales bacterium UBA6330
TGCCTCCCGCTCGCCGTTCCGTCCCAATCCCATCGGGTTGTCCTCGGTTCGTCTGCTTCGGGTGGAGGAGACCGACACGCAGGGGAGCGTTCTGGTCGTTGGCGGTGCGGACCTGATGGACGGGACCCCGATTCTCGACATCAAGCCGTATCTGCCCTATACCGACTGCCACACGGACGCAAGCGGCGGCTTTGCGGAGCCCGTTATGGCGCATCGCTTGGAGGTGGACTTCCCGCCCGCGCTTTGTGACCTGCTCCCTGCGGAGAAACGCACCTCGGCGCGGCTCCTGTTGGAGAATGACCCGCGCCCATCCTATCAGGACGACCCCTCCCGCGAATACGGGGTCAGCTTTGCGGGGTGGAATATCCTGTTCCGCGTCTCGGGTGACCGCCTGACGGTTACGGGGATGGAGCCGCTGTTATGAATCATAAAAATTTTCGGTTTTGGACTTGACAAATCCGCCTGCTTGTGCTATACTGTCAGCGTAAGAAACGGGGATGAAGTTCTCCCGCGGAGCAATCCGAAACCGCCGATAGGCTGATGACTTCTGCAAATTTTTGCAGGGGCATCGGCTTTTTTGTTTTCCGCTTGCCCCGAAAGGAGAAAAAGATGTCTTTTCTTTCGTCCGTTGCCGTTCTGATTCTTTGCTCGCTTTTGCTCGGGTCTGTGTTCCGCCGTCTGCGCCTGCCGCCCCTGATCGGGATGCTGCTCTGCGGGATTCTGACGGGCCCGTATGTGCTGAAGCTGCTTGCGCCCGACCTGCTTGCGATTTCCTCCGACCTGCGGCAATTTGCGCTGATTGTGATTCTGACCCGCGCGGGGCTGTCGCTGGACCTATCCGACCTGCGGCGTGTCGGTCGACCCGCAATTCTGCTTTGCTTTCTGCCCGCCTGCTTTGAAATTGCGGGGTATGTGCTGTTTGCGCACCTGTTCCTTGGGCTGTCCGCCGCAGAGGGGGCATTGATGGGCGCGGTGATGGCGGCAGTCTCACCCGCCGTGGTGGTCCCTCGGATGCTTCGCTTGCAGGCGGAGGGGTACGGCACGGATAAGGGCATTCCGCAGATGATAACGGCGGGGGCT
>DJSQ01000002.1:1646-14832 GCA_002438075.1 Clostridiales bacterium UBA6330
GCGGGGGCTTCCTGCGACGATGTGTTCGTTATTGTGCTGTTTACGGCACTGCTTGCGATGAACCGAACGGGGGAGTTCGATTTTTCGATTCTTTGGCGCGTGCCCGCGTCGATTCTGACGGGCATTGCGGTCGGTGCGCTCGCGGGGGTGCTGTTCACGCTCCTGCTCCGCAAGGTTGCGGTGCGGGATACGGTTAAATTGTTGCTGTTCCTTTCGGTTTCGTTCCTGTTGATCGGATTGGAAACGCTGATTTCGGAGACGGTCCCGTTTTCGGGGCTTCTTGCGGTCATTTCCCTCGGCGTGGCGTTTCGGTTCCGCGACAAGACGCGGGCGGAGCATTTGTCGGCTCGCTTCGGCAAGCTGTGGGTCTTTGCCGAGCTGCTGTTGTTCGCCCTTGTCGGCGCACAGGTGGACCTTTCCTATGCGGTCTCGTTCGGGGCGCGGCTTCTGCCCGTTGTGCTTCTGTCGCTTCTGTTCCGCATGGTTGGGGTATTCGTCTGCGTCCTCGGGACCCCGCTCCGTTTTCGGGAGCGGTTGTTCTGCGCGATTGCGTACCTGCCGAAGGCAACGGTACAGGCGGCGATTGGCGGAATTGCGCTCTCTGCGGGGCTTGCCTGCGGGAATCTGATTCTGACCTGCGCGGTCCTTGCAATCCTCCTGACTGCCCCGCTCGGCGCGCTCCTGATTGACACGACCTACAAGCGGCTGTTGGGATAGACGGGGACGCGATGCGGTCCTTGCTTTGTAAACAAGCTGTAAACCTATGCGGAAACGTCTTGACAAAAATACGAAACGGGATTATAATAGAAATACGAATTCGGATTATTTGGAGGTGCTTATGAAGAATCGGGAACAGATTCGTCGGTTAATGATCGTGGTGAACCGCATTGACGGGATATACGAACGAATGGCTGTCAAGCTTGGTGTGAAGCTCAATATGATCTGCCTGCTTTACGCGCTTGACGACGGAAGCCCCCATTCGCAGAAGCAGATCAGCGAGGACTGGATGCTCCCGCGTACAACCTTTAACACCATCACGAAAGAATGTATCGAGAAGGGATATGTCATACTCGAACAGATTCCGGGCAAACGGCGGGAAATGAACATTGTACTGACCGATTCGGGCAGAGCCTATGCAAGAAAATATCTCGATGCAATCTACCGCGCGGAGGAAAAGGCGTTTGCCGAGTCCTTTGTAAGCGAAGAGAGCATTGGGGCATTTGAAGATTTTTGCGAGAGGCTGAAGGGGACCTTTGAGGTATAGGCTTCATGGTGCCTGCACGATGATCGGTCTGTCCTGCTTCCGGAATTTCCCGAAGAAAGGATTTTATGCTCAGTGAAAGAGAAATAACAGAAGGCTTTGAAGATTACCGAAAATTCCGACACCTGTACCTGACCGCTTTTCCGAAGGAGGAGCGGGTTCCGGTGAAATACCTGATGAAGCACAACGGCGAGAGCGAGTTGATTGCCTGCTATGACGGCGAGACCTTCTGCGGGTTTTATTCAACGCTCACCTTCGGAGATATCACACACATTTTATTCCTTGCGATTGCGGAGGAGCTCCGTGACCTCGGCTACGGCTCGCGGGTCCTGCGGCTGATCTCCGACCGCCATCCCGAAAACCGGATGATCCTCGATATGGAGGCGGAGGACCCATCGGCGCCGAATGCCGAGCAGAGAACGCGGCGCAGGGCATTCTACGAACGAAACGGCTATACCGATTCGGGGATTGCCTATGAATGGAAGGGCGTCCCGTATCGCATCCTGATCCGAAACGGAACCATTTCGGAGGAGGAGTTCGAGGCTTTTTGGGATAACCTTGACGAAATACGCAAACGGGAATTGTGAATGGGGAAGGCAAGCCCAAACACAAACTCAAGCTCAAACTCAAACTCAAACTCAAGCTCAAGCTGTTCAGCCTCCGCTCGGACGTATGCGCAGGATACCTCCCGTGGTATGAAAATGCTTTGGGGATAACCGCTTGCGTCGGCTTACACGCTGCAATAAAAGCAGTGCGGACAATGTGCACCGAATTACGGATGAATTTCCGTATCGTAGCACCTTGTCCGCACTGCTTTTGTTTGGTCCGGCCCTTCTCCCGCGTACCTTTACAGAACCTTGCTCAGGAACTCCTGCGTGCGGGGGAGCTTGGGGTGGTCAAAGACCTCGGCGGGGGTGCCGTCCTCGGCAATGTTTCCGCCGTCCATGAAGAGCACGCGGTCCGCAACCTCGCGGGCAAAGCCCATTTCGTGGGTCACGATGACCATCGTCATGCCGTCATGTGCAAGGTTTTTGATGAGGTCCAGCACCTCGCCCACCATTTCGGGGTCGAGCGCCGAGGTCGGCTCGTCAAAGAGCATGACCTCCGGCTCCATGGCGAGCGCGCGGATGATGGCAATCCGCTGCTTTTGTCCGCCCGAGAGTGTTGCGGGGTAGACCTCCGCCTTATCGGAAAGCCCGATGCGTGCGAGCAGCTCCCGCGCGCGCTCCTCGGCTTCGGCTTTGGTTTTCAGCTTCAGCTGTACGGGCGCAAAGGTCAGGTTTTGCAGGACGGTCATATTGTTGAACAGATTGAAGTGCTGGAACACCATGCCCATCTTTTGCCGCGCGGTGTCAATGTCGATGCGGTTCGCCTTTTCGTATTGCTTCAGCGCGGCGTGATAGGAGGCACCCTCCTTCTTTTTCAGCAGGTCCTCCGCCTTGATGCGCAGAATTGCCGCCATGTCCTCGGTTCCCGCCGCCGTCAGGTCGCGGTAGGTTTTGGAGAGGCGGATGACATCAAAATGCAGGTAGGGGTCGGGGGCGGTCAACAGCTTGCCGTCCATCCAGATTTCGCCAAAGGTCGGTGCCTCCAGCTGGTTGATACAGCGGAGCAGGGTGCTCTTTCCGCTTCCCGAGGGACCGATCAGCACCACCTTTTCGCCCTTTTTCACTTCGCAGGAAACCGCCTTGAGGATGCGCAGGCTTCCGAAGTCCTTGTATAGATTCTTAACGCTTATCACTTGCTTTCATCCTCTTTTCAATCAGTTTGATCAGGAACACCATCAGGTAGACCACCGCGAGATAGAACACGCCCGCAATCAGACCGCTGGCGAGGTAGTTCGGGATTTTGCGGAACACCGTGTTGGAGGCGGCGTTGAGGTCAAAGGTCAGGGAGCCGACCGTTGCGCCCACCATGCTGATGATGGAGGTCTCCTTGAGCAGGGCAATCATCTCGTTGCCGATGGCGGGAATGATGTTCTTCACCGCCTGCGGCAGGATGACGCGGAGCATGGTGAAACGCCACGAAAGCCCCAGCGCGCGTCCCGCCTCCATCTGCCCCGGGTCCACGGAGGAGATGCCCGCGCGGATGTTTTCGGAGACATACGCGCCCGAGTTGATGCCGAAGGTCAGAATGGCGGCGTAGGGCTTGAAGCCCGGGATTGCAAAGACCGCAAACACCATGATGAAGAGCTGGAGCGCAACAGGCGTGCCGCGAAAGACCGTGGTGTAGATGTTGCAGAGAATCGCGGGGATTTTCATGTATTTGTTGACCTGCGCGGAGATTTTGACGATTGCAACGGTGAAGCCGAGCACCAGCCCGATTGCGGCGGCAGCAAAGGTCAGCAGCAGGGTATTGCGGAAGCCTTGGAGCATATACCCCATGGATTCGGCATCGGTAAGGATTTTGCAAATGTCCTGAAACAGCATAAAATCTTCCTCTTAAAAGCCCCAAAAAGGAAAAGCGGGTGCCGCTTTTCCTTTCGGTATGTTGTGTTCGGTTCGGTGTGCGGGGGACTTACACGCCGAGATGCTTTTTGACCAGCGCCTCGATGCCGTCCTTGCCCAGCTCCGCCAGCACCTCGTTGATGGCTTTCAGCAGCTCGTCCTGACCCTTCGTCACGCAGATTGCGTAGGTGTCGGTTGCCGCCTCATCGCTCTCGCCCTCGCCGCCCTGATAGTAGAGGGGCGCGCACTTGAGGTTGCTCTTGCCCTCAATCAGCTTCTTTGCGGGGAGCTCATCGATAATCAGCACGTTGCTGTCGGTTCCCTTGCTGACGTCCTCAACTGCGGTTGCGAGTGCATCGAAGCCGACCTTTGCGGCATTCGAGCCTTCAAGCGTTCCGCCCTCGCCCAGCTCATCGCCGAGGAACAGGTCTGCGGTGGTTCCGTTCTGGACCGCAATCTTCTTTCCCTTGAGGCTGTCCCAGTAAACGCCGGTCACATCATCGGTGGTGTTGCTCTCGTAGGTTGCCGCGTCCGCAGCAGGGTAGATGACATAGAGGGAAGCGGTGTAATACTCATTGGAGAAGTCGACCTTCTCTTTTCTTGCATCGGTAATCGAGATGCCCGCCGCGCCGACATTGGTCAGCTTGCCAGCGGAGACCGCATCCACGATGGTATCAAATGCGACGTTTTCAAAGACGACCTTCTTGCCGAGCTTTTCGCCGACCTTTTCCATAATTTCAACGTCAACGCCGACGATCTTGCCGTCCTTGACGTATTCAAAGGGAGCAAAGCCCGCTTCGGTGTAAACGGTCAGGGTTTCTTGTTCCTCGACCTTTTTGCAGGAAGCGAAGGCAAGCAGACAGCCTGCCGCCATGCAGACCGCGAGTGCGATGGAAAGTAGCTTTTTCATGATTTTTGTTCCTCCGTGTGGGATGTGTTTTGTATGGCACTATTATACTGCATAAATTTCCATTTGTCAAGCGGTTTTCTGCATATTTTTTCATTTCGTGAGGAATGTGCAGATTGCAAGAATGAACAGGGCTTGATTTGTGCGGATTTCACATAAAATGTTATTGCGGAAAAGAAAATCAAAGAAAAGCAAAGTCGAAACGGATAATTCAATGCAAAATCTGACCTTGTTATATCGAATGAAAAGTGAATAATATTCATGCTTTATGCAGGAATACAACCGCGCGCACAGCCTGTCCGACCTGCCGCGGCGGGGAAAGATAGCCGATACACTTGACAAATCCGCGCTTTTGTGGTATGATATAATATATATGTGTGAAAAATGTGAAAAACCGAAGCGGACCGCAGACAGCGGACGGAAACGGTCCGAAGGAGCCTGAATATGAGCGGCAAGCTGAAAGTCCTGATTATCAGTCACAATCCAATCATGACCTGCGACAGCATGGGAAAAACGATGCAGACCCTCTTCTCCGCATTTTCTCCAGACGAGCTGTGCCAATTCTATATTTATCCGTCCCTGCCTGATGTGCGGGCTTGCGGGTCCTTCTACCGCATGACCGACAAGGAGATTCTGCGGTCTTATCTGTTCCGCCGCGCGGGGCGAGAGCTGACGGATGCCGAGGTCGGCGGGGCGGAAAGCCGTTTGTTTGAGTCCGAGCGGGACGAATCGCTCTACAGGAGCCGCAAGAACAAAACACCGCTCCGTTACCTGCTCCGCGACCTGATGTGGAAATGCGCGCACTGGTTCAACCGCGATTTGCGGGCGTGGGTGGAGCGCGAAAAGCCGACCTGTATTTTCCTCGCGCCCGGGAGCGCGAAATTCATTTATGACATCGCGCTGAAGCTGTCGCGTAAATATAGGCTACCCATTGTCACCTATATTTGCGATGATTTCTATTTCGTCAAGGGCGGGAAGGGCGCTTTGGAGCATCTGCGTCTGCGCCTGTTGCGCAAAAAGATGGAAGAAACGCTCGGGCGCTCGTCGCACCTGATTGTCATCTGCCGCGAGCTGGAGCAGGCGTATTCCGAGCGCTTCGGCGTTCCCGCAACGGTTGTGATGACGGGGAGTAACTATCCCGTTGCCGAGACGGTCCGCAACACGGAAGCGGCGGAGCGGCTGACCTACATGGGTGCGGTCCGTTGCGGGCGATATCGGTCACTCTCGGAAATCGGCGCGGCGCTTGACGCAATCAATGCCGAAAAGGGGACAGGCTACACGCTGGATATCTATACGGGCGAGAAGGACGAGGCGATTCTTGCGGAGCTCGGAAAGCACGCATCGATCCGTCTGATGGGCTTTGTCTCGGGCGCGGAGTTCGACAGGACCTTCCACGCGGCACAGCTGCTTGTGCACACGGAAGCCTTTGACGAGGCGGACATCGACGAGGTGAAATACTCGGTCTCCACCAAGATTGCAAACAGCCTTGCAAGCGGGATTTGCCTGTTTGCATACGGTCCCGACTGCGTGGCATCCATGCGGCACCTGACCGAAAACAATTGCGCCATCTGTGCCACCGCGCGGGAGGACCTGCGGGGGCGGCTGGAGGAGGCGCTGGGAAATCGGGCATTGCGCGAGGAGACCGCACGGAATGCGCTGGCGGTTGCAAGGCGGTGCCATGACGAGGCGAAAAACAGCGAGGCGTGCCGCGAAATTCTGGCGGCGGCAAGCGGCTGTTCGGAGGCTTGCACGGAGTGAAGGGAGAGCGAATGGGGAAAACCGTTGTGGAAATCAACACCTCGGATTACGGCAGTACGGGGAATATCATGCTCCAAATCGCGGATTGCGGAGAGAAGAACGGCTTCTCGGTCTACACCGTTTCGCGGAGGTGGAGGGGCAAGCAGACCCCGAAGCACGCCAAGCACCTTTACGTGGGGTCCTTTCTCGAAAACGGTCTGCACCATTTTTTGAGCAGACTGACGGGGCTGGAGGGGCATTTTACCGCGTTCGGGACCGCGCGCCTGATTCGCAGGCTGCGGAAGCTGAAGCCCGATGTGATTCATCTGCACAACCTGCACAGCTGGTATATCAACCTGCCGATGCTGTTCCGATATATCAAAAAGGAAAACATTCCCGTGGTCTGGACCCTGCATGACTGCTGGGCGTTTACGGGGCACTGCCCGTATTTTGACATGGCGGGGTGCGACAAATGGAAAACCGACTGTCGGGGGTGCTCGCTCCATCGGCGCTATCCCGAGAGCCTGACCGACAACGCGGGGAAAATGCACCGCAGGAAAAAGAAGTGGTTTTGCGGCGTGAGCAACCTGACCGTGGTCACGCCGTCCGAGTGGCTGGCGGGGCTGGTGAAGCAATCCTATCTGGGGGAGTACCCCGTTCGGGTCATCCGCAACGGAATCGACCTTTCGGTGTTCAAGCCGACCGCCTCGGATTTCCGCGCGAAGCATGGAATTCCCGCGGATTGTTTCCTGCTTCTCGGTGTTGCGTTTGACTGGGGCCCCCGCAAGGGCGCGGACGTGTTCGCGGAGCTGTATCGCAGACTGGACCCCGCGCAGTATCGGATTGTGCTGGTGGGAACGAACGACGAGGTGGACCGCAGTCTGCCCGAGGGGATTCTGACCGTCCACCGTACACAGAACCAAACCGAGCTTGCCGAAATCTACACGGCGGCGGACCTGTTCGTGAATCCAACGCGGGAGGAGAATTATCCCACGGTCAACATGGAGGCGCTCGCCTGCGGGACCCCTGTTGTGACCTTCCGCACGGGCGGAAGCCCCGAAATCCCCGATGCGACCTGCGGCAGTGTGGTCCCGAAGGACGATGTGGATGCACTGGAGCGGGAAATTGTGCGGGTCTGCACGGAAAAGCCGTACCCGCCTAAGTCTTGCCTGAGGAGGGCTCGGGAATTTGACCGAAACGAAAAATTTATGGAATATGTGAGGCTTTACGAAACCGTAAATGAACAGAAGTAAGGTAGTGAAAAACGCGTCGTGGCTCATCGGCATCCAGCTGGTCAAATCGTTGCTGGCGCTGGTGATTTCCATGCTGACTGCGCGCTTTCTGGGACCATCCGGCTTCGGGCTGATCAACTATGCCGCGTCCATTGTGTCCTTCGTTGCACCGATTATGTATCTGGGACTGACGGGCGTGCTGGTGCGGGAGCTGGTCACGCATCCCGAGCGGGAGGGGGAGATTCTCGGAACCTCAATCCTTCTGACCTTTTGCTCCTCTCTGCTTTGCATCGGCGGTGTGGCTGCGTTTGTCTCGATTGCGAACTTCGGAGAGCGGGATACCCTGTTGGTCTGTCTGCTCTACAGCTCGCTTCTGATTTTCCAGAGCCTTGAAATCATGATTTACTGGTTTCAGGCAAAGCTGTTGTCCAAATATTCGTCCATCGTCGCGCTGTTTTCTTATGTGATTGTTTCGGGCTATAAGATATTCCTGCTGGCAACGGGAAAGAGCGTGTACTGGTTCGCGGTCTCCAACGCACTGGACTACATGGTGATTGCAATCTGCCTCTTTTTCGTCTATCGGCGGGTGGGCGGAGCAAAGCTCCTGTTCTCGTGGGAAACGGCGAAGCGACTGCTGAAAAAAAGCCGCTATTACATTATCCCCGAGATGATGGTCGCAATCTTTGCACAGACCGACCGCATCATGCTCAAGCTGATGATTGACGATGCGGCAACGGGCTACTATTCGGCGGCTGTCACCTGCGCGAGCATGACGGCGTTTGTGTTTTCGGCGATCATCGATTCCTTCCGCCCGATGATTTTTGATGATAAGAAGAACAACGAGGAGCGGTACGAAAAGGATGTGTGCAGGCTCTACAGCATCATCATCTATCTGTCGCTCCTGCAAAGCGTGTTCATCACGGCATTCTCGGGGCTGATTGTCAGAATCCTGTACGGTGCGGACTACGCACCGAGCGTGAATGTTCTGCGGCTGGTTGTGTGGTATACCACATTTTCCTATATCGGCTCGGTGCGGAACATCTGGATTCTTGCGGAGGGCAAGCAGAAATACCTGTGGGTTATCAACCTGTCGGGCGCGGCGGCAAACGTGGTGCTCAACTATTTCCTGATTCCCGTTATGGGCATTATGGGCGCGGCGCTCGCCTCGCTGATTACGCAATCCTTTACCAACGTAATCATCGGCTTTCTTCTCAAGCCGATTCGCGGCAATAACCGCCTGATGCTCAAAGCCCTGAACCCCGCCGATTGCGTGCGGGCGGTCAGAACGCTACTCAAAAGAAAGCAAACCGATTCCGAATCAGTCGGAGCAAGGAAGGACGTATGAAAAGAATCGATGACAAGGAGCTGAAGCGCATTCAGCTTGAAATTATGGACGTGGTAACGGATTTCTGCGATGCGAACGGAATCCGCTACTGGCTCGACAGCGGAACGCTGTTGGGCGCGATTCGCCACAAGGGGTATATCCCGTGGGACGACGATATCGACATCGGAATGCTGCGGGAGGATTACGAGCGGTTTCTGTCGGTTTTCAATGAAACCAATGACCGCTACCGCGTGTTGAGCCTTGCGCAGGACCCGAGCTTCGGGCTTCCGTTTGCAAAGGTCTGCGATACGACCACGGTGCTGTACGAGCCGGACGAGCGGGGCAGCAAAATGGCGGTCAACATCGACATTTTCCCCTACGACCGCGCACCGGATGACGATGCGGCGGCGAACGAAATGTTTGACAGGCGGAACGAATTGCGGAAAATCTATTCCATTCGGCACGACAGGACCTTTGGCGGTCCTGTGACCAAAGTCCTGCGCGGCATGCGGAAGCTCGCCTATCGGCTGTTCCGCCCGAACGTGACGGTGCAGGAAATGATTGACAACGCAACGCGCTTTGCCAAAGTGGACACGAAGCGGGTGGGGGACTTCACGGGATATTCCCGTATGATGTGCGACCGCAGGGTATTCGATTCCTTTGTCGAGGTGGAATTTGAAGGCAAGCAATATAAAGCGCCCATCGGCTGGGACGAATGGCTGACCTGCTACTACGGCGACTATATGCAGCTTCCGCCCGAAAACGAGCGCGTGACGCATCATTCATTTGTTGCGTATCTGGATGACCCAAAAGAAGATTAACAGAAAAGAGGAGCAAACCATGTCATTATTCCAAAACAAAACCCTTTTAATCACAGGCGGGACCGGTTCGTTCGGCAATGCGGTCCTGAACCGCTTCCTTCGCACGGACATCGGCGAAATCCGCATTTTCTCCCGCGATGAGAAGAAGCAGGACGATATGCGCCACGAGTTTCAGGCGAAGATGCCCGAGGTGGCGGACAAAATCAAGTTCTATATCGGTGACGTGCGCGACCTGCAATCCTGCCGCAGTGCGATGTACGGCGTGGACTATATTTTCCACGCGGCGGCGCTCAAGCAGGTCCCGTCCTGCGAGTTCTTCCCGATGGAAGCCGTCCGCACCAACGTCATCGGCACCGACAACGTGCTGACCGCCGCAATCGAGGCGGGTGTGGAGTGCGTGATTTGCCTCTCCACCGACAAGGCGGCGTACCCGATCAACGCCATGGGCATTACCAAGGCGATTGAGGAGAAGGTCGCGGTGGCGAAGTCCCGCAATTCGGGCAAGACCAAAATCTGCTGCACCCGCTACGGCAACGTCATGTGCTCCAGAGGCTCGGTCATTCCGCTCTGGATTGATCAAATCAAAAACGGCAACCCCATCACCATCACCGAGCCGAAGATGACCCGCTTCATCATGTCTCTGGAGGAGGCGGTCGACCTCGTGCTCTTTGCCTTTGAGCACGGCGAGAATGGCGACCTGCTGATTCAGAAGGCACCCGCCTGCACCATCGGCACGCAGGCACAGGCGGTCTGCGAGCTGTTCGGCGGCAAGAAGGAGGACATCAAGGTCATCGGCATCCGCCACGGCGAGAAGATGTACGAAACGCTTCTGACCAACGAGGAGTGCGCGAAGGCGGTTGATATGGGCAACTTCTACCGCGTCCCCGCCGACAACCGCGGGTTGAATTACGACAAGTACTTCAAGGAGGGTGACGAGAAGCGCAACGTGCTGACCGAGTTCAACTCCAACAACACGCGTCTGCTGGATGTGGAGGAGACCAAAGCGAAGATTGCTTCACTTGCCTACATTCAGGAAGAGCTTGCAAAGGTGGGAAAATAAATGTTTGAGAATGTGAAGTGGCAGGAAAACGGCAGGCTGAAGCTGTTGATTATCGTGGGGACCCGTCCCGAAATCATCCGCCTTTCCGCCGTGATTACCAAGTGCCGCAGATATTTTGATACGCTCCTTGCCCACACGGGGCAGAACTACGATTACAACCTCAACGGGGTATTCTTCAAGGACCTGAAGCTGGCGGACCCCGAGGTTTACCTCGACGCGGTCGGCTCGAACCTCGGGGAGACCTGCGGGAACATCATTGCGAAGTCCTACACGCTCATGGCGGAAATCAAGCCCGATGCGGTGTTGGTTCTGGGTGACACCAACTCCTGCCTGTCTGTCATCGGGGCGAAGCGGCTGCATATTCCGATTTTCCACATGGAAGCGGGCAACCGTTGCAAGGACGAATGCCTGCCCGAGGAGACCAATCGCCGCATTGTGGACATCATTTCGGATGTCAACATGGCGTATTCCGAGCACGCGCGGCGCTATCTTGCCGACTGCGGACTGCCGAAGGAACGCACCTATGTTACGGGCTCCCCGATGGCGGAGGTGCTGCGGAACAACCTTGCCGAGATGGAAGCGAGCGACATTCACGCCCGCCTCGGGCTGGAGAAGGGGAAGTATATCCTGCTTTCCGCGCACCGCGAGGAGAATATCGACACCGAGAAGAACTTCACAAGCCTGTTTACGGCAATCAACAAAATGGCGGAAAAGTACGATATGCCCATTCTGTATTCCTGCCATCCGCGCAGCCGCAAGCGGCTGGAGACGAGCGGCTTCAAGCTGGACCGCCGCGTTATCCAACACGAGCCGCTCGGCTTCCACGACTACAACTGTCTCCAGATGAACGCCTTCTGCGTGGTATCCGACAGCGGCACGCTCCCCGAGGAGAGTAGCTTTTTCACGTCTATCGGACATCCCTTCCCCGCAGTCTGCATCCGTACCTCGACCGAGCGCCCCGAGGCGCTGGACAAGGCGTGCTTCATCCTCTCGGGCATTGACGAGAAGGGCTTGCTTCAGTCGGTCGACACGGCGGTGGAGATGAACCGAAACGGCGACTACGGCATTCCCGTGCCCGATTATGTGGAGGAGAATGTCTCCACGAAGGTGGTCAAAATCATTCAGTCCTACACGGGCGTGGTCAATAAGATGGTCTGGAGAAAAGAGCAATGAACATACTGGTAACGGGTGCAAGGGGCTTTGTCGGGCGGAATCTCTGCGAGAATCTGAAGAATCTGCGCGACGGCAAGAACCGCACAAGACCGAGCCTCCGAATCGAGGGAATTTACGAATACGACATCGACAGCACGGCGGAGGAGCTGGACGAATTCTGCGCGAAGGCGGATTTCGTGTTCCACCTTGCGGGGGTGAACCGCCCGAAGGACCCCGCCGAATTCCGCGCGGGCAATTTCGGCTTTACGTCCGTGCTTCTGGACACGCTGAAAAAGCACGGGAACAAGTGCCCCGTGATGATTTCCTCCTCGATTCAGGCGACCTGCATCGGGCGCTACGACGGTGACTACGGCAGGAGCAAGAAGGCGGGGGAGGATTTGGTATTTGCCTACGGGGAGGAGACGGGTGCGAAGGTGTTGGTTTACCGTTTCCCGAACCTTGCGGGCAAGTGGGCGCGACCGAACTATAACAGCGCGGTTGCGACCTTCTGCAACAACATTGCGCACGATCTGCCGATTACGGTCAACGACCCGTCGGTGGAATTGGAGCTATTGTTCATTGACGATCTGGTGGAAGAATTATTCGATGCGCTGGAGGGGCGGGAGCACCGTTGTAAATTTGACGGTGTGAACGCGGTTCCGACCGATGGCGGCAGGTACTGCGCCGCGCCCGTGACGCACAGGGCAACGCTGGGGTACATTGTGGAGTGCTTGCAAAAGTTCCGCGACCAGCCGCGGACGCTGGTGATTCCCGAGATTCCGAACGGGAGCTTTGAGAAGAAGCTGTACTCGATGTATCTGTCCTATCTGCCGCAGGAGAAGGTGGCGTTCCCGCTGAAGATGAACGTTGACGCGCGGGGGAGCTTTACGGAGCTTTTGAAAACCGAGAAATGCGGGCAGGTGAGTGTCAACATTTCCAAGCCCGGGATTACGAAGGGACAGCACTGGCACAACTCGAAGTGGGAGTTTTTCATTGTGGTATCGGGTCACGGCATGATTGAGGAGCGCAGAATCGGCTCGGACGAGGTTCTGCGGTTTGAAGTCTCGGGCGAGAAGCTCGAGGCGGTTCATATGCTCCCCGGCTACACGCACAACATCATCAACCTTTCCGACACGGAGGACCTGATAACGGTAATGTGGGCAAACGAGCAATTCGACCCCGCCCACCCCGACACATTCGGCGAACCTGTTTGATGCGGGGAGATAAGGAAAGACCTTGGAGGGA